>CALITC010000008.1 GCA_938041505.1 uncultured Patescibacteria group bacterium | reverse complement strand
GAGTGACAAGATCTAAATTTTGAAGTGAAGTAGGAGTGTTTGCTAAAGAGATAGTTGAAGTCATACAACTCCACTGTCCCTCATTTCAAACAACAATTACAACCCCTAACGGGGTTGTGTTGTATTTCATGATTCGGGTTATTTAAAATCAAAAGGTGAAGTGAGGATAGTGTTCCCGACGCATCTGTATAATAAGAGTTATCATTTTTTTAATAATTTCTTAGGTTTGCAAAAAAAGGATTCATGGAATCATGGTGAGTTTCGTCGTGGATCCTTGTTTGAATTGTCTGGTATTTTGCTAGAAGTGCTAGAAAAGGAAAACCAGATTACTTCTGGTGACTCGAGGCTATTTTTGGAAGTTGTTGATTTAGCTAAAGTATATTTAGATCTTAAGAGTTATGGTTTACAATGTATAATCGAACCTAAAACCTTTCCTTGGGGTCATAGAGAATGCATGTTTAAAGAACCTGGCGGTAATAATATTAAATTTTTTGAAAGGGTTGTACCGTAGAGTTTTATTCTTCGTCGATATCCTCGAATTCTGCAACCGCTTCTTCTAACTCATTGACTGCTCTGAACGCCCAGACTAGTTCTGTGGCTTGACTTTGACTTCTTTCTTTAAAGCTCTCTGTATTGTTCGTTTCTGTCTCAATACCTTCAATACGTAAGTCTATGAGATCTTGGAATTTTTGAAAAAGGAAAATATAGCCTCTGTGAGCTTTGGCGTATCGACTCGGAGAGAAGGTGTTAAGCATTCTTTGTTCTAAATCGATATACTTATCCTTTGTACTCTGGAGTTCAGGGATTTGAGAAGTCTCGTATATTTCTACGAAATTTGTGAGTTCATCTTCTTGTGAAAAATCTTCAATTATACTGATACGGATATTTGTATAATTAATGAAGTTATCACGATTATCTTCTTGCTCTAATATCTCAATTGCATTTAACTGATCTGATAGATCGATTTGTCTTGATAGCTGATATAGAGTAGGGTAATCTACACCTTCTTTGGCAGCAACTTCAAAAGAGTCTTCTATTCTGTTAAGAATGGCAAAGTCTTGTTTTTTTACGGTGAACCTGCCCGGTGTTATTAGTTCTAACCCAGTCAAAGGAGATATATCTTGTTCAACGGCATCACCATCATTTGGTTTGCTACAATCATCTCCTTCAAAAACGCATAATGAAAAAGATTCTTTTGGGTTTGATCCGAAGAAATACTCTTCTTTGTTTGTGAGTCCGTCTTGATCTGGGTCTGAGACTTCACCTGAAACAAATTGATTAGCTTGTTCATTTGGGGAAAAGTTCCTTTCCACCCAGGCTACTGGGTAGATTGGTAAGTCTAGAAGTTCTACTTCACTGAAGAGTAGTTTTTCAGTGTCAACTGGGTTTGAGTTGGCAGCTAGCTGATTTAGTTCCTCTTGACTTGTGTTGTTACTTTGAGCGAGAAAATTATCTTCTACTCGTTGAGTTTGGCGGCTATTTTCATATGCCGTGTTGGCGAAAAAAACTCCGCCAATTATTAGGACTGTACCAAGAACAGCGACTAAAATTTTGTCTCGTTCTCTCATTTTTGTCGAGATTTTCATATGTTGGAATATTAGGTAAATTGTTTGTTGTTGTAAAGTTGACTATTGTTAAAACTTTATTTATTGTATTGCCAGGCTAATCGGATAGTAGCTATGCTTTCGAGTGTAGAGGAAAGTCGGAACACTCGCGCCTCGGTCTATCAAACTGCATACTTCCGCTTCGTTCCTAAGGACCGAGGCTACAGTACTCCATTTGATATCCCTCTCACCCCAAGAACCATTCTCGCTTCTTGGGGACCCCTTAGAATTTTTCCATAATGGGGCCCACGCAAATCTGTTGATTTGTGGGGAATAGGAGGGCTACAAACGGAATGTTGCAGTGGCAGCTGATTAAGCTGCAACGAAAACATGCAGTTTGATAGGCCGACACGATGTGGGAGCTTGGTTAGACAAGCGTGCGTAAGCATAGGGAGCTGAAGGCTTTCAGGGCTTGTAGGCTGAAAAGTGCAACAGAAAATAAACTGGCAGCTTGCTGTCACTGGTGAAAAGATAGATTAAAATTCTATCAGGGAAGGCGGGCAACCGTCCTCTTGGCAAACCCCTCCTAGTGCAATGCCAAATTAGGTAGGCAGCTTAGACAAATTACTATCTAAAACAGAATTCCGCTTACGGATTAGCATACCCCTTCGGGGGTAATTTTTTGACATTCAATCAATATTTATTCTCAATTCAAGAGATATGGCAGTGAAAAATCAAACAAAAGTAGTCGAACAAAAAGACTCAAGTCTACTAAGTGGAGTGCTCATTTCGATTGGTGCTTTATTGTTGGGTTTGTTAATTGATAGAATATCCGGCTCTGCAGGTTACTTTCCTTTTATTTGCCTGATTACAATTTTATTAAGTGTAGGGGCGTGGTTAAAATTCTCTAAAAATAAGCAAATATTCAAGTTTTTTGCAGGCTTTGTTATCGCTATAGCTTTGATTGTTCTTTCATTACTTGTTGCTAATATATATTTCTTTTTGACATATTCTTCGTCGGTATAGGTATTATTTTTTACACAACACCTTTTCCAAGCTTTATCTCAGCTTGAAATATTGATATAAAAATATTCAAGTTATGGGTTACAGAAATTTGTTTTTAAGATATACTAATGAGTAATAAAGTATGAAATTTGAGTTTTCGAAACCTAGAACTGAATCTTCTACGCACAAAGAAAGGGAGAAGCGAGAGCAAGATCGAAGATGGAGTAATATGTGGAGAACTGTGGTAAGTATTGCCACGAAAGATATTTTTACTGGTGAAAGTAAGATTGACTACCGAGTTGATAATGAAAATTACATTTCTGAAGCGGAAGAAGCTATCGAAGAATTTGAAAAGGTTAAAATGGAAGCTGATGATATACAACGAAAAACACTTTTAGAAAACCAAAAATCCTTGTATGGCAAACTTAAAGGTGATTACGATGACTATATGTCTGGTATGATCGCTCGTCCTAAAAATGGTTTTGTTGAGCGCAATCAAATCGAAATGCGAACAGATTCTGTCAGCAGAGAAGCTGTCAATCGAATTAATGCTTATGTTTCATTTTTTAATAACAGACTGAGGGCAATAATGGTACGGCGTGAAAAGGGCGTGGATAGGCATAGTTACATATCTGATCCGACAGCTATTGATGGTTACCACATAGAGATGGATGAAGTGATCAAAAAAGCGGACAATTGGTTTTCTAACCTCGAGGAAAAAGAGCGTAGGGTTTTAGATAAAAGTCGGCAATACAATGAATTCGTTAAATTAAAAGAGAAAGCCCAAGAATCGTACGAGCCAATCATTGATAAAAACAATGTGTTACTTATCAGTCGCTCTCTTATCAAAGACGCTCAGCGTTTTAAAACTAAGCTTTACGGTAATCATAGGTCAAAAACCCGAATTGAAAAAGAACAGAGCGTGAACCGGATCAAGCTGTACTTATCAAAAGTTTTGAATTCCACTGTCGGTATGACCGAGAAAGATAAGCCAAAATCATACTTGAAATATATATTACAGAACTTAGATTTTTTTAGAGGTATAGGTTTTGAGGTTACATACGACCCTTATAAAGGATACTCGGTTGAATATAATTCCAAAAAGCAGTATTATTCGCGGAGTGATGAGAATTATGATGACCTTTATCAATATATGCATAAGCAATATAGAAATGAGCATCAGAAAGTTGCGGATGAAGAACGAAGAGAAAAAGAGAATATCAAAGAGGTTATCCGCAAGATACAGCCCCCGCTTAAATCTAGTGATTTAGATGAATACAGAGCTATCATCAGTGATTATGTATCTGTGAAAAAAGAATATACACACAAGAATACAGATTCATTTTTTGGATATAAATATACTGGTTTTGTTCCAATTTCAGAGCGTAGATTTATCGAAGAACATGAAAAAAATGAAAATAAAAGAACTGTGTTTTCTTTACCTACAAAATATATTGAGACAGAGGGTGGAGCTTATATAATAAAAAGAATGCTAACTCAAATGAACATAGGCTCCAAGTATAAAGTAGAAAAAGAGCTCAATTCTGAAACATATTTTGTGAAACCTGACACAAAATAATTTAAGGGCAAAAGTAATATCCCTAAGGCTTATATTTCTGTCTTTGCCCTGAATCAAAGAATAGTATTTCTTGATTTGGTTGATAAGTGGGCTGCGGTATTATTTTGAGTATAGAAATTGACTATTAAATATTGTCTAATTATATTTAATATGATATAATATTATTATATGGAAAATAAACAAGTTGAAAATCAACAAAAAATAGCTGAGCTGCAGTCAGCATACAGCAAAACGCCGAAAGCAGAGAGTGTACCACCAAGTATCGAATCAAATCCGTCAAAGTTGTCTAAGAGTTATTTCTGGCCTTCGTTCTGGTCTGCTGCCGGTATGTCTATTGTCACAAGTATTGCTGCCAATGTGCTTTCGTCTCTGCCTGGCTTGGATGGGACTAGCTTTTTCTTATATATCGCAGGTATAATCGGGGTTTATATATGGTGGGAAAAAATGTATCAAGAAAAATTTAGTAAGAAAGGATTTGTTTGGGGAGTGGTGGCGCTGTTTTTGATCCAGTTACTTCTTGGGTTAATTCTCTTTTTTGCTTTTGTAGGATTGATTGGCGGGGCTATCTTTGGCTAGTCTTTACATGCACCATATTGTATATTATAATTAATAGTATATAAAAATTTATATTTATTTATATTTGAAGAATTCAGTAAGCAGTTCGAGTCAGTATTTAGAGTGTTTTTTATCGTGTGGGTAAGTGGATGGGGACTTATTAACATCCTTACACTACTTACAGGGTATGCAGAGATTGCAGGGTCTTCTGACTCTAACGAATTAGGTCTGTTCTTTATGTCAACGCTTGGACAAGTGGTTACGATTACTTGTGGAATTTTCTTATTGTTTATGATGGCCAATATTCCTGGTCGTATTGCGAAGGCAAAGAAGGTCACTAAGCTTGGAATTATGACAGCTTTGGTGGTTGTGTATTATCTTTTTGTTACAGTTCTAGAGTTGTTCGCTAAGACAATCTTTGCTCCAGAAACTTTTGCTCAAGACTTTGTGAAGATTTCTGCATGGTTACTACCAAGTATCGTTATCATGGTTATTCATATTCTATACATCTCTAATGTGCGAAAGTATAACGAAACGCTTCAAGGAGCGCAGGCAAGTTAATAAATCAACCATTATCTTATGAAATATTTGAAATGGACTGGAATTTCGCTTACGGCACTTTTTGTGTTGTGGCTGCTTGCTTCGTTGTTTTTGACATCGCAAGCCGGGAGTTTGGTTTTCAATAATACAGTTAGCTGGGCGCCAGTTCCAAATTTTGGGTATGAGTTAGATTTTATTGAGAATGGTGAGGGGAATAATATTTCTGTATGGAGTTTTGAAGCTCAAGGTAAGGCTAATTCTCCAGCAATTCTTTATTTGCATGGAAATAGCGGTCGTATCAATGATATGTTTCCTGAGCTGGTAAAATATGGAACAGTGTATTCTCCAGCATATCCTGGGTATCACGAGTCGGAAGGTCAGCCTAATACTGATTCTGTGTATGATGCGGCATTAACTACATATGATTGGATGGTAGAAGAGCAAGGTGTAAATGAAGAAGATATAATTATCTTTGGGCATTCAATGGGGGGTTCTCCAGCGACTTATACAGCCTCCAAGCGACCAAATGCGAAGAAGTTGATACTGGCAAATACCTTTAGTAGTATTCAGAGTATGTGCTTCAATGATTATTCAATTCTGTGTGCTTTTTCGGGAAATATACTAAATACTGCTCGTTATGCTGAGGACGTTTCTATCCCAGTTCGACACTATGCTTATGAAGATGATCTCGATGTTCCTTTTGAGGAGAATAAGAAGTTGTTTGAGTATTTTGATAATTCTGATGACAAAGAGTTTATAACCATGGATCAATTTACACACACCTATCCAGATTTTGATTTGATTGGGGAAGAGTTAAGATAAATGGATCGCATTCTCTATCTATAATGTGCAACTTAGGTTGCATTTTTTTTATGGGTTGATAGTTTTGATTTTTTCTGTAATTATCCTCTTTAAGAGTAATAATTACGAGGGTAGTGAAGTAATGTCAGATTCTAGTATTCAACCAAATTTTGATATCAACCCTTTGAAAATAGTTGCTTTTGCTTCAGGTAGCGGTACCAACTTTGAAGCAATTATGAAGGCTATTTATAGCAAATCGTTGAACGCGCAGATGCTAGTATTGGTTTATAATGAAGCGGATGCGCATGTGCGCTTGAGAGCTCAAGAGTTTAACGTGCCTACGATTTTCGAAGATCATAATGATTATGAATCAAGAGAGTTATTTGAGGAGGAGATATGGAAGCAGTTAATCAGCAACTACGAAGATGTCGATCTTATTGTTTTAGTCGGGTGGATGAGGATTTTTTCTGATTATTTTATTAGTAAGTATCCAGGCAAAATA
Organism: uncultured Patescibacteria group bacterium; assembly: GCA_938041505.1. Lineage (GTDB taxonomy): Bacteria > Patescibacteriota > JACMRA01 > JACMRA01 > JACMRA01 > CALITC01. Next base: position 29,260 of record CALITC010000008.1, on the reverse strand, counting down.
ATTAATATACATCCAAGCTTTTTACCAGAATTCAAAGGGCTTAACGCAATCCAACAAGCACTCGAAGCTGGTGTCAGTCAAACAGGATGTAGTACGCATATTGTTATCCCGGAACTTGATAGTGGAGAGGTGATTGGTCAAGTAAGAGTGCCTATTATTGAGGGGGATAATGAAGAATCTTTGCATAACAGAATTCGCGCTCAAGAGCACCCGCTCTTAATTGATACGCTGAATATTATGCACCAAAGACTGTACGGTTTTAATTGAGATAGGAAGTGTTAATTGATGGTGTGAGGCGGAGTCTTTTTTAAGGCTCCATTTTTTATTGCTCTATTGTTATTTATGTGATATAATTATTGGTATATGAATAAACAACAACTGGTAGATGCAGAGTCTATCGTATTTGTAGATAGTTTGGTTATGGCTATGACTGGGCTTTCTCTTGAGCAGATTCCTGATGAAAATAAAAATATTATTAATAATTGTATAGATATTTTTGAGAAGTCTATCGAATCTTATGTTCTTGAAAATCATGGAGAGAAAAGACATGCTCAGTTAATGAGTGTAGGGCACTATCCGACGACCGATTGGGGTAATTTTTCCGGACTTAAAGAAGTGTATGATGAAGCCTATGATAATTTTTTAAATAATTTAGCTACAAAATAGTATGTCTTTAGATGCAGCAAAAAGAAGAAGAAAAAAACTAAATGAAGAAATTAATGCTAATGAGAAGCGTGAAAAAAATGTTAATAAAAGATATAACAAAAGAGAAGAACATCAGAAAGATCTAGAATCCAGCTTAGAAAATGCCATGAAGGAGATTGAAAGAGAAGCAAAAAGACTACAAACTGAGCTTGGCATAACCGAGCGCTATATCGAACACAATCAAGGAGTGGGTAAGAACCGTCTCGATAAGTTCAAAAAGGTCTCAGGAAGAGTATTCAAAAAAATACGTGGTGGTCTTGGAAAAGTCGACTGGGCTTCTATCAGCGGTGCAGGGCTGAGGGTAACTGGTAATATTGTCGGGCTCAGTGTTAAAGGATTGAAAGTATTTGATGTGCGAACTAGTGCTAAGATGGCAGGTCAAAAGAAGGGATACAAAGAACATTTGATTTCCGATAACAACCTTCTTGGAGATTGGGCTGATAAGATTGGTGAAGGCATTATAGATTCTGGTAGAAAAATGCAGGGATTAGATGATTTAGCGACAGTAGATAAAAAGGAAGCTAACAAAGCAGACTGGGCAAAAGAAGGAGTAACTTCTACAGTGGATGTGCTTGGTCAGTCAATTTTTAAAGAATTTGAAAATGAAATTGTTGATAAAATCGGTAAGAAAGACTTTAACCCAGATTTAAATGGGGTTCTTAAAGAAGTGGCAGAAAACATTGCTGCAGATTTAAATGGGGCGGAAGCTGCAAAAGTTGAGCGAGGAAAAGTAATTGAAGGTATTGGGGGTGGTGCTAAAAAAGATAGTTATATACGAAGGATGTTAAGTGCATATACGCAGAATATGGGTTTGTTTGATCCAGTAGAATCATTTTCGTTACTCTCAGAGGTTGTTGATGCTGTAGAGGCTGCAGACCCTAAATCAAAACCTCGTTTTGAGAAAATCAAGAAAAAAATTGAAAACTATAAGCGATTATCTCCAGAAGAGGAAAAACTATGGCAACAAGGCTGTGGAATTTTGTTTAGATAGGTTATGCCCCTTAATGAGAATATTCCTAACATATCACAATCTCCGGAAGAAATCTTTGATAATTTGTTTGATTTTCAAAGATCTCCAATCTTACAAGCTGTTGCGTATATTTATGATAAGTTTCCGAGTGAGGTGAAGAAGTTTAAGGACAAAATTAATTTAGTTGAGACTGAATCTAATCAGCTTGCTAAGAGGCTTGAAGGTAGCCCTGTTCAAGTAAAAATACAGAATTTAATGCAAAAAAGATTAGGTGCTATTGATGTACTAGAGAATACTATTGAAATTGATAAAGACACTCTGTATAAAGTTCTCTCATTGATAGAAAACTCAGAAGACGCACGACATATCAAAAATAAGCTATCTGAGTCTCTAGAGTCGGTGGAATCTTTGTTTGAGAAAAATTCAACTAAAAAAGAAAAACTAGCTTTTGTTTTTCCTGACCTTGACCTATCCGATAAGGATTTGGACGAAATTGAAGTCTATAATAATCAGTACTCTTTTGGCTTATTGGTTCACGATAGAAAGGTGTTTATACGACTTTTTGCTGGAAAGGAGTCCACATTGTTAAATTTTATTTCTGAGATTGGAGCAATCGGTTATTCTAAGCAAGTTAATAATATTCCTGTGACTATGGTTGATACAAGTCATGACATGGACACTGACAAGGTGGTAGGGGTTATGCAGCATGAACATTATCACGCTCTCAGAACTTTATGCGAAAAAGGTGACAAAGTATACATACAATTAGGTAACGCAATTAATGAAATTATGGAGAGCGATAAGAGTGGAGATGGGCTGAAAAAAGTTATCCAACCATTAATAGAAAAATTTTATAACGATTACTTGATGGAGGAGTTATTAGCTCACGTAATTGAAGATTTTGAGATAGAAAATCTAAGTATTGAAATATTTGATTCTTATTCTTCAAGTTTTTTAAAATTTTTAAAAGGAGGTGCTATTATTAATGGAAAAACTATAACGAAATTACGTAATAAGCAGAAAAAAGAAGTAAACTCTCTCTCTAAAATAGAGTACAACAAAGGAAAGGTAGTCTTCGGTCAAGCCCTAGAAGCTCTAAAAGAATTATCTAAAAAGGGTTTTAGTAACTACGAGATTGTCGCAATATTCACTCCTGTATTTGGAAAGGGTATTCCAGCTAAACGCTGGCTAACAGTAGCGAAACTGCTGGAGACAAAGAGTGGGCATGATAGCTTGTCATAAGTTACTATTTAAGGTATACTTAGAGTATTATCAAAACACAAATAAAAAATACTCATGAACGACGATTTGTTTAATACTGGTTCAGAGTCGGTAAACACTGTCCAAAATACCTCTCAAGCTGCTAGCAATACCGCTGGTGGAGGGTTTTTGGATGGTTTTTTATCTGGCCTGACAACTGTAGCTATTTATTTTGGAATAGCTTTGATCGTTTTGGCGGTTCTTTATCTTATCCTGGAGCTTGTTCGAAGATTTTTTGCCAAAAGGCGATTGTTTTCAGAGTGGAAAAATATGGATTTTTTGGAAATAGCTGTGCCAAAGGAGTCGGTAGAGCAAATGCAAAAAGAGCAGGGAACTAAGAAAGATGACAAAGAGACCTTAGCAGTAGGTGAGCAGATTTTTAGTGTGATTAGTGAATATCAACAGAACAGGCTCAAGTCCTGGTGGACTGGCGGTGAGAGGTTTAGTATTGAGATTGTGAATATGGATCAAGAGATAAGATTTTGGCTTGGATGTTCAAAAAAAATTAGTAATGTGATTGCTAGGCAGGTTGTAGCTGTCTATCCAAAGGCTGATGTTACCAAACTCAAAAGGTTGGAATTCTTCAAACCAGGTTCTAGTGCTTATGGTGCTGAGCTAGATCTAGCAACGCGATACGAACTTCCCTACAAGTCTTACAAGTTGATGGATCAAGAGCCGTTGAATACGATAACTAACGCTCTCACAGGGCTCGTTCGAGAAGAGTCGGCTGCAGTTCAATTAGTACTTGTTCCGGTTAATGACAAATGGCAGAAGAAACCGAGAATTCTCGCATCTAAGATTCAACAAGGGCAAGATCCTAAAGAGATTTTATTCCCTGACTATAGCTTCTTTGGGATAATTGTTGGATTTTTTAAGTTCGTTGGTAAGCAATGGGGCAAAGGAAGTCAGCAAGATCCTACTGGAGAGCGTAAGATTGATTTGACTGGTAGGGAACAAGCGATTCAGCTTACACCGCAACAGCAGGAAATTATTAAGAAACTTGAGGAAAAAGCTTCTCGTCCAGGATTTAAGTTTGCTTTAAGAGTGGTTGCTGGGGCGCAGAATCCAGAGCGAGCTAAGCAGATAGTTGATGGTATTCTACCAGCTTTTCAGATCTATGATAATCGACCGTTCAATTATATTAAGAAGAAGAATAAGAATATTAAGAAGGTGGTAGATGATTACATGCTTCGAGCGATGAATTCCGGTAAGAATATTATTAATACTGAGGAGGTTAATTCGATGTGGCATTTGCCTAACTATCTTACGCAAACAAGCGCAATTAAGTGGTTGCTCTCTCGTAAGCCACCAATTCCTTTGATTTTGCCAGAGGCTGGTGAGGATCGAATTTTGCTCGGTACTGCTGAGTCTCGAGGTGAGAAAAAAGAAGTGTGGGTAGGCAATGAAGACAGGTTCCGCCATATTTATGCACTGGGAGGCTCTGGAACAGGTAAGTCATACATGATGGTGAATATTATCGAAAATGATATGAAGAAGGGGAATGGTGTCTGTGTGGTTGATCCTCACGGAGAGCTTGTCGACGAGGTATTGATGCGTGTTCCAGAAGATCGGTTGGATGATGTATTGGTTTTCTCTCCAGCTTTTCTTGACCGGCCACTTGGGCTTAACATGTTGTATACGGATCCGTTGAAGCCGACTCAGAAGACACTGGTTATTGATACGATGTTTACGATTTGGGATAAGTTGTATGATCTTAAGTCGACCGGTGGTCCGATGTTTGAGCAGTATATGAAGAACTCAATGAGACTTGTGATGAGTCACCCTGAAAGCGGGAATACCTTGATGGAGATTAGTAAGGTACTGGCTGATGAAGATTACCGAACTTTCAAGCTCGCGATGTGCGAGGATCAAGATGTGGTAGATTTTTGGGAAAAGCAGGCTACCAAAGCTGGTGGTGACGCTTCGCTTGAGAATATGGTTCCTTATATCACTTCTAAGCTCGCTCCATTTACGACTAATGACTTTTTACGACCGATGATTGGACAGTCAGAATCGGCGATTGATTTTCGGCAGGCTATGGATAATAAGAAAATTATTTTGGTAAAATTAGAAAAAGGTCTGATTGGAGAAACTTCTGCCTACTTGGTAGGAATGGTAATTATTGGAAATATTTTGATGGCTGGTATGGGTCGGAACGATGGCCTGCGATATAATGCCGACGGGACAACGACTGAGATTCCTGCGACTGAACGTGTGCCGTTCTTTGTGTATATTGATGAGATGCAAAACTTCTTATTCGATGCAATTCCTAAGGCTTTGGAGGAAATTCGTAAGTATAAAGTAGGTTTTTACTTGGCTCACCAGTTTGTGAAGCAGATTATTCCTAAGGGGGACGAGCGTATTAAAGACTCAATTATGGCAAACTGCGCGAATAAATTTATCTACCGTGTGGGAGCAGATGACGCTAAGTATTTGGAGGCGGAGTTTGCCCCAGAGTTGACAGCAAACGACCTCATGAACCCCGAGAAATATACTATCAATGCCCGTATTTTAGTTGATGGTCAGAAAACAACCCCTTTTAACCTACGGCCCGCAACAATTAGCGAAGAAAGAGGTTTGGAGTGGAAAAATAAGATCATCGAAATGACTAAACAAAAATATGGAAAAACTAAAGAGCAAGTAGAGAAGGAGATTAAAGAAAGGTCTGACTTGCCGTTCTAATTCACAAGTGTATGGAAACAGTAATAAAAAACAAAAATATAGAAAAATCGAACGAAAAAAATTTTAGCAAGGTAGAGTTAGTAAAAAACTCTATCCCTGATAGTATTGCAGCTGAACATGATTATATTCTAAAAGAGTTGAAAGACTTTTATCCAGAGCATTATCAAAAGTATGTATCATGTATTGAAGAGCTGAAATCCACAACTGTTGCTTACGGTGTGCCGCTAGAATACGACGTTGTGTTGAATCGAAGTGTTGGGCTGGGAGCTGCCATAAAAGCTTCTCCAAATTCAAGTGAAAGTTTCGCTTTTATAAATCCAACTCGATTAAATAAACCAAAGATTATGGTGTTAAGAACTATGATTCACGAGGCTTTGGGTCACGGGTCTTTTAATTCTTACGTGCAAAAAAGTGGTGAGCAAACCAAAGTTATTGAAAAAGGATTGGAAGTGGCAAAGTATAGCGAAATTGTTTTAACAGAATTAGAGAGGAAAAAGATGATGGCTTTTTCGAAAGTTTTTAATCAAGCGACTTATGATAATCAGAAAGAAGTAGTAGAGCTTACTAACATATTGAAAATAGATGTAAATACGGAGCTTACTTTTACTCAGTCTGAATTACTTAATAAAATTGGTAAATTTCTCAATTGTAATGGAAAGCAGGAATTAAGGAAGATTCTGGTCTCATATTTTGGGGGAAAAGAAGAATTGACTATTGGTACTGACCTTGAGGAGGCGGTTACTGATTACCTATCTCTGATCATGGTAAATGGTGGTTATGATAAGGGTAAGTGGGATGCTTTACTGATACTATCAGGTCATAAAGATAATGTCGGTAAACTAAGATCTTTAGTGGAATACTTAAGTGAAAATAATTTACTGGATGAGGTTGATCAAGGAGAAATGAAGATTAAAGACCTAGAAAATGTTTTTTATAAAGTTGTGTAGTTAGTATACAATATAGTATTTATATACTGTAATTTTCCGTATACATATTATATATATCGTAAATTAAAAAAATAAAATAGGTAAGATAATACTTAAAAATCTCTAAAAAAATACTCAAATTGTATCAAAAATCTTCCGGGGGATTGATATTCTCCTCCTCTTCAAAAGAGTTCAAGAACTTAACGAAATTTTATAGGGATTTAACAAAGCATTGATTAAATGAAAAAGATAGAATTAGTGTCTTTTTTCTTGTCATAAGTTATATGGTGAGTTATACTTTAATATATACATTTCTATAGTAACTTTATCTTATGACTGAGACAAAAAACCAAGAAGAGGCTCAATTTATAAATTTGCTTGTGCAGGCAATGACAGGGTATAGTATGGATCAGATTCCTCCTGAAAATTCAAACATAGTAGAATCTTGTTGGAATATCTACAAAGATTCTCTGCATAAGTATTTTATTGAAAATTTTAGTGAGAAAGACTGGATACAATTACAGGTTTCGGGTAAGTATTCAAAACCAGATTTGAAAGATAAACCAGAGTTATTAAAAAAGTATTCAGAAGCTCATCAAGCATTCTTAGATCAATTAAAAACCAAGTAATATGTTCGGAATAGAAAAAGGTAAAGGTAAAGCAGAAAATCAAGCACAAAGAGTAGATAATGCTCAAGAAGAGATTGCTTCTATAGAAAAGATTATTGCAGAGCAAAAAGCAATTTTAAATGAAGAGTTACAATCGCTTTCTCTTGAAAATCGTAAGAAGGCTGAAGAGATACTTGCTGATGCAGAACAAGCAAAGAAAGAGTTGGAAGCTTTGGTTATTAAGGATCCAACTATTATTAGTAAGGTGCTAACGCTGGCTAACCAAAGTTGGGATTTCATAAAGCCTTATTTGAAGAAGGTTGGTTCTAAGGTTGCTAAAAGTTATACTAACTTTAGAGACCGGAACAAGATCGATTTTGATTCTATGAGGGGCGCTGAGCGTGATCAGGAAATGAGAAAGAATTTATTTCAAAGTCTGAGTAAGAAATTAAAGAAAAAAACAAAGCTTAAGAGGTCTGACTACAAGGATCTGCAGGATTATGCTTCTAGGGTTTTAGAAAGTTTTAGTCCAGATATTGTCTCTAAGTTCTTTGTAGGAGGAAGGTTGGATTCAATTGAGACTGGGTATTTGGCAGATGATTTGATTGAACGACACTCGCAAGCTCTTAATGAGCGAAATAAAGATAGTTTCAAAGAGCAAAGAGCTGTAAAATCTGGTAAGCTTGTCGATGGTCTACAAAGCGCTTTTATGAGTACTCGTAGTGTCGATCAGGCTCAGAAGAGTGAGTTGTTTGCTTTTGCTGAAGCGTATATTAACACCTGGAATATTGATCGATTTGATGAATTCCTTCATTCGAATAATCGTTTGAAAAAAAAGGAGGTTAAAAAGTTAGGTCAAACTTTAATAAAAAATTTTAAAGAAGGGAATAGAGCGGAAGATTTCACAAGTGGTTTTGAAGGTCGTGTAGATGAAAAGATTGTTGAGTTGCAAGATGAGTTAGCGCAATTCTACCTGCGATCTAAGTTTGCAAGAAATGGAGAGCTGGATGATCTATATGACTACGAAGAGCGTTTTTTGAATAAGTTGTCTGACAATCAAATTCTATCTCATTTTGATCAGAATACAGGGGAGTTGGATTTTGATCGAGTCAAAAAACTTGCTCAGTATGTTATGCAAAGATTTGATGGGCATATGGATCAAAAAGCTCAAGAGAGTGTTTATTCTGAGAAGCAAATTGAGGTTCTTCTCGGAGCAATTCAACTAGATGTGGGTGAAGTTCTCGCTCAGGAATCCATTAATGACCCGCATGTTATTGAAGAAATCATGGTGGAATTTGATGCGATGACAGATGAGGAAATCATTGCTTATTTTCCTGAAAAAGGTAGTGCGATTCCGAATCTTGAGTATGTTGAGGATTACGTGTATGATTTTCTTGATGAGAAACAGCAGGCTCGTGATCGCAAAAAGGAATTTATGGTGCCAGACGAAGGCAAAACTGATAATAGTGAGACGAAAAATAGCGGCTATTTGGATAAGAAGGCTATTGAAGACAAGCAGCGTCGAGAGTATGAAGAGAAGTTAGGAAAAACTGAGGAATTGATAAAGAACACTATTAATTCTCAAAAAGATATCATTCTTGATGGAAAAGATTTGAATCCTTTTACATTGTTTTCTCTCCGACGAAATGAAAAAGTAAAAGCATTTATCGACACTTTTCATGGTGAAGAAAATGTTGTCATAGAAGATGTGGCGGGTTATGGAACTGTGCTGGGATTGGTGGTGAAATCTGATAAGATTAGTTCACTTGTTGATCCTGATGGAGGCAAGTTTTTAGATTACGTTAAAGATAGGATTAGGGTTCTAAATATTCAGAGTGAAGCTGCAAGTGCTGTTCTTGAAAGCGAATCATTGCAAGAACTACCTCCGAGTGATTTGGGTGGTGTATTGGTACAAATTTCTAATATTAATGATCAACCTTCGGATGCAGTCAGTGTCGATTCTGATGACGATTCAACTAATGAGGGAGAAACAACAAATGACAACTTAGGAAATGATACTTTTGATACTCAAGAAATATCTTTAGAAAAAGATAATGAAAAGGATAACGATGGTTTTGTTTCAATTTACGATAAGCTTGCAAATCCTGACTTAAAAACAGAAAATGTAAGAAACGAAACGGTAGGTACTCCAGAAAATATTAGATTATTTGCGTCAGAAATTGCTGGTGAATTGAACGCAATTTTATCGCTGTATGAAACTGACAAAGGTAGGTTTGAAGTAGATTCAAAAGACTTATTAGAAAGCCCAAAATATAAACTTATTCTTGAGAGTATGTTAGATGAGGGTGTAGCCCGAAACTTTTCTCAAAATAATACACAATTTAAAAAGCTTCTAGGTCAAATCTTCGAAGAAGGTCTTAGTAAAACCACAACTAAAGATAAGAATATTATATTCGATCGGATCAAAGGGGGTGTGAGTCAATCAAGCAAGATTGGTGCCCAACTTGGACAATTGCTTCGTAAGAATGATTTATCGGCTGAAAATTACGGAGAAATTCTTACTGAAACAAATCGAGAGCAATCTACTCCAGGTGGACTTGTTAAATACCAATCAAAAGACATTAGTGAGTCATCAGTAGGCGAGGAAGTAAATCTGCAATTAAGTGACTTGGAACTTAAAGATGTTATTGATTCATCAAACTTGGAATCGGTCGAAAATAAGCCTGGTGAGCTAGTACGATACGATAAGGCGCAAGACACAGAAGCATCTGAGAAAGAAGAAGGTTCGATTGACAATGTTATTTACGAAAAAAATAGGGAGAATATAGAAAACGTTCTCGATGAAACTCTTGATTTCAAAGGTTATAAGATGTATGAAGAAGGTAATTTGGATATTGAAAAACAACTCTTAGATTTCCTGGATAATTACGATGATGAAACCAAGCAGAATAATGAAACTATGAAGTTCGTTATAAAAGAGATATTTTTGCCTACATTGACTGGAAATACTGCTATAGAATTTTTAATATCCTTAGATAAGGAAGGGATTCGGGCTAATCAACACATAATTACTCAATATGAAGAGCTAAAGAAGATGGGTGTGGTTTTTGCTGACCATGAAGCAAGTATTTTAAAGCTACTCCGTGATCGTAAATATTCTTCTATAGCCTCCAACCAATTGGGTTCGCTATTGATTAAAATGCACCAAAACGACCCAAGCTATGTATCCGATGTACCAGAAGATGATTATATTTCTGAAATTGAAGATAATAATTTTTCTGATGATGGTGTCAAAGAGACTAGAGAAGCTTCACCAGAGATTCTGAAGTCAGAGGTGGATACCAAGCTTGAGGACTTGGATTATTTGAACAGAAAACATAAACAGATAGATGAGACTGTTGAGATAATTACTCTTTTAAGCAAGAACCTAAATGAAGTCTCAATAGATGATCTTCCGGAAAAACAAAATAATATTATTGTGCTGGTGGATGGTGAGCTCTTGTTACAGCTTGAGAATATGAGAGGTGATATTGATGATATTTCCAAAGAAAATACTTTAGATGCTAATATTCTTGATCGATATTATGATGCAACTGCCAGCTTGGAAAACCAATCAGAAGCACTATTAGAAGCATTGCGTGACAAAGAAATTCAAGAATTGCAAGATATAAAAGATATTCAGGAACTGGCTCAGAAAATAGGAGAGAAATTTGAACAGCTGGATGAAGTATTACAAGAGCTTAAGGATGGGGTAGAAGAAACAGAATCTGATTCAACAGAAGACAATGAATTATCCATAGAAAATAATGTAACTTACAAAAAATTGTACGAAAACGAAAATATAATCCCTCTAAAACTTAAGTATGAAGGAAATAACCTATTACTACAGGCTGAAAATTTGAGCGAACAAGGGTATTTTTATAGTGATCAGCATAAGGCAGAAACCATAAAAGAAATGTTCAATGAATACACCTCAACTTATGAGGAAACCCCTGAATCAGCCTTTGTAGAAGATGTAGAATCAGGAGAGGTTGAAGAAGTGTTAAATTATTTGAGAGTAATTGTTATTAGTAACGCAGCGTTTGCATCCATTAACCACGCGGATGAAAAGAAAGCAGAAAAAATTGGTCAGCTTATTCTCAAAGACTGTGGTTCTTTCTTATTTGAGAATTCTAAGCATCAAGATACCATTAATCTCCTCCAAACTAAACAGTATTCGCAGGTTGCTAAAGCTGATTTTGAATTGCTAATTGAAGATATTAACAGCGCAAAGCACTATCCTACCACTAGAGCAGGTGAGACCCCAGCCCAGCCTACATCTGGAGAACCGTCATCTGAGATTAATAGTGAACAAGACGAAGACCCTGACGCCAAAAAGAGTGAGTCGTATATATATAGTAAGGATATGCTTAAAGGGCTAAAATTGAAAATCGAAGAAATGAAGCTTTTTAAACCCCTATCAATCGATAGTAGTTTTGTTAAAACTCGTAACTTTGAATATAAAGAGGAAGGGGTAATGGTGATAAATGTAAAGGGAACTGATTATTATGTGCCACAATATTTAATTCATGATAAATCTAATCTTAAAATAGTAAAAGGTTTCGAAAAATATAATGACAAACCTTTACCTGCTTTTGATATGTCCCATTTGCTGATGGAGGATCAGAGTGGTTTAAATAAAAAAGAAGTCTCTAACATTTTTTATCTTGGTAGCAGTAATGACTACGTCATAACAATTAAGGAAAAAACTTTTCAAATATCAGCGCTGACAGGTCCGCTTAAAATCAACCCCTATCAATCGAACATAAAGTTTTCATTCTACCAATAATTACTATGGATATACAAAATCGAGCACGACTTATCAATGAATACCTCAAGGAGGTTTTTCCTAATCCCAAGTGTGAGCTGAATTATACTCAGCCCTTTGAGCTTCTGTTTGCTGTAATTATGTCAGCTCAGACAACTGATAAGCAGGTCAATAAGGTTACTGAAAAATTGTTCCAAAAGTACACCAAGCTTGAGGATTATATTAAGGCAGACTTGGATGAGCTTATGGAGGATATTTCGTCTATAGGGTTGTATCGAGGTAAGGCTAAGAATATCCAAAAGACAGCGGGGCTATTGCACGAGAAATACAACGGAGAAATTCCAAAAACAGTTAAAGAGATTGTTCAGTTTCCTGGAGCGGCGCGTAAGACTGCTAACGTTGTTTTGTGGGAGCTTTATAGACTTGCCGAAGGGATTGCTGTAGACACGCATGTTAAGAGGCTTGCAGGTCAGCTGAATCTCACTGAGCATACTGATGTAAAGAAGATAGAACAGGATTTGATGGGACTATTCCCTCAAGAAGAGTGGGGTGATGTCAGTCATCGTTTTATTCTGTATGGAAGGTATTATTGGCCAGCTCGCAAAGAAGATACTGGTAAGCTTTCAATAATCTCATAGAAGCTTGGTCATTTTTTAATTATAGTTGACTTTATTGAGGTAATTCCTTACTTTAATAATAAATTAACTCGTAGTAATAATAATGCCATCAAATAGTAGATTGAGACCGTATGATCGCAACCTGTCTGAAAATGATCGATATAATCTGTCGCTATTGGCGAATTCTCATACTACTTTGCAAAAGATATTTGATATTATACCAGCAGGTTTATATATTAAGAACGAAGCAGGGCAGTATTTGTTCATGAACGAAACAATAAAGCAGATGTTGTTTCCTCCTGGTGTCTCAATGATAGGTAAGACTGATGAGGATATCTTCCCAGACTCGGTAGTTAAGAAGATTAGGCGGAGAGATTTGGATGTTTTTAAAAGTCATGGTGGCGAACATTCTGCAACGGAAAAAATTCCCACTTCCAAAGGCGATAAGTATTTTCTTACTAAAAAACGTAGCCTGCCGAATATTTTTGAAGGGAAAGGGGACATGATAGTTGGGAATGCCTCAGATATAACTGAGCTTAAAAGGGCACAAGGAGAACTCGATAAAGCAAATAATTTTTTGCGTAAGATTAACCAACTTACTCCTCATGTAATTTTTTTGTTCGACCTTAATAGGAACTTTATTTATCAGACTAATTTAGCTTTTGAAAAGATCTTTGGATACAAGGGGGAGGATTTAACGCCAGAGTTTTGGATGTCGATTATTTCTAATAAGGTCCGTTTTGATAAAAAGAATTTTGTTTCTAGACTGCGTCAACTTGAAAAGGGGGAGGTGATGATCAAAGAGTTGCAATATATTAAATCGAATGGATCAAAAGTGTGGACTAAGAATAGCATCACTCCTTTTGATTATGATGAGTGTGGGGAGGTTTCTTCGGTTATGGTATCGATTGAGAATATCCATCAAGTTAAGGTTTTGCAGGAGAGGTTTCGACGTAAATCTCATTCTGATCACTTAACTAAACTGTATAATCGCAGGTACTTTATACGTAATTTGCGCAGTTCACTAACCAAAAAAAAGCCTTTTACATTGTTATTTGTAGATCTTAACGATTTCAAATCTATTAATGATTCGTATGGCCACGATGTTGGTGATAAAGTTCTTATAGACACTGCTAAAAAACTTCGGAGTGTTTTTAGGAGAGAGACTGATGTTGTTGCCCGCCTTGGCGGGGATGAGTTTGTTGTTTTAATAAATGGAGGGCTGCAAGATTCTTCTAATGAACCAATACCAAAGAAGATCCGTGCTCAATTTTTGATCCCTTATGAGTCCGAAGATTTTAGTTTGGGTTACAAACCTAGTGTTGGAGCAGTGCTTGTAGAGCATGACTACAACATAACACCAGAAAATGTTCTTCAAAAAGCAGATCAAGCAATGTACAAGGCTAAAAAATTAAATGATCTACAAGTTATCTCTGTTTAAGTTTTACTATAATGTAAAAAAAAATACCTGTAACTATTCTACTTTAGATAATACTAAAATATCACAATTACAGCTATTTTTAATGGTCGGGGTGCAGGGAATTGAACCCTGTACCTCTTGCTCCCAAAGCAAGCATGCTACCGATGCACCACACCCCGATTAGATAAGGTTATACTAACCATAAGTTGATTAAGAATCATATTCTTGTCAAGAATTATTGTTATTTAGACCTATACTGGAGGTTGAAAATTATTTTAGTTATTTGTAATATATGTCTCCATTGCAGCGGATTGAGGTGTGTAAAAAAGGTTCTTTACTAAAAGTTTCTTGACAATATCTGGAAAATGACTTTTAAATAATAGGCTACTTAAAACATATTTTAAACAATCTCTGTAACGTAGTTGCTTTACAGCTGGATTTAAGTAAAACATGAATTTTAAACACTTCGGTGTTTGAGACGCATGAATTGCTCAATTTTACATATTTCTGTCGACTTGATTACTGTTAATCAAGTCACAAGGGAATTGTAAGTTCACATAAAAATCTGAAAAAAATTACGACATAAGAGTATACAGAGGATGCCTTGGGAGTAAATGTCGATGAAGGACGTGATACACTGCGTTAAGCTTAGTTTAGGTGTGTGTAACCGCTATGAGACTAAGATGTCCGAATGGGGAAACCCAGCTAGAGTAATGTCTAGTTGAACTTGTGTAGTAGCAAGTAAATCGATAACCTGGTGAAGTGAAACATCTCAGTAACCAGAGGAAAAGAGACAGACAATGCTGATTTCCTTAGTAGCGGCGAGCGAACGGGAAATATGCCAAAAACTTAGGATAGTCTAGTTTCTGGATTTTAATTTATTGACTTCGGTTGATGCTTTATTTGAGAGAAACATCCCAGTAAAGGGTATAGACGCCTTGAGGGTTGTGGGACGCAACGTTACAGTTTTACTGCTGTGAAAAAGGTCTACAAAATTATTAGACAGTAGAAATAGATGGAAAGCTATACCATAGACGGTGAAAGTCCGGTATATATAATCTAATAATTACCTTTTAGTTGATGTTCCCAAGTACGACATGGACACCGAGAAGCCTTGTCGGAATCATCCGTGACTACGCGGAAAGGCTAAATACATTTACTCACCGATAGAGAACAAGTACCGCGAGGGAAAGGTGAAAAGAACCCTGGATAAGGGAATGAAATAGAACCTGAAACTGTATACTTACAAGGAGTGGAAGCGGGATTTATTCCGTAACCACGTGCCTATTGAAGAATGATCTGACGAGTTAGCTGTGTATGGCAAGGTTAAGGTTGATTGCAACCGAAGCCGTTAGTGAAAGCGAGGGTTAACTGCCCGTTATAGTCTTACGCACTAGACCCGAAACCCGGTGAGCTACCCATGAGCAGGTTGAGTCTGAGGTAAAACTCAGAGGAGGACCGAACCCGTATCAGCTGCAACTGGTTGGGATGACTTGTGGGTAGAGGTGAAATGCTAATCGAACCGGGTAATAGCTGGTTCTCGCTGAAATAGCTTTAGGGCTAGCCTTGGTTTATAACCGGAGGGAGGTAGAGCACTGAATGAGAATGGAGGGTTTTACCTATCCATCTCAAACAAACTCCAAATTCCTTCCGTGTGTTTGCCAGGAGTTAGGCTGTGGGATCTAAGTTTCACAGCCAAGAGGAAAACAGTCCAGATCGTCGTTTAAGGCCCCTAAATCATATCTATAGTGTAAAGGAGGTAGAATTACTTATACAACCAGGAGGTTGGCTTAGAAGCAGCCATCCTTTAAAGATAGCGTAACAGCTCACTGGTCAAGTGATTCTGCGCCGACAATGTATGGGACTAAGATATGTGCCGAAAACACGAATTCAAATAAGTTGTTAGTAATTAACTTTGATTTCGAAACTTAATTGTAGATATTATTTTTAAATCACATCGAAAATATTATTTAGTTATTTAATAGATTATACATTTGTTTTACAATATGTATATAGATTTTTAGAAAATAGATAATATTAACGTGTTGATTTGAAATTAGAATAGAAAACACGAATTTATATAATCAAAGATAACTTTATTGTTAATTGCTAACCACTTTTTGAATGGTAAGCGAGCGTTCTAGTTGCGTTGAAGCATAAGAGGAAACTCAGTGTGGAGCGATTAGAAGTGAGAATGTCAGAATAAGTAACAAATGATGCAAGGTGAAAAACCTTGCCACCAAAAATCCAAGGTTTCCTACGCTACGATTTTCGTCGTAGGGTAAGTCGGGCCTTAGGTTTGTTTCTAATGGAGCAGACTGATGGACATACGGTTAATATTCCGTAACTAGGTATAAATGTGATGAAGGGACGCAATCTGATACGCGATGCGGTATATGGCTATTTGCCGTGAATGCGATTAGGCCCATAAAGTTTAGCAGTAAATCTGTTAGACCTATGTAAGGCACTCTTTGAGTGTTGGAGCTCGGGCTGAATCAAGTTTGAATAATGGTAACATTAAAATCGCCGAATCAAGTTGCCTAGAAAAGCTTCTAAACTTAGTTTATATCTATCCGTACCGCAAACCAACAAAGGTGGATGAGGAGAGAATCCTAAGGTGAACGGGAGAATAATACGTTAGGGAACTCGGCAAAAAAGCGGCCGTAACTTCGGGATAAGGCCTGCCTATCTAGTATAGGCTGCAACAAAAGTAAGGGTACCAACTGTTTAACAAAAACACAGCTCTCTGCTAACTCCAAAAGAGGATGTATAGAGGGTGATGCCTGGCCAGTGTCGGAAGGTTAACGAAAGCAGGGCAACCTTCTTTCTGAAGCCCCGATGAACGCCGGCAGTAACTATAACTGTCCTATGGTAGCGAAATTCCTTGGCTCATGAGTAGAGTCCCGCACGAATGGCATAATGAGTGCCCTACTGTCCCAACGATTAACCCGGTGAACTTACAAGGGGAGTGAAGATGCTCTCTACCCGCACCAAGACGGAAAGACCCTATGAAGCTTTACTATAGGTTGTCGTTGTTGTAT
This sequence comes from uncultured Patescibacteria group bacterium, assembly GCA_938041505.1. Lineage (GTDB taxonomy): Bacteria > Patescibacteriota > JACMRA01 > JACMRA01 > JACMRA01 > CALITC01. Next base: position 12,263 of record CALITC010000008.1, on the reverse strand, counting down.
ATCCTTATTTGTTCAGGATAGCTGGGAGACTTTGAAATCACAACTCTGGTTGTGGTGGAGTCGTCCGTGAGATACCAGCCTTGTATTGATGTATGACTAACTTGAGTTTAACTAACTCGAGAACAGCGGCTGCTGGGTAGTTTAACTGGGGCGGTTGCCTCCTAAATGGTAACGGAGGCGTCTAAAGGTTGGCTTAGCTCGGATGGAAATCGAGCCTCGAAGTACAAAAGCATAAGCCAGCTTGACTGCAAGGCCTACAAGCCGCGCAGATGCGAAAGCAGAGTTTAGTGAACCGATGCATGGATGTGGATCCTGCAAAGACCAACGGATAAAAGTTACTCTAGGGATAACAGGCTGATCTTTCCCAAGCGTTCACAGCGACGGGAAGGTTTGGCACCTCGATGTCGGCTCGTCTTTTCCTGGGGGTGAAGTAGCTCCCAAGGGTTTGTCTGTTCGCCAAATAAAAAGGCACGCGAGCTGGGTTCAGAACGTCGTGAGACAGTTCGGTCCTTATCTGGTGTGGGCGCGCGAAAATTGAGAGGGCGGATCTCTAGTACGAGAGGACCGAGATCCATAAGCCTCTGGTGTACCGGCTGTTCTGCCAAGAGCATTGTCGGGTAGCTACAGCTTAGTTTAGATAACCGCTGAAAGCATATAAGCGGGAAGCTGTCCTCAAGATTAGTTTTCGATTGATACTTCGGTATCATGAAGGCTCCTGGAAGACTACCAGGTATTTTGACTTAATTTTGATTGAGAAAGCTTGCTTTCGATTGACGAATTAATTCTTATATAGGTCATAGGTGTAAGAGTAGTAATACTCTCAGCCAAGTGATACTAATCAGCCAAATCTTAATTTTTTGTAGATTTTTGTACATAAAAAAATCTGTGTTCATTGAGCAAATCTTAAATCCAGCTGTAAAGCATTAAATACACCCTAAGGGTGTATTTTGTATTATACATAAACTTATACTTTATAATAAATGACATTATACCTTGATATTTATCAATATTTTTGGTATATATAGTGTATATGTCTAAGTCTTGGATTGCTTTTCTGTCGACTGTTATAATTTTAGTTAGTGTAGCAGTAGGATTTGTTGGGTATCGTTATGCACAAGGAGATATCAGTTTTGTCCCGAACGCATGTAATTTTGATTTTGATTCGAGTGCTGTATTTAGTCCCAATAACGGAGCCGATAAATTTCTTGAAGAAAAATACACTCTTAAAGGTAAGACACTGGGTGAGGGTGCTTGGGTGATGAGTCAATTTTATGGGGATGACTTAGATAATCAGCCGATTTACGAGGACTGGAACTCTTTAGTTTATTCGATATTGTTTGCCAGTACGGGTGGAGAAGAAGTAGCTCAAAGTATTATAGCTCCATATAAGTCAGTTCTAAATATTCAATACGATTGTGCTTCAGAGCTAACCATAAAAGATTATTTTGAGTTGATATTAGCTAACCAGAGGGAACTTTTGGAAAATAAGACAACTTTTTCTATAGAAGATTACGATCTTTTTTTGTATGACACTGTTGAGAACATAGATGACAAGTTATTAATGCTAGAATCTTTATCGGATGAAGAAATTGAAGATGAAATAAAAAATTTTAGCGTTAACTCCCTTAATAGATATGCAAGCGATCGCTCTAATCCTGAAACGAATAGGTTTGTACAAAGTTCGCTGAATAATCATGAGGAAATTGATCTGTATTTTGAACTATGGCAGCAATTACCAGCTTTGATCAAAGATCTAGATAGTTATGAGAAAGATAAAGCTGCATTTTCTGAAGGATTAGTTAATGATGAACAACAAAGAGATATCCTTTTACTAGAGACGGAGATTGCAAGGTATCCCTGGATCGACGGGTTTAGTAAAAATAATAGCGACCATGCTCTGCTAGCTGCTGAAGACGAATTTATAATGACTGATGAATTTTCAACGGTAAGGTTTAACTCAAAAAATCAAGAACCATTATGGGAAATAATTCACCAAGAAAAGAGTGATATCGAGTATGACCTGCTAAGAAATAGATTATATGTTGCTATTATTAAGGATGAAGGACAAATGGGTGTGGTAAGAGGGTATGACCTTATCACAGGTAAAGAGGTTTCAGTTGATACTGTTGCAGTAGATTTTGAGATTGATAGAATTGATTTAAGCTATGTTAATGAAAATGATATTTGGTTAAATCTTTTGAGAACTAGTCAAAATGGTGGTGTTGTATACAACCTCAATACTCAAGAGCAAGCCTCAGTTGACGCGAACGCATTAACATTTAGCGAAAATGGAGAGTATGTTGCCTACGTAAGAAGTGGAGAACTAATTGTAGAAGAATTTTCGTTTAATTCAAGCAATAGAAATGTTGTTTCACAAACTCAATTTGAAGGGGGTTATAATCTCCTGAAATTCGACAATCAAGAACTTACTGTAGTAAGTGGTGTTCGTACATTTGGCAATCAAGGTCATTTTGATGAAAATTCGATAGCTTACAAGCTTAAGTTAGATACCTCTGAAAGGGTAGAACTTGATGTCGAGGAGGTTGCATACAGAGAAGAGATAATTGGGCTGCAAACTATAGATGGAGAGTTTCGAATAGAATATGATAATCATAATGTTAATGTTTACGAACTTGATAGTGAAAAAGGATACATAAAAATCAGAACACTAGATGCACCAAGTGGCTTGCAAGGATTTAACTTTTCAATGGTCTTTGATGAGGCTGAGGAGCACTTTTATCTCTTTTCACGATATGGTGGTGTTCATAAGTTTAAACTCTAGTCCTCTAGTAATTATTAAAGTGTTGTTTTTTTTGAAAAAGATAATTACTTGTCATATATTAATATTTGGGATATAATTAATATATGTCACATGTTAATAACAAAGATCACTTGCAAACGCTGAGTGAGGAGCAGTTTAATCTGTTGAAAATAATTAATCAAGAGTACGAGATGGGTATGCTCGCACTTAACTCTCTTGGATCGCATACACTTACAGTTTATGGTGGCTCTAGAGTTAAAAGTACTGATAAAGCGTACAATGGTATTGAAAAGATTGCTGAGCTTCTTGGTAAAAAAGACTGGGGTATTGTTTCTGGAGGAGGCCCAGGAATAATGACGGCTGCACTAGATGGCGCTAAAGAAGGTAATGGTAAGGCATACGCCTTTTGTATAAACATTCCTGGAGAACCACCTGCTCCGAATCCAGATGTAAGTCTTGTTTTTTCTCAATTTTCTGTACGTAAGTATCTATTACGGCAATCTGATGCGTTTGTTTTTGCCCCGGGTGGGTTAGGGACTTTAGATGAGCTTATGGAGCTCCTTACCCTTATGAAAACTGATAAGTATCCAGTGAAGCCGATTTTCTTGTACGATTCAAAGTTTTGGGCTGGGTATATGAAATGGTTCAAGGAGATCTTGCTAATGGAAAGAGGGGTGGTTGCAAAAGATTTTATGAAGCTATTTAAGATAGTAGATACTCCTGAAGAGGTAGTAAATTGTCTATACGCAAAATAATTATGACATTTGGCACAAACAAGCAAGAGTTTAAACTCATTAAGATAGCTACAATTATTTGTGGAATGTCTATTGCTGCGTTTGTATTCTTTCTATTTCAGGCTAATCAAGTCCAGTCTGTGCGCAAGACTCAAGTGGGTTATGAAGCTGTAGATTTACATTCGGTGATTAATAGAGAGCGCATTCAGCGAGATATTAGCCCATTATTGGTGAATGATAAACTTATGGCGGCAGCTCAAGAGAAGGCAGAAGATATGCAAAAGAACAATTATTTTTCTCATATAAGCCCTGTAAATGGTAAAGCTTGGTCAGAGTTTATTAAAGATAATGATTACACTTATAAGGAAGCGGGCGAGAATTTGGCAAATGGGTATGATTCTGTAGAAGAAATGGTTGAAGCCTGGCTCAATTCACCATCTCATAGAGAAAATCTTCTCAACGAGAGTGTTTCTGAAACTGGTTTTGGTATTGTTTCCGGTGATCTTAATAATTATCCAACCACTTTTGTGGTTCAAGTTTTTGGTGAACAACAAGCTGAAGAAGCAAATGTTATTCAATTACGCTAGTCTACATTGGAAGACCAATCCAAGCCATTGCTAGTGAATCGGCTGCATCGTCTGGCTTGGGTATCTCGTCTAATTTGAATATTCTTTTGACCATATTTTGCATCTGCGCTTTGTCTGCCCTTCCATAACCGGTGACTGTTTGCTTGATCTGGAGAGGTGTTAAGGAGTTAATTTCTATATTGTTTTTACGTAAGACGAATAGTATTACTCCTCTAGATTGAGCAACAGAAATTACAGTTTTTTGATTCTTGAAGAAGAACAAGTCTTCCACAACTGCATGAGTGGGTTTAAATTTATTGATAAGCTGTTCTAGGTCTTGTCCAATTTCGACGAGGCGGTCTGGCATCTTTTCTTTTGGTAAAGGAGGCGTTTGTAGAATTCCATACTCGTGAATCACTGGATTTTTTTTGGTTCCGCTAACTAAAGAAAACCCCACTGTTGCTGTTCCTGGGTCTATACCTATAACCATAACTTTTATTTAAGAGGGTTTTCTTTGGTTGTGTAATCACATTTTTTCTTACCTAAGTTACATTGCCAATAGTTATTCTGAGATTTGTTTCGAGATCGTTTTACAATAAGATTACCCTGTTTTTCTCCTTTTCTTCCTGCGTCTAAGCATTGAGGGCACGAACCGTAGTGTACGTTAGTAACCGTGTGTTTGTTTCCTACTTTGTACTCAGCGCAAGCTATGTAAGGATTGAGGGTGTTTTTAGATACTCTAATGATTAGATTTTTGTCGCAAACATCACATTTTTTGCCAACAGTTTGATCTGCAAATAGCTCCTTAGATTCTTTCAGTGTAGCTTCATATTCCTTGAAGTTTAATGCAAACATATGACTTTTATCTGATTGGCACTGAAAATACTCTCCGAACCTACCTAATCTTTGAATCATTTCACCACCACATGTTGGGCATGGTTCGGTGGTTTTACTTGTAACCGTGTATTTTTCTCTTTGGTCCTTAAGGATAGCTTGTTTCGTCTCGACTTCAGTCTTGAAATCGTTCCAGAATGAGTTTAGAACTTGCAAATACTCCTTTTCACCATTAGAGATATCGTCCAAATCTGCTTCCATTTTTGCAGTAAGGGTTTGGTCGGTTATATCATTAAAATTTTCTGATAATAGACTAGCGATAGTCATTCCGAGAGATGTAGGAATCATTGATTTGGATTTTGATTCTACATAATTTCTGTCTTGTAGGGTTGAGATTATCGATGCATAAGTCGAAGGTCTACCTATTCCAAGTTCTTCCAATTTTTTAATTAATGATGCAGCAGAGTATCGAGAAGGGGGTTTTGTGAAGTTTTGGTGATAGTATATTTGTTCCAAGTACACAGATTGACCTTCGACTATTTGGATGTTAGGTTTTTGCTTAATTTCTTCTCCTGTTATTGCTTTAAACCCTTCATGAATAGTCCAGGCTACAGACCCTGTGAATTCATCTGAGTGATCGTTGGCAACTGTGAATGTTAGCCTGGTGCGACGTTCGTCGGTCATTTGGCAGGCAATAGTTTGCTTCCATATAAGCTCATAAAGCTTCAGTTGCTTAGGGTCTAGCTTACCGGCCAAGCTTTGAGGTGTGCGCATTGGATCTGTAGGGCGTATAGCCTCATGAGCCTCCTGGCTATTTCTGGATTTGGAACGGTAGTACTTTGGATGTTCAGGTAAATATTTGCTGTAATTTTTATTAATGTATGACCTAGCTTTTTGAATAGACTCCTTTGATAAGACAACGGAGTCAGTACGCATGTATGTAATTAACGCTGTAGGAGATCCGTCTATAGAAACACCCTCGTATAATTTTTGTGCGAGCTGCATGGTCATCTTAGGAGAATAGCCTAGCCTTGATGAAGCAGCTTGTTGAAGCGTTGATGTTGTAAAAGGTGGCCTTGATGAAGATTTTTCTTGCTTTTCTACTATGCTTTTGAAGAAGTATTTAGCAGTTTCTGGTAGCTCTGCTGTAAGCTTATCCAAGACTTCTTTACCATTAATTTCTTTTGGAATCTTTTTACCTTGAATTTTGGAGAGTTTGAATAGCCAGTTTGTTGTATTTTCGTCTATCTTATCTTCGTCATTTAAAAAATTCTGTTTTACTGGGGGTATAGTTTCTGAGCTTATGAAATTACCGGAAACCTCCCAGTATTCTTTTGGAATAAAGTTGTTGATTTGATTTTCTTTGTTGGCTATGAGAACTAGAGCGGGAGACTGAACTCTTCCTGCAGAAAGCTTGTAGTTGTTGAGAGTTTTCCATAGAACTGGGGACAATTTGAAACCTACTAACTTGTCCAACACCTGCCTGGCTTGTTGAGCTGATACCAATTCCATATTAAGCTTGCGAGGATTTTCGATGGCGTGGTTGATGGCGGTTTTGGTAATCTCATGGAACTCTAAACGCTGCACAGTGGATTTATCTTTAATGCCAAGCAGCTCTGCTAAATGCCACGAAATAGCTTCTCCTTCACGGTCTGAGTCAGTAGCGAACAGAATCCTGTCTTTGTTAGCTTTGGCTAACTTCTTGAGTTCAGTGACAACTTTTTTCTTCGCCGGATCAACAACATAAATTGGTTTAAACTTGTTTTCAATATCAATTCCGTTTATTTCTAGTTTTCGGTTGTCTTTTGTTTTCTTCTCACTTGAAATTTTTCGTATATGACCGACGGAGGCCTTTACTGTGTAGTCTTTGCCAACTATTTTGGAAATTGTTTTTGCTTTTGCAGGCGACTCTACTATAATTAGCATATTACTTTGATAAATTTTTCTTAAATTTGATACATTTTTTTCAGGTAGTTGGATTTAACCATTGTTCTTTAATATGTCCTTGTCAACTATAACTTGGAGTTTACTTATATAGTATGCTATTTCAGTGTCTTTGATTACTGCTCAATGTAAAGCTTGTACCTAAATACTGCTTGACAAAGAAGGAATTCTCATTTATATAACTAGACAAGTAACACAACTATCCATAGATTTATATGTCCGCTACAAAGATGCGAGTTAAGATTTATTCGTTTGACCACAAGATATTAGAAGAAGCAGTGAAAAAGTTGATTCAAGTAATTGTGAAGTCTGGAGGAACTGTTAAAGGTCCGATTCCTTTAAAAACCAAAAAAAAGGTAGTGTCTTTGTTACGCTCGACTTTTGTATTTAAGAAAGCAAAAGATAAGTTAGAGTGTAGAATTCACAAGAGATTGATAGATATTGATAATGTTAACTCAGAAGTTATAAACAATCTATCAACTTTATCATTGCCTGCTGGTGTAGATCTCAATATAGAAACTGTAAATTAAATTAACTGAACATACGATATGATTGGATTCGCAAAAAAAATTGGTATGACTCGTCTTTTTATAGACGGCACAAACACCCCTGTAACTTCTGTTAAAGTGGCTGATAGCTTTGTACTTCAGCTTAAAACTGGTGATAAAGAAGGGTATAATGCAGTTCAGCTTGGCTCATTCCGTAAGAAGCATTCTTCAAAACCTGCTCTAGGACATGTTAAAAAGTCTTCAGGACTTGACTCTTCCTTCGGTGTTATTGCTGAATTTAAAGACTTCACTTTAGAGGGTGATAAAAAAATGTTTAACATTAAAGATTTCAATGAAGGAGATACTGTAGCAACTACAAGCAGTTCAAAAGGTTTGGGATTCACAGGAGGTGTGAAACGATGGGGTTTCAGAGGTCAGCCTGCTAGTCATGGTCATGATCACGAAAGAGCAGTAGGTTCGATCGGAGATGGTGGTTCTCAAAGAGTTTTTCCTGGAACTAAGATGGCAGGTAGAAAAGGTGTTGATCAACAAACTTTAAATAATGTTAAAATTGTTGCCGTTGATTACGACAAAAATCTATTATTTTTACACGGCTCAATACCCGGGTCTAATAATTCTATAATTAAGCTTCGCAAAGTGAAATAAGTATATGTCTCTAACAATTACAAAATTAGATAAAGAATTAGATTCTAAGACAGAAGCATTTGCTTCTTTGATCGATGCTAAGGTGAATGAACGCTTGATTGCAGAAGTTGTGCGATGTGAATTAATGAACCTAAGAAGCGGTAATGCACATGCTAAGATCAGATCAGAAGTTCGTGGCGGTGGTAAGAAACCATGGAAACAAAAAGGAACAGGACGCGCGCGCCATGGTTCATCTCGATCTCCTATTTGGGTTGGCGGAGGAACAACCTTTGGACCTCGTAACACTCGGAATTGGAAATTAAAGATAAATAAATCTGCTCGTATCTCTGCACTCAAGGGTATCTTAAAAGACAGGTTACTAGAAAATAATGTCTTTGAATTTGGAGCAAAATTCAATTTTGTCAAAACAAAAGATTTTGTTATAGCAATAGAGGACTACCTCAAAAAGACCAAAACCCAACTTAAAAACACCTTAGTCATATATACCAGTGAAGATAAGGAAAAACTTGCTGGTCTTACGAATACTGATATTGAGATGGTTAATGTAGATCATCTTAGGATCCATAAACTTACCAAAGCTGTTAACTATTTGTTTACGCCTACTGCGCGCAAGAAGCTAGAAGCACGATTTGATACAAAGTAATTATATTTATATGACCAATACTCAATTCGAACTAATACAATCCGAAAAATCATACTTAACTCAGACTCATAACACGTATCTTATTAAGTTTGCAGATAAGCACTTTGCACCAAATAAGATAGAAGTTTTTAAAATGCTAAAAAAAGAAGGTTTAAATCCAATTAAAATCACTGTTTTAAATACTTATAGAAAGAAAAAAAGAAAAGGTAAGCAGTCTAATATTATTTCTATGCCTGGCTTTAAGAAATACTACGTTCGCTTAAAGGAAGGTGAAACAATCGAAGCTTCAGAGCAACCACAGGAAGAATCAACTAAAAAAACTAAATAATATTTTATGTCTCGCTCATTAAAAAAAGGACCGTTTTGTGATCCGAAATTATTAAAGAAAATCCTAGCTGCAAAGGACTCGGGTGCTGTTGTTCAAACTTGGAGTAGAAGTAGTACAATTTTGCCAGAATTCGTAGGTGCTAAAGTAAAGGTGCATAATGGCCGGGCAATGGTTGAAATTTTTATTTCTGAAGAAATGGTAGGCCATAAACTTGGTGAATTTGCTCCAACAACTATTTTTAAAAGACACGGAGGTAAAAACTCATAACCCTAACTGATTTAAAGATTTATATATTATGTCTGTATTAAAATATTATAAACCAACAACACCAGGTCGACGTAAGACAAGTGTTGTTGACTATAAGAAAATCCTTACCACGGATAAGCCTTATAAAAAGCTTTTATCTCGTAAAAAAAATACTGCGGGTCGTAATAATTCTGGTAAAATAACTGTAAGACACCGAGGAGGCGGTTACAAAAAGATATTGCGTACTGTTAATTTTAAGCGTAGCTTTGATATGGGGGCTAAAGTCCTCACTATTGAATACGATCCAAACCGCACAGCTTTTATTTGTCTAGTTGTGGATTTATCTACAGGTAAAAAGCATTATATTCTTCATTCGAAAGATATGAAAGTTGGAGACATAGTTGGTAACTCCAAAGATGTTCAAGCAAATCAAACAGTGCTTTTAAAAATTGTTCCTGTTGGAACTGCCGTTTCACAAGTGGAATTGAATCCAGGACAAGGTGCGAAAATGATTCGATCTGCTGGGTCATATGCAGTTGTAACTGCGAAAGATGAAGGTAACGTTACTTTGAAGCTTCCTTCTGGAGAGATTCGTAAATTTAATGAGAATTCTACTTGTGTTATTAATCGCGTAGGTAATGATTCTCATGGTAAAGTTCGAGTTGGAAAGGCGGGAAGGAATCGTAAAAAAGGAATCAGACCTACTGTTAGAGGTAAGGTTATGAATCCTGTAGATCACCCTCATGGAGGAGGAGAGGCGAGAAATTCAATCGGTATGAAGTATCCGAAGACACCTTGGGGTAAGCATGCTCTTGGAGTAAAGACTCGTAAGAATAAAACTTCTAATAAATTTATTGTTAAAAGAAGAAATAAGAAAAAATAAGATATGACTAATCCCTCAGCATCTACTGTACTAAATAAAAGCCCTCAAAAAGTGAGGTTGATGATTGACCCTATTCGAAAGAAAAGTCTTGGAGAAGCGTTAATGATTTTAAAATCTATGAATAAAGAAAAAACTAAGAAAATTCATGATTTACTTCTTAATGCTGCCAATAACACTCAAGTTACCTCTTCTGATTATAATAATTATAAAGTTGCCGAAATTACGGCAGAAGAAGCTCAAAAGCTATATAGAGTAATGCCAAGAGCCAGAGGTTCTGCTTTTAGAATAAGGCACAGACAGTCAAGAATTAAAGTAAAGTTAGAAAAGATATAACTTGACAATTATCAATTTTATAATTTATATACGTACTATGGGACAGAAAATTTCAGTGAATTTGTTTAGAGCAAAAAAGAGGATGTCTAATGTTCAAGCTAACAGTAGTGATGTTTCCAGTTTGCAAAAATCAGTATGGTTTGCAACTGGTAGCTCCTATTCAAAGCTTTTGCACCAAGACTTAGAGATAAGAAAGTTTTTAGAAAAAGAAATTACTTCTGCAGGTCTTGTTAATGTTATTATTAAACGAGCTGTGCGAAGAGTAGAGATTATCTTATATGTTACAAAACCTGGTATTGTAATTGGTCGAGGGGGGTCTACTATTAATGCGCTTAAAGATAGATTAGTTAAGAAATTTAACTTGAAAAAAGATCTTAGTATTAATATTGAAGAGTTTAAAGACCCTAATAGATCTGCTCAGGTTATCGCTAATGAAATTAGCTTTGCCCTAAAGAAAGGGCTTCCATATAGAAGATTGGCTAAGTCTTACTTAGAAAAGATTCGTTATTCTGGTATTCCTGGAGCTAAGATTGTTGTAAAGGGAAGACTTAATAAAGCAGATATCGCTCGTAAGGAAGAGTTTTCATATGGTAGTATTCCACGACATACTATTGATGCTTCTTTGGACTATGCACTTGTACATTGTCGAACAACAGCTGGTATTTTAGGAATTAAGGTTTTGTTATACAAAGGAGATAAAATTAAGAACTATCAATATTAGATATGACTGGAGTAGTAAAATCAAATAAAATGAAAAATGCATTAGTTGTCGTAGTTTATTCTACACAGCTACATAAAAAGTATAATAAAAGATTTAAAACTAAGAATACATATTCAGTAGCCTGTACTGATTCAAGCAAATTTGAAATAGGGCAATCAGTTGAAATTATTTCTTGTAAACCAGTTTCTAAAACAATTAGATTTAAAGTAGTAGAAAATTAATAATAGAGTATGCTTACACCAAAAAGAATTGTACATAAGAAAGTTTTTAACAAACTTGGACAAAAAAGAAGAGGAACCCTTAAGAGGGGTAGTGAGCTTGAATATGGAGATTTTGGCTTAAAGGCAACAACTAGTGCTTGGCTTACTAGCAGGCAAATTGAAAGTGCACGTCGTGTGATCAGTAGGAGATGTAAAGGAGGTAAAGTATACATTCGTGTTTTCCCATCTCGTCCAGTTACTCAGAAAGCATTAAATGTGCCAATGGGAACAGGTGTAGGTAGTTTAGAATATTTCATGTTTCCTGTTAAACCTGGTCGAATTATATTCGAAGTTAAGGGTATTTCAGAAGAGGTCGTAAGGGAAGCCTTTAGAATTGCTTCTCATAAGCTACCATTTATGACTAAAGTGGTAACTAAGAACGATTTATTTTAATTTTAAGAATTTTATTTATAAGTTATGTTACAAGAAAGATCATTATGTAAAGTTGCAGATAATTCAGGAGCAAATGCTGTTATGTTGTTTGCCGTGAATGGAAAAAATAACCAGAAACAAGCGAAAATTGGTTCTATTGTTGTTGGATCTGTTAAGAAAGCCTCCCCAAACGGAAAAGTACGAAAAGGTCAGGTAGTGTATGGGTTGGTAGTTAGAACTAGGGCTAAGACAAACAGAAAAGATGGCTCATCTATTAAATTTTCTGATAATGCTCTTGTCATTATTAATAAAGAAACTAAAGAACCACTAGCAACACGTGTTTTTGGACCTGTTGCTCGAGAGTTGAGAGAGTTAGGACACAATAAAGTAGTATCACTAGCACAAGAAGTATTGTAATTATGTCTATATCTAAAATTCAAAAAGGAGATTCTGTTAAGGTAATCAGCGGAAAGTATAAGAACAC
>CALITC010000007.1 GCA_938041505.1 uncultured Patescibacteria group bacterium | reverse complement strand
ATTAATAGAAGCTTCCCAGAGACCAAAGATTGCCGGCTCGATAATGAAGTCCACAATATCTCCCCCACGAACAACTTTGAGTCCTCTAGGCTCGGTGTATTTTTCGATTGTGTGACCAGAAGGCACAACAGTCATTCTATCCGCATAATTTGGGGCTATAGAGAATCCTACATTAGTCGGATCGTCTGAAACTGCAGACCCTGAAAACCAATTACCGAAATTACCTGCACCATCTTCTAGCTGGTACGACATAAAGAGGGGTATATAATTATCTGGAGCATACCCTGCTCCAGGGTTGACAGTCACTAAGTGATTCACAGCAAAAGCTACTCTACCGTGTGTAATATCAATTGAATTGGCATAATCTAGTGAATACTCAGCTTTTTGACGAAGCTTGGTTACTGCACCTGCTCCTCCAGGTACGTCACTTAGATTAGTGTACCAGTCTACTGGATTTCCAGGATTGGATTGATCACCATTTTCATCCATGATATTTGGCGTGCCGTTGCCATCCACGTCATCGTCACAAGTATCATCTCTCTGTTCTGCAAAAGTAACGTTTGGTTCGGTACTGTATAAGAAGGATACGTATTCTGAGCCGTCGTTGCCCTGCACTGAACCATTAGCACCTTGATAAGTAACGATGTGTGGGTTAAATGCATCTCCATCATTGAATGCGTAATCCAAGTCATTTCGATTTGGTGCTGCTAATCCAGCATACTGATAACTTGCAGTGTCAAACTTCGCACACGCATAACTAAATGAGTTGTCAATCTTTCGCCCATCAAAATGATTAAGTAAGAAAGGAATAGTAGCTCCACTTGGAGTGCTTTGCTCTGGTGCTTTATCTACTGCGTGTGGGAAAAGACCCTTCCAACTCACATGAGCTGAAAAATTCCCAGGACCTGTATATATTAGCGGGTAATCAATTTCATTTGGAAGAGGCTCTCCATTACTATTATAGTTTGTCAGATTATTATTACCTGCATCTTCAGTTGAAACTGGGTTAAATCCTTCAAGAACCCCTCCATTATTAACGCCCGCTCTATTCAAAAGAATATTAGTACATACCCCAGGACCAGGATTACATGATTGGTGAGTATTTATATCTTCTGTTCTTGGCACCCAAATATTCACTTTCAATTCTATAAAGTTTCCATCATTATCTGGATCACGCACATCAATATTATCAAGATCGATATCAATATTTCGATCGTTAACTCCATCGGCTGCACCTGATGGACCAGTTAAATCCAATGCTAAGTCGTTCTGAGCACAACTTACGGCGGCGTTAGCACCATGATCCCCAACTAGGCTACATGCAGGATTTGCGGTATCCCAGGTATATAGCTGTGCATTTGAAGAAAAAGCTCCGTTATTACTAAGGTTATCATCAGTTATAGTATCGAAGAGATCTACGTCTATTTCGAAGGTAGTTTCATCTGAGTCAATAATCATTGACCCTTGCTTATATTGAGTCTTAATTATGTACTCCATTAATGAACCTATTTCCCCAGTAGGGCCGTCTTTGGGTGGGGCAATGTAAAGGGGTTCGTTAGTGTCAGGATCTGTTGCTGAAACTTTAAGCTCTTTGACAGTGTCTACTCTGAAATTGGCGGTGACTATAGTTTCTGTTGGCCCGTCTGAGGCTGGTTGTGACAAATCTGATTGTGCGGTCACTGTCGCCCCTACACGATCGTCATTAAGTGTAATAGTAGACCCATCACTACTCGCTCCAATGGCACGTGCAGCTGGAAAAATAACCTTGGTTGTTCCTTCTATTGCCGCACCTGTATTACAAACCAATGTCCGGCCATCTGTTGAAATACTTGAAATCGGATTGACTTCATTTGGATCAAGTTTACACCCGGTTGGGATTTCTATCCAGGCTTGCTTATTGTCTAGCTCTACTGTGGCAACCAGATTCGTGACATCTGAGTCGTTGGCACTCACTTCTATTCGATAAGTGATCGAGTCTTGTAATCTTGTTACATTATTATCTTCATCCGAATCTCTTCCAGCAGTGCTCAAATCCGCACCATCCCACGTTACAGTATCGAAAGGCTCACTTCCTGTTTTGTCTACCGAAATATTTGTATTAATAATCGGCGTTGCCGCAAAGGAGTTGATTGATACTAGCCCAATACTACTCAAAATCAACATTGAGATAGTAGTAATTGATAAAATATTTTTGTTAAAAAGTTTGTTTTTTAAGATGGTAAACACACCTTTTTCTACACCCGCATTCCTATGAGACATATTTTATAAGCTTTAGTTTTACTATGAAAATTATAATTATTTTGTAATTATACTTTTGAGATTTTTAGTTGTCAATATTTTTTGTATATGATAGTTTTTACTGATTTAAATCACAATTTATATCTTTTTTTTACTTAGTTTGAATAAGAAATAGATTAGACCCTTTGCTTAAACTTATCAACCACCACACCGCTGAGTGCAACAACTCCAGCCATTAATACCACCAAAGAATACGGGTTTGAGACGACACCTCCAGTTCTAATCAAAGTTTCAGGACTTGTAACACCATCTTCTTCGGACTCTAATAAAGCTAGACCGACTGGATCAATAATCACCCCGTCTACACCAGTATCATCTCCTAATTGGCCGTCGGTTAAGTTGTACGATATTTTTACAATACTTTCTCCACCGACTTCAACAATATCCACAACACTTTCCAGATCATACCAACCTCCCGTGCTATCATCTCCTGGAGTGAGGTTTCCGTACTTACGAATCTCATATTCAGCAGCAATATCTGCCCCATGCCAGTACGCCTCTACAAGAGAATTCGCACATCCGATCTCAAACTTGAGAAGCCCGTATGGATATGAAAAATCTGGGTCATCTCCGTAGAATTGCTCAGTTCTGAATTCTGGCGTGTTAGTGCTGTCGCAAGTTACTGCAACAACAAGGGTTACGTAGCTTTGATCATCTGGGTTGAGAATGTTTGCAACGTTGGGTTGCAAGTAGTCAGGAATACCATCGCCATTCCCATCACCATTGTTTGGACTGTTAAGCTCTTGGGAGTTAGAGGTTCCATCACCATCACTATCTTCGTCATCTGAGTCATAACTTGGATCGGTACCAGTAAGGCCGGAATTTGGTAAAAGGATTGTTTCCACGTAATCCGGTGCACCACCATTATCACTGTCTTGGAAACTTGTCTCTTCATTGGGATCAGAGCCTTCGGATTCTTCAACAACATCTGGCACACCATCACCATCACTATCCTTGTAATCCAAAGCATTACTTGGATCTGTATTATCTATTGCTTCTTGATCGTCTGATACCTTGTCGTTATCCGAGTCAACTTCGTCATCAACGAGCGTTACTTCAACAGTATCACCTAAGCCATCAAAGCTATCATCACTAGTCGCGTCGTTTACAGACACCATAATGTCAGTAGAGTCGTTAGAGACAAAAGTATCTGCAACACCTGTGACTGTGACTATTTGTGGTGTATTCCAACTCAAAGAAGTGAATGTTAATTGAGCAGGACTTACGGTTGCTTCTTCTGATTCTACACTTGTCAGATCGATAACCACATCACTTGTTGGCTGGGCACCTAACACTACAGTAAACGTGTCACTACCCGCATTCTCTGCTACGGTAATTCCACTTGGGCTAACCGTGATAGTGGCGGTGTCGTTATCGATTACATCCACCTCTATGGAGTCAGTTAAGCCATCAAAATCATTGTCGCTCGTTCCGTCATTTACAGATATTGTTACCTCAATATTCTGCTCGCTTACCACGT
Organism: uncultured Patescibacteria group bacterium; assembly: GCA_938041505.1. GTDB lineage: Bacteria > Patescibacteriota > JACMRA01 > JACMRA01 > JACMRA01 > CALITC01. The sequence goes on along the minus strand of CALITC010000007.1, from coordinate 46,136 downwards.
TGTCATCCTCAGATGCCGTTAATGAGACCGGCTGCTGTGTACTCCAGTTTGCTGTAGTGAATGTGAGTGAACCTGTATCAACATTCAAGGCTGAATTGGCAGAACTTATATTGATTATCACTTCACTTTGAGGTTGGTGATCTAGTACTACACTAAACTCATTACTACTCGTAGATCCTTCTGTAATAGCTCCGCCGGTAATCAAAGGAATAACGCTAAACCCAGCACTATCATCATCAGTAACTGTCACAGATCGTGTTACGTTATCTAATGAATCATATTCATCACTACTATTTGCATCGTTTACAGCAAACGTGATTGATACAACCTCATCGACCACGTCATTATCTGATACTGGTGTAATGGTGACAGATTGTGACGTGCTCCAATTAGACGAAGTAAATGTTAACTGGGATGGGCTTACAGTTGCTGCACCTGTATCTGCACTACTTATGTCAATTACGACATCAGAAGTTGGAGCTGATTCAAGCGCCACCCCAAATGAGCCGTTATTAAGATCTTCGGTAATTGAAATACCCGACTCGTTATCCACGTCCACACCCGGAATACTAATATAGTCGATACCAAAATTAGTTGAGAAGGGGCTTGCGTCACCAGAGCGATCAATTGCACCAGCATCGTTTGAATTGAACGCATTATCTGCAAATACGAATGTAATGTCCGAGATATCATCAATATTTTCGTGATTTGCTGCGTTTCCTACAAGGATGACAATCATGACAGTTGCGGTGTTGTTGGTATTAGAGGTTGACCCATCACCATCATATAACGCTACCGTAGGAGTAAATTCTGCAGGAATATTCCCTAGTTGCAACTGCTCACCTCCGACACAAGCAAAACTTCCTCCACACGCTGTCAACTCTCCGTTATTATCAATATCAGCAAAAGTATCTTCAACTAATCTTGCACCAATCTGACCTACCAAAGATCCATTATCTTCAACAACTTCTGTAAAACCTTGTACAGGACCGAGAACAAACTCAGACACGGTAGAATTAGAGCCATCAGCAAATATCAATTTAGTTCCATTATCGTTGAACACAGGACTCCAAGCAACGCCAAAAGTCCCAGTCAGAGCACCTTTGTCCATCGCAATACCCTCAAAAGTGGCTGTGGATATATCGTATGGGGTTCCTAGCGTATACTCATATAATGTCCGACTACTATGTACATACAAAGTTGAGCCATCTTCGTTAAACAATACATCCCCTGGAATACCTGCACCGTCAACATCTGGATCAAGTGTTTCCCCCGCCCCAGTGTAGACCCCTGTAGAGACATCAAATGGAGCAGAAAGATCATATTCATGAATCAAGTCATATTGCAAACCAGTTGAGAACAATTTCATTCCATCAGCGCTGAACCCAATACCAGTAGATGATCCATCTTGAGCCCCTATGTCAAGAGTCTCAGAATTACCCGCGTAGCTAGCAGTAGAAAGAGCAAACCCTTCGCTTAAAGTATACTCATAAATAACATCATCGTTACCGATAATGAACATTTTTGTACCATCATTATTAAACTCAAGATTCTGAATTCTATTTTCTTGGGTTCCCACATCAACTGTATGGCTAAATACGGCAGTGGAGATATCGAATGGGGCAGAAAGAATAAACTCATTTACCTCTTCTTCTAAGTATCCTACAGTAAACATTTTTGTACCATCAGTGCTAAAGTCTACACCAGTGACATTGGTGTGATAATCTGAAATATCAAATAGCTCACCATCGCCAGCATATACGAACTTTGAAGCATCGTATGGATCAGACAAACTATACACTAATTCTCTATTTACTCGCTGCAATAATCCGTAGTACTTGCCATCAACAAATGTCACGTCAGTTACTTCACCACTTGCCCCTATATCCGCAATCTTGGTCAAGTTGGCAGAGCCACTAGCAAAATCATCCGTATCTGACTGCACAATTTCCCAGCCATTTCCGGAAAGGGTTGCAATATCAAATTTTGCGTTAACACTGCCTGTATAGTTAGCTACTTGTGCGTGCCATTGGCGCCCAATCTGATGGCTATATCCAGCAATATTCACTGGTGCTGAAGTGATTGCTCCATCATTGTTGGTTAAACTAACAAACTCAAGATCGTTAAGCTGCGTGCGAGTTCCACCATTAGCACTAGTGTAATCTGCAGTATCGTCATCTGTGGTTATAGTTAACACTGCGTCGTTACTTATAGACTTAGATATGCGCTGATCTAGAGTTGAGCTTATATCACGACCAATACCAACCACATCGTTATGGTACCCTGCACTGGCACGAGCATTATCCCATATAGTATCTGTACCATTTGATGTAAGATAATCTCCAACAATAGAATACCCGTGAATAAAGAAAGTGTAATCAACAGCCCATGGTACACCACTATCGTTAAACGCCGTTCCACCGGAGTAAGAGTCAACGCCACGAGTTAGGCGAATGGCACTATTAGGATTGATTGCGTATGTGTATTGATTACCTTTGACCATCTCCAAAGGTGTACCTAGTGGTAACATCGGAGTGCCTGGGCTAACGGGCAAGCCAGTGGTGGTATTAATAGAATTTCCAGCAGTACAATAAACACTTCCCTCACAGATATAGAGATCTACTTGAGTAGCCGTATTGGAGTTAAGGTTGGTAGATACACCAATTTGAACATCAGTGAGCATGCTATCTGAAGTTGCCGTAAAAGACTGACCTAGTGTCACACTTCTAGAATAACTACTACTCTCATCTGGATTAGAAATTAGCATCTCGTTCGAACCAGATTTTGTAATACCATATTTCAAACTAAGATATGACTCTACTTGAGATCGCTCAGTATCAGATAGCTCTGTATCATAGATGATAACCTCTGCAATATCACCAATATAACTATCACTACCTCCTGCATTGTCACCTACCACACCTAGATTAGAAATAGTGGTGTTAATTGGTACCGATGCCCCCTCAACAGTCTCTAATACATTTGGCTCTCCATTCAACCAAAAATTAGCCTCATCTGTGTTGGCACCTGCCTCAAACGATACTGTCGCGATACTAGTGTCTGGGGAAGTGAGAGAACTCTGGACTTTGTGACTACCCCAGTCTATTCTGAATCCATCAGATTTCATTGAAGTAGCAAAAAATTCTCCGGGAGTCCCGCCAAAATCTTCGTTTCCGTATAGAAATAGATTCTCCCTACTAAAAACCCCAGTGTCGTTGTATTCGGTGTCCTCTGGGTTGGCCACTATAAAAATAGTACGCGCCGAATTACCCATCGGCAACTCCTCATCATCAAACAACAACGCTTCATCATCAGCCAAATACCCTACTGTTGGATTAAAATTTGAGCTATTAGTTTGGTATTGCGGATCAAGGTATCCTGGAGTAAGATCAGGAAAAGCCAAAATTGAATTTGGTGACTGGTCTGTCCAGCCATTTATGTCAGTCCCATCTAGATCTAAACCAGATTCAGCATTTAGCCAAAAGTCTAAATTGGAAGAAATCCCTCCTGGGTTAGCCTGTACTTCAATTTCTTTATTTGAAATGAACTGTAAACTGGAGACAACCAATAGAAACAGAAGCAGTTTTGAAAGTGTCTTTTTTGTCGGGGAAAATGCTCTTAAAATTTTGAAAATCTTACCGTTCTCAATATTTTTTAAATTATTATCAGTCTTCCAATCTGACGTTACCTCTGTATATTTCATAATGAATATTATTTGCCCAAGATTAAGCAAACTCATCAATCACGTCAAATATAAAATCTCGTAAAAAGCAATCCTTTAGATATTTGTAATCGCTAACATACTCGTTTACGGCAGTGGATTACAATGAGTCCCTTCCGCTTCTTTAAGCTTATTGATCGCAAATAGATAAATCTTGGGAACAAAAACTACTGAGCTGATCTTTGCTAAAGGTGCTGGTAAAAAAAAATTAAATACTAGGATTATTTATGGTAAATTTTTCTCTTTAGCGATTTTGTGCTATCGTATTAGGTTTTTGTATAGCAAATGATTCGTGCAGCACTTTACGAAGAGTAGACGATTAATATATAATGTTGCTTGACCTAAATTTACTTTTTTGTGTATTTTAAAGTAAAAATTAATATTATGATCTATTTTATCAAGAATTTTCGACTACTAGTTGCTGCATTTTTAACAATGTTTGTTTTGAGTTTTTCTTTGCCTCCGATTGACACTGAGGCTTCTGAGCTTCCTGTCACCCAGGACTATTCTCTTAAGCTGAGTATGAATGCCTCAGTACATGTTCTTACTACACATGTTTATACCAACAACGTTGATACACCGCAATACTCTCAATACGCATTAATTCAGGAGATTCCATCACACGGAGCACTTTATAACTACTCTGGAGATCTAGTTCAAAGCGGCGACACTATCGACTTGCCTGATTTTTTTACCGGCTTAACCTACACGCCTGAGAATGATTTTCACGGGGCAGATAGATTTACTTTTAGAATCCATAATGGAGAACATTACAGCAACGTCTCTAGTTATAATTTTGATATAATCTCTGATAATCATTTTGACGATACGGTAACTCACGATGAAGACCATGGAGACTCTCACAATAATGATAGTGGTTATGTTTATCCAGGAGATGACTTTGTCTGTGAAGCCTACCAATATCAGTGTGCGGGACCAGTTGGCGGAGGCGGAGATGACTCTACCAATGGTGGCAGCGAAACGAATTTTGGTTCTGGAGGAGGTGCTAACGAATCTACGGATAACGAATCAGAAGATTGGCAAGGTGGCGAAGAATTTACTGGTGTCGGTGGTGGTTCAGGTGAATCTACGCCTTTGATTAGATCAGGAGGGCGATCTTCTTCACCGCAGCTACTTCCTTATGTAATACTCTCTGTCTTTATGAGTTTTATCTATACAGAAAGAGTATTTATATAAAGTAGAGCCTGCCGATACATAAGAAATTACCACCGGCATAAGCTGGTGGTATTTGTATATGAAGTGCGTTTGTTTGCAATTATGTTTTGATAAATAACGAGTTAATAAAATATCTGTTTTTGTCTGTGTAACTATCTACTTGTTCGAGCCCTGCCGCACCAGCCATCTTGGCAATCATTTCCAAATCAAATTTTTGAGAAAATTCAGTGAGAATATATTCATCCTTACAAAACCTAACTGTAAGATTTAAGTCTGATATTCTAACATCTTGTTTGATTTTACTCTTGAGGAAACTTTCTTGTCTTTTTAGCTCTGGGTTATAATGTGAGTAATATTCGAACTGCCCAACATCAAACTCGCCCCCAAGCTGATTATTTATTTTACGTAACAAATTAAGATTAAACTGCGCGGTTACAAGACCGTCATCATTATATGCTCTATTGATAATCTCCTGGGGTTTGTTGCCATTATGAGCAAGATCAAAGCCTATCAACAATTTATCATGGGGAGACATGTTATCAGCTATTCGCTTCATAAGTGAATACGACTTGTCGATTCCCATGTTTCCTATGCTTGACCCTAAGAATAGAATTAGCTTCTGACTTTGTATTCTCGGCAAAAATTCAAGATTTTCATAAATATTTGCCTCGACTGGTGAAATAAGACAGTGTTCGAATTTACTCAGTCTGTTCTTAAGTAGGAGCAAAGACTGCTGGGAAATATCAACTGGGTAATAATTACATTTCCCATATACTTCTACGGCTTTGTTTAATAGTTTTTCAGTTTTGGTACCGTTTCCTGACCCAAGCTCTACAATTGTGGGAGCTTTTTCATCGGATCCAGAATGCATGAGAATATTGAATGCATAGCTCTCTAAAATTTGGAGCTCCGATCTGGTCGGGTAGTATTCATTTGTTAAGGTGATTTTTTCGAATAACTGATCACCTTTCTCACCGTATAAGTGATACGAGGGAATTTCTTTTATATTGGACGTCAGACCTTTTTTGATATCTTCTGCAAATTCACTCTTGGGCTTAACTAGCACTAATTTCTTACTCATTTTATATCCTTGTGTGCAACTGAGTCGATCTAATCTTATATTTGGGCAATTGTCAAAAGCATTCTTACAGGTCTTTCTACTTCCCAAGTATCCCACTCATTTTCTTAATAATTGTTGAGCGAACCTCTCTCACTTCTTTGTTGTGTACCAAGTAACGTACTGTCACCACGATATCACTGTTATCTACATCAAAATATATTTTGTAATAGTGCTCGTCCTTCAAACCTCCGACAATATTCCGACCGAGCCTTCGTAAAAATTGCTTGGTGGGCTGCTCTATCTTGGCAATCTCTTGCTGGATAATCTTGGTGATACGACTTTCAATGTTTGCAATCTTCTTATCATCGGGAACCTTGAAAGCAATCTCATCCCAGATAAACGTATCGCGGATGTCGTAACTTTTGGCGACCTGGTTGGAGAAGACTTGATTCGGTAGTTTGATTTCTTTGTTGTTAATATCACCGACATCATTCCATGAAGTATTTTCCAATAGCGTGGTGTAGAGAAAACCGACATCAACCACTTTTCCAATATGCCCACCCACCTCCACAGTATCACCAATCTCAATGTTGCGTGTAGTGTTGATAATCATACTACCCATCAAGTTCTTGAAGAGGTCTTGGAATGATATCGCAATTGCCACCAGCATAAATCCAAAGTATGTGAGGAAGGTTTCTTGGTTATCAATCCATATGAATAACGTTGAGAGTACACCAAGAGCGACCGAGACCCCAGCGATAATTCGTTGAAGATATTTTTTGTAGACTATTTTGTGGATATTTTGATTAATGAAATAATTGATAATCCCGGCAAAAATATATATCACACCGGCTAGTGTAATCGTATCGCGGACATGCCCAAGAGTCTCTCGGTACTTGTCGATAACCTGGCCAGAAATATACTGGTCATACACGAAGACCATGAGTAGCAATAAAGCCCCGATGGCAAAAATGTTTTTAACTTGTTTGGATATTTTTCGCTGCATAAGCTCATTCTATAAACCTTATTTTGAAGAAATTGTCAAAACTGACTGACAATACATTGACAATTATTAATTAATGAGATCTTTTGCGCTATGTTGGATATAGTTGTGTACAAAACAAAATAATGTTAAAAACTGAATTTTTGGTTCGTTATAGAACCGCTTACCAAGAATTAAATAGAATTATAGATTTGCTATCTGTTGAAGATTGTGCTGTACAAGTTGATGACAAGCACTCATCAATTAAGTGGCATCTTGGGCATATCTGGTGGTTATGGAATATTGCAATAAGTGATATAGATATTAAACGTAAGACTTTTATAGAGCAATATAGTTACTTGTTTAATAGTTACTACCCTGGCTATTCGACCTCACTTCCCCAGTCTCGAAGAAGTTTTGGGCGGCCATTTATGAGAGAAATTCTGGGTTACCAAGAGAATCTGAATGAAAGCTTGGAAATACTGCTGTCAGATGACTCAATTGATTCGTCAGATTACATGCCTGCTCTCACGTTTGCTCTAAATCATATGGAGCAGCATATAGAGCTGATATTGTCGAGTATCAAATACTTACTCAATTCGTATTCACCAAAAGTTACTTTCGATTCAGAATCTGGAACTGAACTCTATTTAAGTAAATCCAGTTGGTTAGAACTTACAGGCGAAAAAAACTTTATGCTTGGACTAAATCAATCGGCCACTTCATTTTGCTATGATTGTGAAACCCCTCAATATGAACACTTTCAATACAGTTTCATAATTAGCAATCGGGTAGTCACCAATGGAGAGTATCTTGAGTTTGTGGAAGCTGGCGGCTATGAAGACAGAAGTTATTGGACAAATACTGGTTGGGACTGGGTTTGTAAAAATTCGATTACCAGCCCTTTCTATTGGTACAAGAATAACGTCGATGATTGGATGGAATTCTATTTACTCGGACCAAGGCTTCTTAACCATTACTTACCAGTTACCCACGTTAGTTTGTATGAGGCTCAAGCTTATGCCAAATGGAGAGACAATCGACTACCTACTGAAAAAGAATGGGAAATTGCTGCAACGATTTTAGATGATGATTTTCAGTGGGGTCAGGTTTGGGAATGGACAACCTCTAAGTTTGATCCATATCCAAAATATTACCCTCCTGCCAAAGATCCGATGCACTTGAGCACGTGGTCGCTGATGGATGGAAGGCCAGTCTTACGTGGGGCATCGTGCTTCACTCCTGAAGGTCATGCTCGAATAACTTACCGCAATTATTATAAGCCTGACTACAGATTGCAATTCGGAGGTATTAGATTAGCAAAAAGTATATAACCTGCTAAATTTAGCACAAACCAACTTAAAACCGCCTTAACAAAGCGGTTCTTTTTATACGACTGAAGCAAGGTAGCTTATTTCAGGTAATTTGGTTGCTGTGTCATTTAAGTACATAAACTTCAACTCCATTCCTGTAAGCTTCATTTTTTCTGATATGAGCTCGAAGTTATCGCGTCTATGATTATATACATTAATAGTTTCATTGCCATCGAGCTTAATAACAGCACCAGTCTTTTCAAATCTTATTGTAACTGGGTACTTTAAAACCAAATTTAATTCGCGACACTTTGTGACTTCATTATATTTGAACTCACGCTTAAAATGAGCGTCTTCAATGCCGAGGGCGTATATAATAAGCATTTCGTTATTATCCCTACTATCAACTCTACTGAGAGGAAATATTGTTCTTATGCTCTCTTTATCATACGCGCAAGACGCATAGAGCAAGTCTCCATAGTTCATACCATCTTTGATATTAGATAGAATTCTTACCTGATCTTCTAATGAAGTGCCAATTCCAATATTTCCTCCGAGGAAAAGAATTAAGTTGCACACTTCATTGTACTCGTACCCTTTTTTGAGGTCAAATAAGACATCTTGCAACGACTGGGTTTCAAAATCAATAATCCCGCAACTAACCACTTCTTCTCCAAGAGCTTTTGTTGCATTTTTCTTGGCAATATTTATCATATCTACAGAAATGTCGGCTAGATGGTATTTAAGGAGCTTTTTACTGTCTTGTACCTTTTTGACAAAATCCAATGCAGAGAGACTATTTCCAGGACCTAAGTCAATTATATTAACATACTTGTAACGCTCAATTTGACTTAATATCATGTCAAAAGTCTTGGCAAGTGTATCTTTATCGGCAACGCCGTAATCAGTGTTTTTATAGTAACTGTCCCATAAAGCTGCCCCTCCATCAAAATACCCATATTTAATCGGTATTTTTTTGTGTATGCTTAGATAATTGACAAAATGACCTAGGTTTTTCTCACCAAACATTCTATTAAGCCTTTCTTCATCGGCATATACAATCATCTCATTTGTGTTAGAAGCATGTTTGCGACCTTTCTCTTTTAAGCGAGTCATTTCAGATTTATTATGAGCATCATTAATTATATACCTACGCTTCCCGTTTGCATATATTTTGAGGTTGTTATTCCCTTGCTCGCTCGCTTTGATCCAGTTATGGACTGTGGCTTCGGTAACTCCGAATTCTCTAGCTACCTCTACTTGTTTTTTGTAGTACTCTACGTATTGCTTGGTTTGCGCTGGCATATTATTAATATAATAAAACAAAAAACACCCCGGCCAAAAGTGACCAAAATGTTAGTTTTTTTCGATTAATATCTGCAATATACATCAAAAACTTCATGTTGTCAACCTTAAGCGCATGGATGTGTACGACTTGCTTTCACGGTAACCTCCAGCACAACTCAAATCAACCTAAAATGGACTTTTTTTTGTGTTTGTGGTTAACTATGGCTATGAAACTCAAAACTATCTATAGATGCAGTAGTTGTCAGCACGAACACCCCAAATGGCAAGGTAAGTGCGATAATTGCGGCAAGTGGAATACTCTCCATGAAGATACTATCAATGTAGGTAAGCCCGTCAAAGCCAACACAGCTATCAAAACCAACGAAGCAGGTGATCTAAAGCCGCTAACAATCAAAGATGTACTCAAAAATGCCAGTACTGATAAGGCGGCCCTGGTATACCCATTCTCGACAGATATACTTAATACATTTTGGGGTGGCCGCACCGACTATGATAACCCTGGGGGGAGGTCTGCCAAAATTGTTGGAGGTGTTATTGCCGGTAGCTTCACTTTACTTGGTGGTGAGCCAGGTATTGGTAAGTCTACATTCTCGCTGCAGATACTACGGGCTCTCTACAACGGATCCAAAACCAGCAAACCCTCCCTACTCTATATTACAGCCGAAGAATCTACCCAAGAACTTGCCCGGCGCAGTAAACGGCTCAGTATTCCGGAAGAGATTTCTCTTGTACAATCCAACAACTTTGAGCAAATCCAACAAGTGCTTACCAAGACCAAACCTGACGTGGTGATTATTGATTCAGTGCAAACAATTTCTTCGGATGAAGTATCCTCCAACCCAGGTAGCGTATCTCAAGTGTCCACTATTGCATCCAAATTCTTAGCAATTTCCAAGGCGCATAACATTGCGATTATTCTAATTGGCCACGTGACCAAAGATGGACAGATTGCAGGGCCCAAAACCCTCGAACACTTGGTAGATGCGGTGTTGTATTTGCAATCCGAAGACTCACCGCAATATCGGACCCTTAGTTTTAGTAAGAATCGCTTTGGTTCCACTTCTCAAATGCTACTCCTTAAGATGGAAGAATCCGGCTTGGAGATTGTCACCGATCCTAGTTTAGCCCTCCTCGAAAATATCGAGCAAGGAGTTGGGGTTGTTTATGGAATGGGACTCGATAAGGATTTGCCACTTGTAGTTGAGATACAAGCTCTGGTTGGTAATGAAAACTTCGCAGAGAAGAGTTTTGGTCGGCGGGAAGCGCTTGGTATCAAGACAGGTAAACTCAATACAATCATTGCGATTGCTGAGAAGTATCTCGGTATTAGTCTGAAAAGCCACGATGTATTTATCCAAGTCACCGGTCTTCCAAAGCGAACGGAAGATGAGAGTATGGACTTGCCGATACTTCTTGCAATCCTCTCATCACTCTCCAACAAACCTATCGGAACACTTCTGGGATTCTCCTCGACTAAAAATATATTTGCGGGACGGCTGACACTAAGTGGATCAGTTCGTAAGGCGACTTTGGTTGATCAGAGACAGTCTGTAGCCAAGAAGCTGAAGTTTGACTATAATCCCGGTGTGAAGCTTGGTTCTATAAGCTCGCTATTAAAGCGGCCCGTTTAAAACAAAAATTATAGCCCTAGATAGATTCTAAGGCTAAGTATTTTCTCATCTAATGAATAACTTTTTCCACCATGGCAGGTGGAATTTGTCATTCTCTTCCTTAATTTTTTTTGCAAGCATTCTATCCTCTTCTTTTAAAGACGGTAGGATTCGAGATATTATTCTATGAGATCTTTCTACGGAATTAAGGTCGTTCATTTTTTTAACACCTTTACTATCGTAAAGTAATAATAGCAGTTTTATTAGTATATGTCAATACTAGAATAAGCATTCTTCTTTGAGAGCTCCCAGATACAACTCGTATTTTTTGATATCTTCTAAAGTCTTAGCGAAGTCGAATCCTTCCAATTGCTTGGTGTTTTCTAAGCAACCTTTCAAATACTTGGTGTCCTGGCTGATCTTCGTATTAAGCATAATAGAATAAAAACTATTTTGGGAGATAGAGTCCACATAGTAGTGCTTCATAGCGTCTAAGATGGTCAGGTACTGGATAATGTCGTAAATACTCTCATCTTGCTTAATGCTACCAGATAGAGAGTTCAGGAAGTTCTCAAATACGTTTACAAGTGATCGATAAATAGTAACCTCAGTGATAGATTTCTCACTCTTAGATTTTAGAATAAGTATGCAGAGTTCTCTATATCCTTCTAGATTCTTTTTCATGATTTTGACATTGCTAGTTACGTCATATTCAGACGCTTCATCTAGAGATTGGATATATTCTTCGAAACCATTTATTAGCGGAGCCGCTTTCTTGGGGATGGCTTTGGTGCAATTATAGTAGACGATATTATCCTGGAAACAATTTAAAAAGTCTATTAATTCTGCTCTAAGGCTGAGGACATTATCGATATTTGATTGAAAATTCAACTCTTCAATATCGTTGAGTATATCTCTCAAATTCTCAAAATATACTTTGAGATTAGCGACATTGGTCTTAGCCGCAACTTCCATTTGGGATAAAATCTCTTCACTGTTGTTGGCAATCAGACGCAGCGTACTCTTGGCTGTCTGGAATTGTTTTTGTTTTTGGCTCATCGGATTTTTTGTTTTTTGTTTTTTTTACCCCTGTATTAGGTTGATACTCTAAGTATACCATACTTATCTGGTTTATGGAAGTAATTTTCTTAGATATTGCTAAGATGTTGATCTTTATCAGATTATTTGACCACAAAAAAAACCGCAATAACGCGGATTTGCAGTAGAACCTAGTGGTATCTAGCCCCCTAGAATGTTACCTTGCAATACCTGAATTACCACATTTACAATGGTGAATGATAACACAGCTATTACTAAGCCTATTAAGGAGTTTTTGATAAGTGCCCAGCCTTGATCTCCCCTACCGAAAATAAGTAACAAGCTACCAATTACTATAGCGAGAACTGCCAAACCACCAATGATGAACACAAGGAAAGTTGCCACCTGAATCAATAGTGCGACAATTTCTTCTCGATCTAGCTCTTCCAGATCTAAGTCTCCCCCTACCAACGCACAACCACTATCTGGGCAGACATCAGGCAACTCTTGAGCCAATGTAGGTACTGACAAACCAAACAACATGAAGACTGCCAATAAGCCGACTCCTATCTTTTTTACTATATTAGTCATATATGTATATTACTATACCTCTAAAGTTAGCAATTGTCAATGTCTTGTCAAGAAAATAAACTCGCTTTAGAAACGAGGCTAGTAAAATTACTATAATATTTTATTTATAAGAGCTGCTTTTTATCTCCACTAAGGCTAAGTCTCCTTCTATTTTCGTAAGTTCGCTTATTTGAGCACTTGCCCATTCGACAATGTCAAATTTTTTTGATTTTATACCGTACTACAATGCTGTTTGCAGACGATCATGTAGATTTGCTTTTTTTCTCGTACTCATAAACACTCTCCTTCTTTTCACAATAGATACTATAACAAATAAAATACACTATGTCAAGTAGTGTATTTTATTATTAGTTTTGGATATTTCTCACTAGTTATCTCTTATTTCTCTATATTGTACAGCATGTACACTCTCTTCTCTTCCTTGTATATTAGATACAATGACGACTTTATTGCCAGCTTCTAACACACCTTTTTCTTTTAAGATTTTGATAGATTCTTGCACTGCATCTTCTGGACTTTCTTCGTCGAACTTTAGATTCTCCGCTTCCATTCCCCAAGCAAGTGATAATTGATGCTTCACATCTTCGTCTCCGGCAAAGGCATAAATATCAGACATTGGCCTACACTGAGCAATCATTCGCGCAGTCTCTCCAGTCTTTGAGAATACGATAATGGCATCCGCATCGATGTTGTTGGCGATCACGCACGCTCCCAAGGCTATTTCATTCTTCGGTAGGTCTGTTCTTTGGGTGATGATTTCGCGCTCTTCGTAGTGGCTGAATATACTTTCAGAGTGCTCGGCAACTGTGCTCATTACAGAGATCGATTTGAATGGGTAATTACCACTGGCAGTTTCTCCACTCATCATGATGGCATCTGTTCGTTGCTTGACAGCGAAGTGAATATCGGTGACCTCAGCCCGAGTTGGTGTAGGATTGACCATCATAGACTCCAAAAGCTGCGTTGCAACAATTACAGGCTTGCTAGACTTTCGGCAGAACTTAACAATTTCACTTTGGACGATTGGTACTGTTTCGATGGGGATTTCAGCGCCTAAATCTCCTCGAGCAACCATAATCGCATCGGCTTCAGTCACAATATCGTGCATATTCTCGACAGCATCCGTGCTTTCGATTTTTGCAATAATTTGCATGTTGGAGTTTTTCTCATCAAGATACTTCTTGAGCTTACGAATAACGCTTCCCCCGTTAACAAACGATAATGCAAAAAAATCTACATTTTCTTTGATAGCAAAATCAATATCAGCCCAATCCTTGTCTGTGATTGGAGGGATTTGCGCAGATTTTCCTTTGATGTTAAGGTGTCTTCTACTTGTCAATTTTCCTGCATCTAGTACAGTACAGATTACATCTTTTTCAGTCTTTTCTTTGACTTCCAAGTTCATCATTCCAGAGTCGACTAGAATAACATCTCCTACTTCAACGTCGTTGATAAATCCGTCGTAATTAATCTCAACAACACCGTCTGGATATTCAGCAATTCTCTCAACGGTAAAAATTATCTCGTCCCCTACTTCTAGCTGTAAAGGCTGCTTAAGGTCACCGCTGCGAATCTCAGGACCTTTGGAATCGAGCATAATACCAATATTGGTACCCAACTCATCATTAACTTCACGAATTGTCTTGATTGTTCTTGCATGCTGTTCTTGATCTCCATGAGAGAGATTAAGGCGAGCTACATTCATACCACCTTGCGCTAATTTTAGCATTGCTTCTTTATCCCAGGTCTTTGGACCGATTGTGCATACAATCTTTGTTTTGCGCATATATCTAATACAAAATATTTTAAATAATAAAAAATTAATAACACAAAAGCTGTTATTTTGACTGTATTAAAGCATAATTATGAGCCCTGGTCAATAGAACTTTAACTTTTCACTTTATGTTTTTAAAACAAAAATTCTGTACTTCAGATTATCTATACTCTACGACCAAATTTACAATTGAGCGTAGCTTTTCATTGCCTTGAAGTACGTCTGGGGCTTCGCTGGAAATTGAAGAATCCTCAAATGCGGCATCAGGATATATTGGGTATACGCCGTATTCATTATTGCAGCTGGAGATTTCTTCGAACGAGGTCTTGACGATTTTGTCTCCTCCAAGTGCTTGGAGCCTTTGGTCTGCCTTATCTCGAGCATCCGTGATAGCCTTGGTGAGTAATTCTTCGCAGCGCTCTTCACGATTGTCGATTTTGAACTCCAGAGGTTGAATGTTTCCTACTCCAAGTTCAGCCAACTTATTAAACACTTCGTTAGTATTGATCTCCTGTAAATTCTTAATCTCGGCTTCGATATTGGCACTCAACCTCCAGATTGTCTCATCGGTAGGGTTTTCTCTATAATAGTCCTCGTAGGAATTCTTATTGATCTGAATGTCTTCATTTGCGATCTCTAATCCTTCCAAATATTCTTTGATTGCTACCACCTTGGTATCCACTCCCTCATTAAGCACTTCTAGTTCCGCTCCTTGTGACTCTAGTGAGAACCTGAGAGTTGCTTGGTTGGCCTCCAATTCTTCCTCAGCAGAACCTTGTATACTGAAGTTTGAGGTTGGTTCGTTGTCCCTGGATTCTTGGAATTGAAAATAGGTGAAGGTTCCAGCAGCGACTAAAATACCAGCACACATGAGCCCTATAAGTGCTGTTAGTAATGGATTGTTGTGGTTGGTGTTTTCGCCATTGTTTGAGCTAGTCATATAGCTGCTATTATAAGAATAATGGAGATAGGTTGTCAATTTTGTGCCTGCTCAACCCATATCAAAGTACAAAATGTACAAAATCAACTCATACACCTATCTACCCTGGGAAGAAAATATTTCATTCAACCCTAGCTAAGGCTAGGCTAGAACGAAAGTATTTTTTACCCAGAATAACTATTTGCACGAGTTGAAATTTGAAATATTGATTGAGCAGACACCTTGACATGACCCCACAATAGATCAATATTTATAACCATCAACCCACCCCACTATGATTCGCTTTCGCAATGTTTCCAAGCAATACGGCAAAGACAACAGCTTCGCTCTGAAGAATATCAACCTGGAGATACAGCCAGGTGAGTTTGTCTCGTTCATTGGGCAATCTGGAGCGGGAAAATCATCGTTTTTGAAAATGCTTACTGGAGAGACCAAGCCTGATGCCGGCGGTGAGATTTGGATCGAGGATATTCGGGTAGATCAGATCAAGAGTGAGTATTTGCCATTTTTGCGGCGGCGAATTGGGGTGATTTTCCAGGATTTCAAGCTGCTTGATTCGCGGACTGCTTTTGAAAATGTTTCACTTGCCATGGAGGTAGCTGGAGCGACTAAAATGGAGATTAAGCGAGATATTCCTAAGCTTCTAGAGTTAGTAGGAATCGCCCACAAAGCAAATGCATATCCCAAGGAACTCTCAGGTGGTGAAAAGCAGCGTCTGTCAATTGCTAGAGCATTGTCTCACAACCCGATTCTTCTGATAGCCGATGAGCCAACCGGTAATCTAGATCAGACCAATAGCTACGATATTATC
Organism: uncultured Patescibacteria group bacterium; assembly: GCA_938041505.1. GTDB lineage: Bacteria > Patescibacteriota > JACMRA01 > JACMRA01 > JACMRA01 > CALITC01. The sequence continues at coordinate 29,812 of CALITC010000007.1, read as the reverse complement.
AACCTCTTGATGAAAATCCATAACTCCGGGACAACAGTGCTACTTGCAACACACGATCAAGGAGTGGTCGACAGTCTAAAAAAGAGAGTTATAACCCTACAAGGCGGTCAGATAATTAGAGATCAAGAAGTTGGGAAATACTTTATTTAATCTCCAAAAAGCGTATCGTATAAGCTGCTATTACGTTCCGTTTTGCTTTCGCAAAAACTGCTCTTCATTTCAGCTTTACTTGCTCGCACACTTTTGGGAGGCCTCGGGAATTGTTTAAAAGATTATTCCTACGCAAAGTAAATTTGCTCCAGAATAGGTTGTTTTCCTTGCAAAACGAGTCTGCTTTTGCGCTTTTTTTAGCTGCAGAAAATTCTGACCCTTTGCAAACTATAATGGAACGGAGAGAACAAAAAGAATCCTGACTGTTTGAGCGGAGCGAGTTTCAGGATTCGTTCTCGAAGTGGAATGGTTCTACCGAAGGTAGAAATAGTTTCAACAGGTCTTGATTTTTTCGGATCGGTTTTGCATCAAGGCAAAATGGAGCGTTACAAATTAGGATTTATAGAAAAACAGATTAATTAAATGGTGGCTTATGGGGAAACAAAAACCAAACTTACTGAACTAACCTCAAATCTTCATTGCGAAACTTTTCGAAGACAACAAAATTATTCAGCTCTTCTGAGAAATACCCTATAGAGAAGGACTCACCGTTAGAGCTGCTTTGGTAGATATAGCATTTGCGATAGCGATTCTCGAGACTCGAGGAAAAATTACAACTTTCGGTTCCGTCGCTGTAAATTTGATTGGAGTTACTTGGAATAAAATTGGCACACGGATAAGGGATTTTCCTGTCTCCAAGCGTGGTCGAATATGTGCCCCATGGATCATTTGGGAAGTCTTCGGGGTTTACGTACTGGTGTGCATCGAGCTCCCTGATCTGCCCCGTAAGATGCTGCTTGAGCGTAAACTCATAATCTACAGCGTTAAGACTGGAGGTGCAATTGGAAATTGGATATTTCTTTTTTGCCAATTCGGTCGAGCTGTTCTCATAGAATGAATCAATGGCGGCAACAACATTCTCAATATGCATTCTTCGCTGGAGATCCCTGTTTTTAGCACCTTGGCTAAGATATCCCCAAGTAAAGGTTCCTGCGAGGGCAAGTAAAGATAATACAATTACTGTCAGTTCTAGACTAGAAGTGTTGGCTGGTAATAGATTAAGGCTAAATCTTCTTTTGGCTGGCGCTTCTTGCTGCGGCTCCCCGTATGGGTTGTATGCTTCACCAGGGTATGACTGGTAGCCGTAAGGATCGTTTGAATTATTAGGCATAATTACACTTGGGGCTTAAGATTTGTTTTTTGGTTGGGAGTTGACCCAGATTTGGTAAAGCGAATAACACAACAAAACTGCCAGCAATGTAAGAATATTTAAGAAATTTGTTTGCTTTAGTACCAGCAATAAAATAAGCGACCCGGCTGAAATTAAGCTTTGGTATAAGAGGTTGTTGGTTTCGGCAATAGAGAGGATCTTTTTTTGATTTTTGAAGAAGTACCAGATACTAAACTGGGCAATTCCTGAGGTTAAAAACACTAACAAAGCTAACAAAAATGCCCATATGTAAGAGCCGTTAACATAAGGATCTAGCGCCATAACAATATATATCAGCGAGCCAGTACTGACGATCAGCGAGCCAAGACACCACCTTTTTACCAGAAAAGTATAGTCAATTTGATTCATGTCAGTTAGTAAACTTCACTTCGTTACATTTTGCAAGCAAAAATTTCACTCCATTACGTTTCCTACCTTCCTTCCCCCTCTCGATCACAGATCGCCGGGGACTCCGTTTACATTCAATTACATTTTGCAAGAGCAAAAATTCCATTCTGTGACGTTCAATGCCATCACTGCCCCACAAAAGGGATCCGGGTATCCACCCACCTTTTGCGAGGACCCCATTAGCGTTCATTTCGTTCCATATTTTCTAGTCAACGAAATTGCGCTCCATTACCTACCCTGCCGTCGCTTCCCCCAAGAACCATTCTTTTTTAGACTATGGGTGTTTTTATTGGCTAAACCAATATTTACTGCCTTATCCGCATCTCTTGAGCAAAACTTGTCTGGCGCCCGAATATTATTGAATAATTTTATCATCACTCCTTTTTTTTGCTATCTCAGTGGATCCTTTTGGCCAAAATCAGTTTCTTCTTGCGGGTGTTGACATCTTTGCTTATTGATGGGATTGTTCTTTTAATATCAACTCATTAATCTTCTTGTTTATGCTTCAATTCCCTCAGATCAAACTTGGTTCAATTATCAACTACAACGATGCACCTTGCCTGGTAGTTAAGTGTGACTTCATGAAAGTCAATCGAGGGAAACCGGTGAAGCAGTGTACTATGAAGAATCTACTCACGGGAGGGAACTTCAACTATTCTTTTAAGAGTGGTGAGTCGATTGAGGAAGCAGATATGAAGAAAGAACTCGCGACTTTTTTGTATATTTCTGGAGATAGCTTGAGCTTTATGGTTAGCTCTACATACGAGACCGTGGAACTCAATACTGAGATGCTTGGAGATAAAGCCGATTACCTCAAGGAAGGATTGGAAGTACATATTGTTTACTTCAATGACAACCCTATTAGCGTCGACCTACCGATCAAGATCAGCTACACCATCACCCAGACCTCTCCTGCTGTGAAAGGGAACTCGGTAAACAACATTACCAAAGAGGCGATGCTTGAGACTGGAAAAGTTGTGAAAGTACCAGCGTTTATAGAAGAAGGCGAAAAAGTCCTGATCAATACCATTGAAGATGAATATGTTGAGCGAGATAATAGTTAAGTTTTTACCATTAGCTACAATAAATTAACCTGTGCTTAGGGTTATTTTTTACTCGAATATATCATAAATCTAACAATTATTCTTAACTTTTTCTTTATTTAATCAGGTTTTCTTTAGGTTTGACATAGTAGATTTATAGACCTATTATTCGGTGTATTAATATAAAAATTAATATATATATTTATGCAGTTAAAGAAAGGATTGAGTGTATTTGCCTTTGCAGCGCTCGTGGTACAACCAATATTGGCAATTAATGTCTCCGCAGCGAGTACGATTGATGGTCAAGTATTTTTGGATAATAATGCTAACGGAACTCTCGACGGGGTAACGGCGGATAACGCAGTGGCCGACTCGGGTGTGGAAGATGTTCTTGTGACAGTATTTGATGCTGAGAATACCCCGCAAGGATCTGCAACTACAGGTAGCGACGGAACCTATGTTGTTGACGCCGATGGCGAAGCACCGTACCGTGTTGAATTCACCAACATCCCTGAGGGACTTACCCCTTCTGGAGTAGGATCAACTAACGGTAGTACAATACAATTTGTCGAAGGAGATTCTTCTGCAAACCTTGGACTCACAGACCCAGCTAACTATTGTCAAGCAAATGCCCACATCGCCACTTCTTGCTTCTTGCAAGGTGACCTAGAGGGAGATGCTTTGGTAACTTTCCCGTATGCTTTTGCTAGCGACTTGAATGGTTTCCAGGGACAAGAGAACCCAGGGCTTAACACACCTGGTAACAAACCTGAAGATTGGGTATCACGCTCAGACGAAAACATGCCAACACCAATAGGATTCAACGACAGTATTGGAACTGTCTACGGTCTTGCGTACGACCAGGGCTCTGAGAGTTTGTATACAAGTAGCTTCGTAAGACGAAAAAGTAAATTAGGAGGTTTGAGTGGTGAAAGCACTGGAGCAATCTACAAGACTTCCAATGTCTTCGACGGAGCTTCTTCTGCAGTTTATACTGATCTTAACACAGTATTCGGTGCAGACACTGCCGGAGTAAACCCACACCCTGCAGCCACTACCGACTTTAACGACGATGGAGCTACTAGTGAAGTTGTAAGTAAGGCAGGACTTGGAGACCTAGAACTATCAGCAGATGGATCAACTCTCTACGCTGTCAACCTAGCGGATCGTAGCCTATACGAAATCCCTACTAGTGGAGATTTGGATGCTACCACCATTAATGTTACAGCAATTCCTACCGATATTGATGGATGTGATCCTGACGATGTTCGACCTTTTGCTGTTGGTGTCAACAACGACAAAGTATATGTCGGAGGTGTTTGTTCTGCTGAGTCCTCTCAAGATGCAGGTGATATTGCAACTTATGTATGGGAGTATGATGGAAGTAATTTCACAACAGTTTTGAGCTCTGACCTAACGACTTATCGTGGAGGGGAGACTTATCAAGCTTGGAACCCTTGGAAGACAGTTTCTGATGCAGAGATCGTAACACAGATGCCACAACCAATCCTATCTGATATCGAATTTGACGGTGATGACTTAATTCTAGGTTTCAGAGATAGGTACGGTGATATTACTCCAGGAGCTGGACTTAGACCAGATCAAGATCCATGGCCAAGAGGTAATGGAGATATTCTCAAAGCTCAGTCTAATGGAGACGGTACCTGGTCAATTAATAATGAATTCTACCCTACCGAGAACCCAGGAGATGGCACAGCGGACGAAGCCACTAGCGGAGCACTTGCTCTATTGCCAAGCTCAGGAGATGTAGTTACCACAGCCTATGACGCTGTCAATCAGGATCAAGACGGAACTGAGCGTACCGACAACTTTAACACCGGTGGTGTGCAGCTATACAGCAACAGTACAGGAGAGCAAACTGGAGCGTATGATGTTTACCTAGCCGCTTATCAGGATACTTTGGGTAAGACCAACGGACTTGGAGATTTGGAGATTCTTTGTGAAGCTGCTCCAATTGAGATAGGAAACTACGTATGGGTTGATGGTAATTCCAATGGAATTCAAGACGCAGGTGAAGAGGTACTTGCAGGAGTAGTAGTTGAGCTCTATCAAGATGGGGTACTTCTAGGAACTGCGACAACTGACGAGAACGGTAATTATATCTTCTCTTCTTCTCGCGATGGTGTATCTACTGCTTCTAGTGTATATAATCTAGATCTTAATCTAAACACTGATTACGAAGTACGAATTGCTGCAGATCAAGAGGCTCTGACTGGATACGAAGCTACTATTAGCAATAATGATAGCTCAGACAACGGAGATTCTCGAGATTCTGATGGCTTAGTAGGCGATGGCTTCTACTCTGCCAATGTTAATACTGGAAGCGAACGAGGTGCAGATCACACAGTAGACTTCGGATTCGTTCCTGCTGCGATTGGTGGAACTGGAGGACTAGGAAGCGTGGGTACCTTATTATTCAACGATAATAATAGTAATGGCTTCTTCGACGAAGGTGATGATAGATTGCCTGGAATTGAACTCGAGTTATTTGCTGATACTGACAACGACTGCTCAATTGACGCTGGTAGCACTGCAATTGCCACGCTAACTACAGATGAGAATGGTGAATACCTCTTTGATGAGCTAGCACTTGATGCGAATTATATTGTGCGGGTCAATGGAGTAGACTACTCTGCTAACACTACCGGTATTGCGGATCTAGACAATAACTCTCAGACGGCTGAAGGCTACTGTGTTGCTGTCACTACTGAGAACCCAGACATTGTCTATGCAGACTTTGGATTCAATATTCCAACTGGTGCTGGTGCAGATACAGAGACTCAAGAAACCGCTACAGGTGAAGGGTTGATTCGAACTGGAGGATTTGCTCAAGTAGCATCTTCCCTCTTGAAGTTCTCCCTACTACCTTTTGCTGGTATTATAGCTTGGTCTACAGCTAACAAAAAGAAAAAACAGCAATAATCTTTGCTTTCTAAGTTTTAATAGACTCTTCGGGGTCTATTTTTTGACTTATTTGGATAAATAGGATTTACTTAACCTTAATTATGTCCCGCCTGCCTATCCAAGATATCATAGATCGATACAACAACCTCAATGAGACCTTAGCCACCACAACTGATACTAAGAAGATGATTGAGCTGTCTAAAAAACAAACCAAAGCAGAGCCTCAGTTCCAACTTGCCACGAATATTCTTAATACAGAGAATTCTTTGAAAGAGAACGAGGACCTGCTCGCAGAACTTCCCGCAGGAGACGAACTACGCGAGCTTACAGAACTGGATATAGCTGAACAAAAAGAAAAATTAACAACGTGGGAAGATGAACTTCTGACTTATCTAAACCCGGAAGACCCTCGAGATAGTGAGAATATCTTGCTTGAAATCCGAGCCGGTGCTGGTGGAGACGAGAGTGCTTTGTTTGCCGGAGACTTATTCAAGATGTACACCTCAATGGCTGACCACTTTGGCTTTAAGGTGAATATTATCTCCACAAGCCAAAATGATTTGGGCGGCTTCAAGGAGATTATTGCAGAAATCAAGGGTAATGACGTCTACGCTTCGTATAAGTTTGAGTCTGGAGTTCACCGTGTTCAACGCGTGCCTTCAACTGAAAAACAAGGACGAATCCACACCTCTACGGCTTCAGTGGCGATCATGCCGCTCATAGAGCCTGATGGAGATTTCAAAATAGACCCTAAAGAAATTGAGATTATTATTAGCACATCCTCAGGAAAAGGAGGTCAATCAGTGAATACCACCTACTCTGCTGTCAAAATGGTGCATAAACCTACTGGTATTGAAGCCCAGTCTCAAGATGAACGAAGCCAGGTGCAGAATAAGATAAAATGTATCTCAGTGCTTACAAGTCGTGTATTCGATCATTACGAGGAAGAACGCCTCGCCAAAGAAGCCGCAGAACGAAGAGAGCAAGTCGGCCGTAACGACCGTAGTGAGAAAATCAGAACCTACAACTTTCCCCAAGATAGACTTACTGACCATCGGTATTCACATAGCTGGAATCAGCTTCCAGGAGTGCTCACTGGTGGAATTGTTAAAGTTGTTGACGATATTAAGCGCATGGAAGCAGAGAAAATGTTAGCAAAATTGCACACAAAATAGCTCTTTTAGACTCTAATATATCAGCTAAAGGCGTTTTTGTAGTTTACAATGCAATATTTGTATGGTATACTGTATACTATTGGCTACTTCATTAACCGGCTTAGCCGCCCAAACCTTACATGAGATCAATTGTATCTTTATCTCTCTTAACAATTAGTGTTTTTAACACTTCCGTCAGTTTAATTCAAAAACAATCCGTAGAGTCCTTACTTACCACTGATATCACTGGTAGCGAGTACTCTATTTTATTTGCCCAAGAAGCAGATCAATTCGATAATTTGGTAATTGATACTTCTACAATAGCCTCATCTCTTGAGACAGCTAATAGCAACGAAAAGAATCGTTATGCTGAAGAGCTCGAAAAACAAGCAGCGGCAGAGAAAGAGGCTGAAGAGCAGGCACAACGTGAGGCAGAAGCTCGCGAACGTGAGGCAGAAAGACAACGTATACTTGCTCAAGAACGCGAAAAAGCCGAACAACAAAGACGTGAGGCCGAAGCGGCAGCAGCAAGAGAAAGAGAAGCGGCAGCAGCAACCCCACCCCCAAGTTCAAATATTTCTGGAAGCAAGCAGGATTGGATGAGCGCGGCTGGCATTCCACAAGATCAATGGGCATATGTCGACTTTATTGTACAAAAGGAATCCAGCTGGAACCCAAGTGCTGTAAATAGATCTTCAGGAGCATGTGGCCTGGCGCAAGCTTTGCCTTGTAGTAAGATTGCCGGAGATTGGAGTGATCCGGTTGTGGCCCTCAAATGGCAGTATAACTACGTAAATAATAGATACGGCGGCTACATAGGTGCGTACGATTTTTGGAGAGCTAACAACTGGTACTAACTCTCCCCCTTTACCTCATGCAGTATCAGTTTGTAATTGAAGAAGGCTACAAATAGTTGATTAAAGCTTGAGAGAAATTTTGTACAAAAAAAGATAGGCATATCGTCAGTCTATCATTGTTTACTTGTATTTTTTAGATGTAGAGTGTGCCTTTTCTAATTTCTGAAAAATTCATGATTTCTGCATTGAAAGTAAGATATTTTCCATGCATGTCGATGGCGAACATGGTTAGTTTTTTTCCTCCGTCATACATTATTTGAACAGCGCCTTTATGGCATAAGAAGGATATTTGTGAGCTTGTTTTAACAGTTCTGCCATGTTTATTTATATGCTCGATTATGAAGCCATACCTCCATTCTATATTAGAATTATCTGGAGCAATCAGTATCCTTCTTTCTTCAGTTGCTTCAACTCTAATTGTATTGGGTAAGTTTTTTATAGCCAAAAAACCACCTAGGCTTCTTTTGGTTTCTTTGCCACCTGTTATCACCACTCCTTTTGATTGGTCAAAATAGCTAACTGGTACATTTTTCCAGTGCGGTCTGTGCGTTATTTTACTTTTGAGGCTAATTAGCTTACCAAAAACGTTAATACCCTTGTATTCCATCACAGGCTGTAACCAAAAAGTCAACCCTTGAACAAACCATTTGTGCTTACCGATAAACCTATACTTATTCAAATACTTGCGGTGGCACGACATATAGTAAGGAATAGCAAGAACACTATATATAATAGCTATTAAGCTAAGAAAAGCACATATCCAAGCCAATAGCTTCAACCCTATAGACAAAATCACTACTAAAATTTCCATAATAACTCCTTCAGAGATCAATTTACTGTTGTATTTAATACAACTATCAATATACCAAGAATATACTCATAGTTATGTTAAGTGTAAAACAAATCCCCTTTTAAAGGTACTCGTAATCGCTCATCGAGAGGGAAAAGGAAGGTGAAAACTGAGGGGGGTCCACGCAAATCTTTTGATTTGTGGGGAGAAGAGGGCTATGACTGAAATAATGTAGCTTTTGGGCAAAGCCCAAAACAAAATTATGTAAGTCATAGACCGATGGTAGCGCTACGGGGAATTGAACCCCGATTACAGGAATGAAAATCCTGCGTCCTAACCATTAGACGATAGCGCCGCGTGTTTATAATTATATTAAGCGAATACAGCGTTTTTGTCAATGTATAAAAAAGCCGCCTTAGTCAAAAAGTGGCTTGATATGAATATTGTTGGTTGGATATTTTTTTAGCCATAATATTTTTTTGTTTTTATGGCTTTACTGATCGGATTTATTTTGAAAGAGTAGCCTTTATTAAACACGGCTTCATCTTTCTCAAGGTCAAGCGTATTATTATGTGTGTAATTACGCACTATGTTCTTGTTTGCGAATCGAACAGATCCAATATTGCTATCACTTAAGCTATCTACCAGTCCAAACACAGATTCGAACATAAGATCTTTCAGACCAGTATTATTAGCCCAAAAATTAACTATATAGACAGCATTCTTATTTTCGTTATAGATGCAAGGATTGAGCATTGATAAAACCATCGCACCATTACAAAAATGTCTATGCTCTCCATACCCTTCAGGATAATTTTTGGTTTTTGCTATCTTTTCCCACTCATAATTTTTTTTACCGTAAGCTATATAGAAAATAGCATGTGTGTAAGGCAGCACCCCTTTGCCAGGACTGTAACCGCTATCGTAACGATAAAACGCTTCTGGATAGTATCGCTGTAACATTGTAAAATTTGCTTTTTGATGTATAAAATTGGTCACAAAAGAACCAATCTCGAAATCAATGTTGTTAGCCATTTCTTTAAATCCCCATGTATTAATATACTACTAGCATTTATTAAACTATTTGTCAATTTTGTTTTGACTAAATTTCAAATCTACACCATATTCCTCATCAATGAGTGATTTGTCTAAAGTCTTGACCCCAACTCGAGTTGCTAAGCTCGAAAAAGCTGGCGTCTTTAGTATTTTTGAACTTCTTACCACCTTCCCTCGAAGATTGCAACGTGTGGAGCCTTTGACACCGCTTTCTGATCTAAAAAAGCCAGATACTCAATATTTTCTTACGGCGCCCTTAGTTCGCATTGAGCAGCGTCGTGGCAAAAGACCTTTTCTTGTATTGCATTTTGGTGGGTCTGTTCAGTTTAGTGGATATTATTTTGTTACAAGTAGATATGTATACGCCCAACTTAAAACCGGAATCATGTATCAAGTACTTGCTGATAAACAACAAGCATTCTGGAATATCAAAAGCGTGGTTCCCGCCAAAGAAGAAGTCGACACCAGTAATTTCATTCTGGGTAAAGCTGCTGAGCAATCATATCTAGTCCCTGTTTATCCTAAAAATGGTGAGTTGAAGAGTAGTTATTGGGTGGCTATACATCGCCAACTCCCGAAGCAAATATACAGCCTTGATATGAAAGGCTTAATTCCTGATAATGATTTTATTCCACAACATATTGATTTACATAGTGTTCACCACCCTCTATCTGTAGAGCAGTTTATAAAAACCAAAAGAGATTGGATATCACTTCGCATTTTCTTGAAACTTGCGCTTATTAAATATGTTTCATTGGACCAACAAGCTCTTACCTCTGTAGCAGGCAAGCTAGATTTGGATTACCTTAAGCAACTCGAATCTCAATTACCGTTCGCTCTATCCCCGTCTCAGGATAAAGTGATTAACGATCTACTCAATAATCTCTGCATAGTTTGATATTAAATATTTTTTGATAGCTATCTACAAGTCGAATTCTTATTGATTAAAATGGTTTGTTGCGCTATTAATAATTTTTCCCTAATGGTATTAGCATTGATGATGAGGCGCTATTCTTACGAATACTAATTATGGTTTGTGTATGATAAACTTATCTGCTTTAGATGAATTTATTTACTTGCTCTAAGTTCTAATTTATAAAAATACGTTTTTAAAATTTCACAGGCTGCTAAGTGATTGATTAGAACTTTATCACTTACACCATGAGACTTTGCAATCTTTGTGGTCAAATTTTCTTGGATAAGCTCTAGCTTAACTTCTGGAAATAGCTTAGCTAACTCATTTTGAAACCCTTTGACATGCTGCGTCACTTCTGTGGTTTTGTTATGGAAGCTCTTGGGAAGGCCTAAGATAATGTGGGAAATCTTTTTTTCCATGATTTCTTTCTTAATAATTGCCAGAATATCTGAAGTGGGAGTCTCGTAGGTTGCAGGTAGAATCAGGCCAGATTCTTTTTCACCATAGGCTAGACCACACCTTTTGGAGCCCCAGTCTATACCTAAATAAGCGAACATTCTTACTTATAGTGCTTCGTTGTGAATGGCATTAACCCCATATGCCGAGCTCTCTTCACTGCTTGAGTGATCTTCCTTTGGAATTTTGCAGAAGTACCGGTCTTTTCTCGGCCAAAGATCTTAGCATAGGGAGAAGTAAACTGATTAATGTAGTCAATATCTTTGTAATCAATTGCTCTCAAACCTTTGTGGGTTGAAAGACAAGTTTTCTTCGCTCGGCCTTTGTTAAGATCGCGGTGAGTGTGCATCTCAGTTTCGCTTAGGTTTTCTTTACCTTTTTGTACCAAGTACTCTGTCTGATTGACGACAATGTATCGAATCACCGTCTCGTAGAGATTAAGCTTTTTCTCTAAGTTTGTCATCTGTGGTACATTTTCTTTTGCTACATCGAACGTGATGTTGACGTAAAAACCACTCCAGTGCTTGTTGATTGGGTACGCAAGGTTTTTCAATCCTTCTTGGTCTACATTAATATTCTCAGCTTGGAGGATGTCTTTGAGCTGGGTAGTGACACCTTCGATAACTTTATTGCTCTTGTCAGAGGTAAGTTCGGGATTGAGAATGAAATATAGTTCGTAGTTCTGATTCATATAATAAGGACAAATTGATTTTGATGATTAAATATTAACTATTTTGGGAGTTTTGTCAATTTAAAAGCAGACCCTCTTTTTTTGAAGAGAAAATACCCCGCATAATTATTACACGGGATAAAAAATTAAGCCACACCTTGTGTTCTAAAAATTAGTGAAGATTGAATCGCACCTGCCCAAGAAGACTTGTTTGTGCATCGTTAGTAATGGTATATCGAGCCTCAATTAGAAACTCATCAAAAATTCCATCTGCTTCGTTCTCAAAAGATAAGTCAGCAGCTAAGGTCACGTCCTGCTCAGAATCAAAGTCTGAGACAATTACACCTCCTTTGAGTCCATTCCAGATATTTTGAGTATCTGGAGATATCCCAACGCTAACTTGAGATTGACTTGGTAAATTATCTAGATTTTGCAAATGAGAAACTCCAGCAAACAAATCCATACTATCGTTTCCGATATTCAAGCAGTCTACAAGAGAGAATATCGCATTACCAGTGTTGTTTTGTAAATCAAACTCGGCATAAGTAAGACTCAATCCTGGTTGAGATCCAAAAGCATCAGTGCTTCCAAATACAAAAGTTCCTGTATCACAGAAGACACCTTCTTTTTGATTAATCTGCTCCTGCGATTGTGCAGAGCTTGGGCTTAATAATAAAGCTGTTATTACTCCTAAGCTAGTGACAATAGGTCTTGAAATTTTCATAAAGAATTCCTCTTTTTCATCAATAAATCGCTTAAATCTATAATCAAAGATTTTTTTTTCGTCAACATCTAATCAAACTAATATTCTCGAGTCAATAATTTCGTAAAGATCAAAAATAATCGGATTGATTTCTGTGCTTTCTTCGGAGTGAATCTTTATCAGAGTTTTATTATAACTACTGCATATATTCATCAGTTTCTCGAGGTTGCCGCTACTTCCAAAACCTAGATAAGTATTGCCATCAAGTGTAAGATGTTGATTAGCTTCTGCAATATACCTTTCTAAAAGTCTATACCCTGGATCAAACAGACCTCGCTCTAGATTGTCAGCATATACGTAATTTTGATCTTTATACATCCAAGGATAATTCCAGTATATAGCATCATATCGATTATGCGGCGGAATGGAATTAAAAATATCACTTTCGAAAACTGTTACTTTATCGTTTATATCGAAGAGAGTCGCGTTTCGCTGACAGTTTTTTACAGCGGCAGGGTTGATATCACTTAAATCAAGGGATTTAATACACCCTTTGAGTAGGAGGTGGATTCCCGTTATTCCACACCCAGCCCCTATCTCTAGAAAACTCTGAGTCTGTATACTCGCAGCAAGTGCATTGGTACACATGATATGCGCATTAAAAAATGCCGGTGAGAAAACACCCTCCTCAATGATATATTCTCTATTTTCAAAAATGTAAGAGTGCTCTTTTTTATCGCGATTTAACTGCAATAAAAGTCTTGATAAATCTTCTTGGGACATTGATTATCTCCTGGCTTTTGTATATTTTTAGCAGCTATCTACATGTAGCCTATTAGAAGCCAAGCTTATTTTTACTGATGTGTCAAAACCCCTCTTTAGGACTCAAAAGGATCTTCGCAATCTTTCCAGGCGCCTTGTTTTTTCTTGATGGCTTCTTTTTCTAGTTCTCTAAGCGGTTCTTCGTACGTATCGTTTGGTTTATATATCTTGACTCTGGCAAACCCGTAGCGAACCAGGTCGGCATTGATGCTTTGGTTGATATCGCTAGTATCCCTACCCTCTAGGAATAAAATTCTTAAATCACGGCCGTATCTGTCTTGCTTTTCTTTGTCGGCAACAAGAGTCACATTGGCTCCAGTGAAGGCTTTGTTGAACGAACTAGCTTCCTTACCATAGCATTGAACTGGAGTACCTGGCTTCCGGGTTTCTGGGGTGTCTACATATAAATAGCGGATCGTACGCCCATCCTCCAATACAACTGTGTCTCCATCGACAACGCGATTGATTGTACCTTTGTTACTATTAGCTCCTTTTACTTCACCTGGCTGCAGATACTCTGAGAAATCATCGCTTAAACCTGTGTAGTAGCTCAACGCCTCCTGCACTTGCGGATTAGACCCGAAGAGGAGGATTATAAAGGCGACCACACTCGCAAGCAATGTTTTCATAGAACCTGACTGTTTCATATCTTGAATAGTAGAGAATTAATATGAAATTGTCCAATATACTAATTAAAGATTTCTGAACCCTGTATACAGCATAAAAATAAAAAATGTAACGAGAGCCATAATCATTACTGAAAAACTACTTCGAGAACAGGATCTTGGACTGTTTTGATTTTAGTGGTCAGATAACTTACACCCAATAGAGGATTGACCAACAAGAGTGTTGGTAAAACGAACCAAAACACCAGGAAAAGACTTGCTGTGTTTTGAATCAGACTAAAAATAAGAAGCGGAATGCCGATGGCATTAAGAGCAATTATTGTGCGAAGAATCGAGTTTTTTGGCATATCTATATTTTGATAGTTATCAATTTTTTTTAAACAAAATGAACGGTTCCAGCTTAATGTTCTATTTAGATATAATCAGCTGGGTTGTAGCACTTGGAGTCTCCGTACCGGCAACCTACGTTACCCGTGTACTCGAATGAATTGGAGATTATCATGAAGTGTAAGTGAGGACCTGTAGACCACCCAGTACTACCCATCACCCCGATTTGCTGACCCTGAGCTACGTAGCCAGAAGCAGAAGTTGGTGCATTCATGTGAGCATAGAGCGTAAATGCTGACCCCCCAGATGGTAATTCGTGACGCAGCACTACAAAATTACCAAACCCTCCTGGATGATATCCTGTTCGCTCAACCACACCCGCAGCTGAGGCGTTAATAGGGGTTCCGATTCCATTGGCAATATCCCAGCCATCATGTCCGCCAGCTCCACCACACCAGTAGTCCTGCGAAACGTATCCAGACGTTGGCATTATGAAGTAGTCGCTTGACACTCCAAGGCTTCCACTTTCGGTATAGCTGCAATCAATTCCACTGCTGTTGCTTCCTCCAGGGTTACGGGCTAAGCGTTCTGCCTCCTCTTTTCGCCTTCTTTCTTCTTCAGCTTCTTTACGGATCTCTTCTTGATACTCTGCTTCTACATTGTTTAGATTTGCTTGGGCGCTCTGCCTTTGTTCCTCTGATTGTTGGATAAGAGCTTGGTACTTGGCTTCTTCCCCTTCTGTTTTTTGGAGTAATATCTTAAGTCCGTCCTTCTTAGAAGCCAAAAGGTACTGGGAATCAACTAAGGTTTGTTGGGTTTGTTCCTGCTGGAGCTTATTGGCGTCGAGCTCAGCACTTAATGTTTGTAAACGCTTGTTGAGTCTTCTGGCTTGGTTCTCAATGTTCCCTAGGTTATATACGCTGCTCATTGCTTCACCAAAATTCTTAGAAGTGAGGAGAATCTCAAATTTGCTTGTTTGGTTCTTTTTTTGGAGTGTATGGATGATTTGCTTGAGCTGGTCGCGCACCACCTGCATGTCGGCTTCGTTCTTGGCGATTTGGTCTTCGATTTGTGAAATTGCCAGTTTTGTCTGGGTGATGAGGTCATTTACTTTGTCAATCTCGCTTTGAATCGCCGCTACTTCTTCTTTGAGTGTGCGTTTTTGCTCTGCCACTGCATGAAAGTCAGTCTCCAGATTGCTTAATTCCGAAGATATGGCTGATATTTGAGAATTAATTTCGTCTTTTTTGGCGGTATACTTGGATTGCAGAGCCGCGGATTGTGCATCAGAATTAATAACCTGCCAAGGGGCAATATTATAGCTTGCACTAGCTATTATTAAGAAAGCCGCCAAGATGTGAGCTGTTCTCGGAAAGAAATTCATATAATGTTACGCGTTGATATGCAATATTCTAAACAACTTTACCAATACTGTCAAAACATTAAAATCAACCTCAGGGTATGGTTTCTATTCCGCTATTGTGAGAGAAAATCTAATGTTGCTCCTCCACCCATTGAAATAAATGATAGTTTAGCTTTACGCGCTGGAGTCAGCATAGATACAGTGTCTCCTCCGCCGATTATTGTGTATGCGTTTTTTAGCTTGGCGATATGCGCAGCAAGCTTCTTAGTTCCTTCAGCATATATTGACTCTTCGTACTTACCTACCGGACCGTTCCAAAATACCGTCTTTGCCTCGTCGATGATCTCGTTGAATTTTGCACTTGTTTCTTCTCCGATATCTCGAGCAAGTCCTTGTTCAAACTTGAAGTCAGTTGGTAAAACAATTTTATCGCTGTAATTTTTCCATAACTTACTTACCAAGTCTTGGTGACTAGAATCTACAAGCGTTTTTTGCAAGTCAAGACCTTTGGAGATCTGCACAAATGGGAATGCGGCTTGCCCAGCGAGTAACACTTGGTCAGCGACTGGTAGCAAATGCTCTAGCAACGGAAGCTTGGTTTCTAGCTTAGCGCCGCCAAGGATAAGTACAAATGGACTTTCTGGCTTATTTTTTAATTTCGTAAGATACTTTACTTCTTTCTTATATGCAAACCCGAGCGTATGCGGTACTATATTTTTGATCTCAGTATTAGTTGCTTCTTTGCGATGACTCAAAGCAAAAGCATCATCTACAACAGCGTCAATGATTTGCGCGTATTTTTGGGCCAAGCTTAGACGCTTGTTAGAATCTCCTGACCGCTCATCTTCACCAAAGCGAGAGTTCTCCATCATAATAACCGGAGCTTTGAATACATTTAGTATGCGCGACAGCCTACTCATGTTGCCCCTCGAAAAATATTTATATTGATCAAGGAAACTTACCCCTAGTTTTTGTTTGTATTTTCTTTTGTAAAGCTTTTGCAGGATAGGTATCAACTGCTCGGTGGATAAAGTCGGATCTTTGCCTTCGGGCCTACCCCAGTGCGTTGAAATTAACACACGATTATTGCGCTCTAGTAAATAATGGAGCGTTTCTAATGTGTTATCGATTCGATCCGTGTCTTCCAAACTTGGTAAATCATAAGCAACTTTAAGAAGAACGTTTCTACCCCTAATAGACTCTATACTGATTGACATGTCGTTAATGTACCATATTTTTTATAATTGATCAAGTATAAGAATCAGGAGTACTTGACAATTACACTAGGTTATGTCGTACTAATGAAGTAGTTTATACACAAAAACAAAATTATTTTAGCCTATTACTTGGCATACTCTACGACTTTATCTTCCCAGTAGCCAATAACTTTGACCTCTGTTGGGAAATCAGTATTGGTCTCTATTTTTTCAGCAATTTTTCTCACTAAATTCTGCATTTCAGCATCTTGAACGACTTTAGTATCGAAGAAAACCCACAACTCTTTGTTGCCATTCATAATCCAGGACTTACTTACTCCAGGAATTGAATTGGTAATTGTTTCTAGTTTCTCCAAGCGTTGCTGGTATGCCTCTGCATCAGACTTTCGAGCACTCAACCTACCACCTGAGATATTGTCGCAAGCATCGACAATTGGTGCTTCAACGCAAAACCCGTATTGTTCGTCGTAGTACTTTTCATTGTGATGGGAGGAGATGCATTTACGAATTCTCCAATCCAAGTCAAAACGATCACAGATTTTTTCTCCTAGGTCTACATGATTGCCTTTGGGTATCGTTTCTTCATCCATAGCCTTACCAATGTCATGTAAGAGGGCAGCCTTCACGCAGATATCTACATCAATTGGATGTACTACGTTAGAAAACTCTTCATTTATTTGCACCGCTAATAACTTTGCAAGTCGGGCCATCTCTTCACTGTGCCGGAGCATGTTTTGGCCATAAGAGGTTCGGAAATTTAATCTCCCAATTAACTCAACTAAGCTTTCTGGAAAATCAGTTATTTCTAATCTTTTAACAGCGTTATTTCCAGCTTTCATGATTTCGGATTGAACCTGTCTTTTGGCTTTGGAATACATTTCTTCAATACTTGCCGGGTGCACCCTTCCATCTTCAAGAAGTAGCTCGAGGGTCTTCTGGGCAATATGCCTTCGTATTGAGTTAAAACCACTTATCCCAACCTGACCTGGTGTTTCATCGACCACAATTTCTACACCTAAGGTTTTCTCTAGCCATTGGATATTCCGGCCATTTTTCCCAATGATATTACCTTTAAGATCATCATTTTTGAGCTCCACAATGGTAAGGGTGTGCTCGTTTGCAACTTCTGATGAGCAGCGTTGTACAGCAAGCGCCACGGCATCACGGGCTTTATTTTCAATCTCTGATTCTAAGGATTTAGTTTTCTTCTCTTCCCATTGGTTAAGATTCGTAGTTACATCTTGCTTAATCTCTGCCTCGTACATTTTTTCTAACCCAATTCGATCTATATTGGTCAGAGAATCAAACTTTGCAGAGTATTTTTTATCGAGCTCTTGCTCCTTCACTGCTAGGTAATTAATTTTTTCTTGATAACTTCTTTCTAGCTCGCTTAATTTTTGTTCCTTTTTTAATAGTTGTTGCTGGCTTTCGGCTAATTTATAGTTCTGGCGGGATAGATTGGTTTCAGTTTGAATAAGTTTTTCTTCCTGCTTTTGAAGGTCTTTTTTGGTACTGGATACCTCCCGCTCTACTTCCGAATAAGCTTGGTTTTTTAGTTCGTCTTTGGTCGTTATGTACGAAGGTAACGCTGGTCTCTGCTTTTGACGTAATTTTGTCCCTATGAAAATCGCTAGGAGAATATTAATAGCTATGGATATTATTGCTGCTGTTGTCATGAATATTGAGAAGTTACTTGTACATTCCACTCAAAGCACCTATCAATCAGGTGAGTGTTTTTATCGATAAGATAATATTATCCCTTACTTGAAATGTCAAGATTTTTCGCATTATTATTGTTAAGACACTTTGGAATCTCAAATAGCAAAATATTGCACTCTGTTTACAAATGTGGTTTGTTTGGAATTATCAGTTTTCGTAATATTCTAGCACAAATATAAAAATAGTTGCAAAGGTTGTATTTATAGTGTATACTTAAAGAGTAATCCAAAACAAAAACAAAAAAATATGTTTGAGAAGAAAAAAAATGACCTTTTGAAGGCGCTCCCACGCCAGCATCGCGGAGTAATCCACAAAGTGCTATTCAACCCACATAAACAGCGAGTATTGCTAGGTGTGGTATCCTTATATGTTATGATCGCCGGGCTAATCGGGTATGGCCTTCTTAACCAACCACGAGACGAATCTAGTGCTTACTACCCTGCTGAGCTTGTCGCCGCTCTAAGATTGGACGCTGATAGTAATTTAGCAATCGACGAGGAAGTGACATTTGAACTAACTCTTCAGAACTCAAGCCCTAACGAGTCAATCAACAATATTAATCTAAACTTACTTTCAACAAGCGACTCGTTGCAATGGAACTCATTGGTGTCCAATGAAAGCGGCGCAGAATACGCAGTAGAAACTTCTCAAACTCAACTCAATTCTTTATCTGCTGGCCAGCGCTCAACGTACACTCTAGCTGGAACTATTCTGAACAAAAATCTTGACTCTGTTAGTGTTTTGGGGAAATTAACCTACCAAACTCCTGCTGGGAACCTTATTGCCGATACTAATAGAGAGTTTTTAGCTCTTAACCCGGCTGTTGATCCTGATCTTACCAACTATCTTAGCTTAGGTAGCGACTCTCAAACTTATCAACCTGGGCAACCAGTAGCCCTAACACTCTCTAAGAATGGCGTGTTGAAGAATGATATTGAAGGCAAAGTCTTTATTAGTAGCAGATCTAGCCAAGATATCGTAGCAAACGAGAACTGCAACCTTAGTGATACTGAAACATGTTTGATTAATGTAGTAGATTTGCGACCTGGCGCCTACTCGGCAATGTTTGTTGATGAAGATAATCAACTATTTAGCCAGATTAGCCAATTTGAAGTTCTTGGATCTAGCAGTGAATTCAATCCTGATGAAGATGCTGACTTATTCGTAGCTTTCGGACCTGCCTCAGTCAATGGAGTCGCTTATGTGTATGCCCGTGATGTGGTAGATAGTAATTCCGTACCTCAAACCAGTAACGTATGCTCATTTACAGCACTGCGAAACGGCGAAACTGTAGCCAACTTCTCTTCGGCAGTAAACAGTAATCGAGATTGTATTGCTAGGGTTAGCTCATCGCAACTTCCTGAAGATGGTATCTACACCCTATCTTTGGACGGTACAGGTAAAACAGTCGATATTGCATTTGCCAAGAAAACAGCTGGTCTTTTGGATCTGAAAAACAATACAACATTCTTAGATCAAGAAAAATCAGTAGACTTAGAGATTAGTGAGATCAAAGATCAATACAATGAGCCCATCGCTGATACAAGCGCAACTATCCACCTACTTCACTACAACACAGGATCTAGCGAGGAAATCAAAAGTATCGATGGTCTAGGTCTTACAACTAAAGCAGGTACTTTTAACGCAAGCGTACCGAGTAAATACTTCAGTCAAGGTGGGCTATACTACGCATATGCGAAGCTAGAAGACGGTAAACAGTCAGATACCATTCAACTTAATTTTACTTCTAACGAGGCTGGATTAACATCTTCTGGAGTCATTATCGAAAACTACGACTCACTACAAATTGGTCAACCGATTGAAGTCACGGTAAGCGGCGTCAAAGATAAGAATGGTAATACCATCACTGGTGGTGATTGTGGAGTAGAGGTATATACAGCAGCAGATGCCGTTGACCCACTCTTTGTCTCAGGAACAATAAGTAGCGGTAACTGTAAAGCAACAATTAGTGGAGATCTAGTAACTTCTGCAGGACCGGCGCTTATTTCTCTTAGCGGCCGCAATATCAATACCGATATCTCTCAATCTAGACAGGTTACTATCAAACCGGGTGTGCCAGATAATTATGGTTTCTTAAACTTGGAGTACGAATCTCCTCGTATCGGTTTTGCTAATAACTTAATTGTTGGGCCAGTAACTGATATCTACGGTAACACCACAAGCACCAACGACCTTACACTGGCTGTGGTTAAAGAAGACCAAGTAGTCATGCAAGAAGCTATTTCAGTTGTTGATGGTTTTGCCCAAGTCATTATCCCATCTAGTATCTTTGAGGGTGAAGAAGGTGACGATGTGTTCTTCAACCTCGTTGATAACAATACTGGAGCGAATATTATATCTAGATTAGTTACGATTATCGAAGATGAGATGAGACTTATCCTTCCTTACATCCCAGCTGAAATGAATAGCGACGAGAACGTAAAAGCTGAGTATGGAGGCTTACAATCTGAAGAAGAATTTGCATGTTCTTTGCAATATATTCGAAGCGACATTGACTACGCGTTTGCTTCAGCTACATATTTAGTTGAGACAGACACCTGTGAGTTTGACTATGAGCTTAAGCAATACCGAAACAACCCTCAGGCTTTAGTAAAACTTGAGGCTGGTAATAGGACATTCCATAAGGTGGTTAAGAATATCGCTGGTGATGCAGCTAACTTATTTGCAATTACACCGGAAGTTAAGGTTGACTCTCGAGATGAAATTCAGCTCAGACTACATACCTCACCTATCGTAGATCAACAAGGTTTGCCAGTTGAGTCTGGAGCTTTAAGATTCGATTACAATGGTAAGGTTATTGAAGCGGCAATCACCAATGGCTTAGCTACAGTTGATGCTCCAGCAACGTTGTTCGACTCAAAAGATATTAAGTCGATTGGGCAAGATAGATATTTGGATCTAGACCTCAACGCCAAGGCTTCTGTACTTTCAATCGCTCAGACTAATAATTTGGAAATCTTCCTAAACGATAATGATGTGGCTGAAGAACTCGATCAAGCTGACTTAGTGGAGGGTCGAAACATAGTAAAAGCTGGAGATATCGGAATGTTTGCCTTTGAGACTGATAGCTGTAGCGCTCTTGTTACATCTGTTAAGGGAGGTAGTCTTATAGCTCAGAGCCACTACCAAGATGATATTTGCTACGTTCAAGTCAACACCCAAGCAGGTGAGTATGCAATTACATTCGAGGAAAATGGTTACCGTATGGCTGAATACGCATACAGCAGTGTGGACACAACAGTCCCAGAAGTTGAGTGGTGCCAAGAAGGACCTTGTAAGCTAGTTGTGAATGGTTCTGTGAACTCTATTATCGAAGCTACCTTATTCGATGGAGATAATGAATACAGATTCGATTCTGGTGAACTAAGCAACGAGTTATTCTTAGAGCAGAATGGATTGAACCCGTTAAAGAATTACCGAGTAGAGGTGCAGTTTGAAGATAGTGAGGGTAACCAGCATGTGGTGGCTAACTCAATCCTTGGAGAATTGCTTATAAAATAGATCTAAATTCGTTATTAGCCCACTAACCTGCTTTATATTGAGCAGGTTTTTATACTTTGGAAATAGCCACTTCTTTCCCTCCTGATACCACCAGAAGATCTTGATACTTAATTTCTAAAGTTTGATCGTTGCTTCCAGCTCCACAATAGACTTTTTCAAACTGCTCTAAACTTTTATCAAAAAATACTCTATTGACTGGGACTATTGATATTGGGCTTATGCCACCTACTTGGAAACCAAACTTCTCTTCTATCTGCTCTGGTGAAGCGCTTTTGATTTTATCTCGAGCTACACTTAAAACATTTGCTAATGTTCTGTAATCTAGCTTTTTCTTCCCTTCCAGAACTACGAATACCCACTCATCTAATCCGTAAGTAAATACGAGAGTTTTTAATAAACCTTCCTTTGCAAAGCCAAGATTATTCTCTACATCTTCCATGGTTAAAACCGGTTGGTGGCGGTGTATCTTAAATGTAATATTTTTCTGCTCTAGTAGTATAGGAATATTGTTATGGATCATGGTTGCAGTCCTAATATTAGATTGGCAAGTCTCGTGGAGCACTGCCGCTCGTGAGGGCTCCGGCTGCACCTTCTCCTGAAGTTACCCTGCTGGCAAGGCTCTGGTCGATGAGGGTTGTGGATGGGAAGTGGAATAGCGCGGCTAAACTTTCTACATTCATGTATTTTGGTTCTGACCCTGCGGCAAAGAGTCGTTTTTTCATATTCTTGTATATTCGCTGCTCTCTTATCTGTCCCTCTCGCTTCCAGTAAACCTTATCTAAGAAAGGACCGTAGTACCGATTTTCTGCGGTTTGTGTGGTTTTAGTCGATCCATCTGGCTTGATAAACTGCATCTCGCTCGCAAATTGCTTAAAATAAGACATCACCTGTCCAAGCATGCGGTTTGGTCCTCCAGTGGCAGTGAAGAAACAGCCTCTGATTTTAACGTGGTAGTTTTCACCAACGATTTTCATTTCTGCAGCATTAAGGATATTAGACTCCTGCTTGGTTAGAAGTTGAATACCCCCATTATCATCAACTTCGACATTGGCATTTTCTTTAAACTCTTTGCGGAGCGCTTTGAGTTCATCTTTCCACTTGCTAATTTTATCTCCATCTATCTTTGGTTTCAGGATATATTGTAAAACCGTGTAGTCATCTGGTTCAATATTTTCAAGGGCTGTTATTAGCGTAGAAATTGGGTCAGACAAAGGGTTGTTGTCTTCGCGTTGAAAAAGCTTCCAGCTCTTAAGCGGGTGCATGTCTGTCTTAGCCCCCATGACAATGTCAGTACCAGACATCTTCACGTATGGACCGGCTTTGCCTTTCCACTCATCAGGCCACGTTAGCAATGGGTCTGGAGTTTCGATGACTTCTGCGCCAGGATAATGAGCAGTTAACGAGCTTCGTAAGAGCGGCATGTAGTTTCTGTTCAAACGAACGTAGAAACTTACCTGCCCACCTCGAGAGTGCACTTCAAAAGTAAATGTCTCTAGCACTTTACCTTCTTGGAAAAGATCTTTTTCGGAGATATTTTTGTATATCGCGGCCAAATTAATATAGAGGTTTTCCATCTCCGCCATCGAACGGATATTCTCAGCAGGTGGAAATAGCTGAACCATAATATAATCTTGACTCTGCAGCCAGCCTCCGATCTTGGTATCCAACATCCGATCAATGTACATGTTATAAATCGAAGTCCCAACAAGAACCCCCCACCCTAAGAGGAAAATAATGGCAAAATATAATAGTGCGTATAGTAGGAACATGATACTTAATTTTATCGAAATAATAGTTAAAAAGTGTTACGTTGTCAAGCTAACTGAATTGCTTATCGGAAACTATCTTATATCTTTTAGTTTCTTTCAATGTGAAAATTTTGCACACAAAAAGTCACCATTTTTTCTCTTATTGACAAATATCCTGTATTGATGTTATAATGACTATATTACAACTATTTTAATACAGTATGACAAATTATCGACGAAGACGCGCAAAGCCAAAGGATACGAGCAAAAAATTCCGCACTAACAAACAAATTCGCTCTCCAGAAATTAGACTCTTGGACCCGGAAGGGTCAATGCTTGGCATATTCTCTGCCAAAGAAGCACTGGCAATGGCACAAGAGCAAGAACTGGACTTAATTGAAATCAATCCAAAGAGTACACCTCCAGTGTGTAGAATCATGGACTATAATAAGTTCAAATATCAACAATCAAAATCAAACCAGGCTAACAAACAGAAAAAGACCGAAATGAAAACCCTTCGTGTTTCTGTGCGTGTAAGCTTGAATGATCTGGCTGTGCGAGCTCGCAAAGCAGAAGCTTTTATGGAGAAAGGTATGAAGGTTAAACTCCAAGTGCAGATGCGTGGTCGTGAGAAAGCCCACCCTGAAGTTGCAGAAGAGACTATGAAAAACTTCGTAAAAATGATCGAAACTGAATACACTTTTGAGAGTGAGCCGAAACTTATTGGAGATAGCTCATTTGCAGTGATCAAACCTAAAAAATAATGCTTAATGTAACTATTAAATCCCTTTGCAGAGGGTTATTTTTTTCGAGCACGCTTGATACTCCAGATCACGGGCATTAGCTCTCCGTCCTGAAGTAAGTCGTCTGGGGTATTGGTTTCCCAGTTGCTACGAAGATCTTTGATTTTCTTGTAGGGATGCAGGACATAATTCCTAATCTGAGAACCCCACTCTGGGGAATGATGGATACCTTTGAGTTCTTCTTCTAGATCTTTTTGTTTTTTTAATTCTATAACGGCTAATTTGTCTTTTAGGTATTTGAGTGCGACTTGCTTGTTCTGCTGTTGATTGCGTTCATTCTGACAACTGACCGTGGTTCCTGATGGCAAGTGAGTCAGGCGCACTGCAGAGTATGTTGTGTTGACAGACTGACCACCCTTACCAGAAGCCATAAAGTAATCCCATTTTAGATCTTTTTCGTCTACATCCCCGATATCATAACTGGTGTGAATGTCGAGCGGGATTACCTCCACCAGAGCAAACGATGTTTCTCTTGTGCTGCCGCTATTAAAAGGCGAAAGTCGCACCAAACGATGCACACCGGCTTCTTCTTTGAGATGCCCATAAGCATTATCCCCACGTATCTCAAATGAGGCTGATTTCAACCCTGCCTCCTCGCCTGAAGAAATGTTCGTAAAAATAAATGTGAAATCATGTTTCTTACAGAACACTTGGTACATGTTACTGAGCATGGACGTAAAATCCATAGCGTCCACACCACCGGCTCCAGCATGCAGACTTACAAGACACCCATGATGGTCAAACTTACCGTTCATGAAGGTCTGATTCTCTAGATCATTAAAAAATTCTTTGGCTTCTTTGAAAGATTTTATATACTCCTCTTCTTCTCCGAGGTCATGGGCAGCTTGCAAATCTTCTAAATCAGTCTCTAGCGTTTTTATTTCTTCAATTTTCTTTTCTAATTTTGCCTTGTGTTTGTTGAGCTCCAGAGCTTTCTCAGTATCCTCCCACATATCAGGATTTTCGAAGCTAGTGTTTATATCATTTAGCTTATTTTTAAGATTTTGAACATCGAGATTTTGGATCAACACTTCCACCTCCTCCCGAAACTCATCCAAATTATGCTGGGTAATCATAGTTATAATAGACTATACTTTTTTGAATGTGTCTACTGTATCTCTTGTGGCAATGAAGCTAGCATCTGACTTCCGGCGTGTAAAAAAATCCCTTACTAGGGAGATATAGATGAATACTTATCTTAGAAGAGAGCTATTTAGTCTCTACAATATTCACATTTACTCTAGGAGAAACTCCTGGAATAGAAACTCCTGTTTCTTGTTTTGCAATACGCTTCACGCTTGGGAATTCGCTTTGAATCACTTCCTTAGCTATATCTAAATCCTGCTCTTTGAGAGTGTCAGTAATACTCTCTCTATCTATATCGGTCTTGAGTTTATATCTGTATAGCAATGTAATGTCTATATCACCTTCACTAGAAAAATCTCCTTGTGTGCTCTGCAGATCGATATCAATTATTTGTGAAGCTGCTGAGTTTTCTTGCTCCAATACTTTGTATAGTTCGTTCTTAGAGAGATAGAATAGATTCGTATTGACATCTACTTTGAGATTTAGTTCATCAGCCAACTCCCCTACACCATGGTTGAATACGAATGTGGAATCGATATTTTGATACCAGGACGGGTCGCTGACTGCAGTGTCACTTGCAAGCTCAATATAGGTGTCTACTCTTTTTTGAGCAATCAAACTGTCCACCGTATTTCGTAGTACATCTTGATCCGCCAGCGATACTGTTTTGGATTGGCCGCTTTCCACAGCTTCTATATTAACATTAGCAACAGCATAGCAATCATTGCAAAAAGACTGGCCTAGCAGATTATATATTTCGATTCTCTCACCGGCACTTATGTTATACTCACTTCCACCATTAGCAGCTTGCACATCAATACTTACCGGTTCGGTATTTCCTGGTGGTATAACTATCGAGTCTGGTAAAGTCTGATTGCTTAATGTCACATACCGAGCATCATTATAATCAAAATAATAATCGGAGCCGTCTAAAATCACTGGTTCACGACCTTCGTTTACTAGATTTACCTTACCTCTTGCGCGGGTAGTCTCTTGATTCTCAGTACCGCTTGTTGGTTTGGTAGACCCTTCGTTAATAGTAACGGTTTGCTTGGAAAAAGCGCTTGTGGGAATAGATAAACTGATCTCATCTTCTACAATAGGAGGCGTAATTGATAAGGTGTAAACACTACTTGGGAAAAGAATCAAAGCCGCCATTAACGCTGCTGCCGCAGAGAAAAGTGTAGACATGAACATAAATACTTTGGGGCGCTTGGTTGGCTGAGTGGTTGGCTGAGTAAAATTATTTCCGGCGACACGTATCCGATCAGCAGGTGCCTGATTGCCTTTGAGATTATCCAGAGCAGATCTGGTAGCCTCGATTTTTTTCATCCAGGCATCGAATTGAGTTCCTTCCCCATCAACAACATCTTTGGTGACATTTTCAGGAATCACTCCTTCGTCTACACTTCGAAGATTCTGAGCTGTGAATTGATCAAAATTAAAACCTTGAGGTTCTTCGTCTTCTTGCTTTTTCTCCGTAAGTCGCGGAGTGCTTTTTGATTCTTCAGCAAGCTTTTTGATTTCTTGTTTTGGCGGTTGTAGCTTTTCTTCAGCTGTAATGTTGGATACAGCTAGTTCTATTTCTTCCTTGGCTTGCTTGGTATTTTTGGTATATTGATAATCAATTTTTAAATTAGCGCTTTCAAGAACCTCTATGATCTCGCTGTTTTTGGCACGCCAAACTACCTGCCTTGGATAATTCCTAAGCTTGTAACTAAAGATTGAAAACGCAATTGATGTACTAAGATATATCGGAAGTGATTCTACTTGAATATAGAGCGTTCCTGCTTCTCGAGAAGCCTGTGTAAAGTTATCCAGTAGCACTACTTGCCTGGTGTTTTCGTTGATTATTATACCTGCGCGCATAGATGAAAATTTGATAATAATAATTATTGAAGCTTAGAAGTTTGTCAAATCTAACAATTGACAAGAATTTAGTTTATTGTGTAATATGTACACGATCTAAATATTTGAATATTTATCATGAGTCTTAGCCCTCAATTATTAGACAATTTACAAACAAATATGATTTTGTTGATATAGTTTGTGGAGGGGGGTGTAGTATTGGAATTAGGGTTTCAGAAAGTAACGAAACCTCTACCCTTTTGAGCTTTATCAGAATACATACAACCAGCGCTTGGGAGATAATTCCCGATACAGTATAACTCAGACTGATTGGGAAGCTAAATTGAAACCTTGGCTGGATTCGCATCTTTATTGAGTCAGTTACTGAATAATATACCACAGTCCTCAGTAGAATTTGAGGACATTTTTGTTGACAAAAATGTATAAATTGGTAATTATGATCTGCGTATCTTGGCGCTATCGTCTAATGGTTAGGACACCGGATTCTCATTCCGGCAATCGGGGTTCAATTCCCCGTAGCGCTACCATCGGTCTATGACTTACATAATTTTGTTTTGGGCTTTGCCCAAAAGCTACATTATTTCAGTCACAGCCCTCCTCTCCCCACAAATCAAAAGATTTGCGAGGACCCCTTGTTTTAAAGTGTTATCATTACACTCTTTGCCGTGCTCTCTTTTCTCTTAGGATTTCCTGCTTGTGGTGATTGGATTTGGGCTTTGGTTTTCTTTTCTGGCTATTAGATATGATACGCTCAAGACTAGTAGCATTGCTATACTTCCTTTTACGTAATCGCTGTTACTCACGTATGGTTCGTAGAAGTTCATTGTTAGGAGGTCTGAGTTTATGGGGAAGCGAATTTTTTCTAAGACCCAGTTGAATTGGAAGCTTTTGCCTAGGTATAATCCGTAACCGTGTTTGCCTACGTAATATAAGGATAGACTTAAGAGCGTGCTGTAGATACCTATAGTGATAAGCGTGAGCTTGCCCCACCATTTTTTGAGAAGCACCTCTACTGCATATGCAACCACTAGCAACATACTTGGTAACAGTACTATTAGATACCTTGCGGGAGGTCCCCACAGGTTCTCCATTTGATGAAAGTGAGTTGGCGGAATAGAATTAGACCGAAGCCGGTCGCCACCACCCAAAACGCTTTGCGATGTTTGCGCCATAAGATCATCATACCCAGAATCACCAGCAAGAAGAGTGGTGCGTTGTAGAATAACCCACTCTCGGAGTCAAGAAACAAACCGTACAGATTGTTAATCCAGGTTGTAGGATTGTAGCTAAAGAATGAGTCGAAGTGACTTGCCCTCTCCACCACCAGCTTATGCACAGCATCTGGGCGGAAAATTCCTGTCCATCTCCACATCACCCAACTTATACTCACAATTCCTAGCAAAAAAGGTGTGATTACTGCGGCAACTTCATGGTATCTTTTAAGGGAGAATTTTTTTATTTTTGATAATGGATTGGTAGGTGATTCGGTATTGATCAGATATATTCCGTAGACCAGATAAATTGGGGCTGAGAATAAAATTAGCTTAATATGTAGCCACACTGCCAGAGCATACACTATTGAGGATATCCAGATCCAGCATACTTGCCTGGTTTGCTGGTACTTGAACAAACTATAGATTATCCAGAGCACAAAATACCCTGATGGCAAGTCTGTATAGACGTATTGTGAGTAGGCGATGATTGGCAATTGGACTGCAAACAGCGCAAGTGAGGTCAGTCTCGTGCGTATACTGAACCCTAGATCTTTGAGGAAATACCAGAGAGTCGCCAATCCAAACAAATGTAAAATCCAGACTATAAGCCGCGCGCCTAGAGCTTGCCTAGCTTCGAAACCTGGGGCAACGATGAGGGACAGCAGAGGTTGGTGGTGAGATCGATATGAACCATCGAAGCCAAACTCTCCATGCCTGTCTGAGTCCAGCTCATGATGCACATAATAATCCTTGTTGTTGTAATTATTATCGAGATCCAAATCACGATCCAACAGAATACTCTGAGTCATCACCAGATAATGCAACTCATCTCCATCACTCCACCACCGATTCCACAGAGCGAAGAAGAGTGAGAAGAAGATGCAGCTAATGAGGATGATTTTAGCGATAAGGACTTGGATCCTGGAGGTCATATACGCTGATGGTGCATAACAAAAAGGTTTTTGTCCAAAAGAAAAGACCCTAGTTTCGGTTGAACTAGAGTAGTTTTTTGATTATTAACCCGAATCATGAAATACAACACAACCCCGTTAGGGGTTGTAATTGTTGTTTGAAATGAGGGACAGTGGAGTTGTATGACTTCAACTATCTCTTTAGCAAACACTCCTACTTCACTTCAAAATTTAGATCTTGTCACTC
>CALITC010000006.1 GCA_938041505.1 uncultured Patescibacteria group bacterium | reverse complement strand
CTTTTTCATGATCTAAATAGTCTTTTATGAATATTATTTCGTCAAGCAATAGATTTAATTTGATCTACAAAATTTTCTTTTAAAAACATTACCTGTGATAAGGGTTGCTTTTCAGGGGTTTACATTATGATAAATATGTGTAACAATTAACCAAACCAAGTAACAATAACATTGTAAAAGAGAATTATACAAATGGAAATGTTTTTACGAGATGGTCAGCTTAATATTCAGTATTTCTTGAAAGTTTTTTTTCAGTCTTTTCCTCGATTTTCTGCAAAAAGAAATAATGGTAGCTTATTAGATTTGATTGATGCTTTTAACATATCTTTGAGTATTGAAGGGTCGGTTTTCATGTACGGTTTTAATACCTTGTGCATTCCTTACACCAAAGACATGGTTCTTGGAAGTATTGATATAATAGAGGATGGTAAGTGGTCCATTGTTTGTGAGGTGTATGAAAGAGGGTTGCGCTCAGGTAAAGAAATATTTGAGTACGGAGAAAATCCAAAAGCTCAGTGGCGTATTCTGATAACAGATGTAGATACGGCATTCTTTGTGGATGAAAATAACAAAGATAATTCTTTTGAATTTATATTTAATGATTCAATGGGTGCTTTTCTTGAAGGTTATAATCGAGTCATTGCTTACTACATTAGCTTGTACGAGGAAACTCTTAAGAACCTATGAGTTATTGATTTTCTCACTGAAAAAACATAGGCTGAATCTTAATGGTTCAGTTTTTTTTGTCGGTCTTTACATTTGTGCAATAGTTCGCTATATTAATATCAATGAAATCTCTGTTACTTGGTCTTGTGGCTTTGCTTGTGTTGATTCCTATTCAAAATATTTTAGCGCAATTCTCTGTAAATATTATAAATTTACCTGAGGTGGTGGTTTTGTGGAAAGAGCTATTGGTATTTGTTTTATTGTTATGCCTCGAGTTTCGCATATGGATAGTTTTACGCAAAGATTCTGACTCTTTGAAAGGATTTTTGATTACTCAGTGGCCGCAATTATTAGGGTTGAGTGTAGCTGGGTTTGGTGTGTTCCAATCACTGGGTATGGTTCCGCTGACTGCAATTGCTTATGGTTTTAGATTCGAATTATGGTTCTTGTTGATCGCTAGTGTGGTGGTTTCGTGGCTTAAGGTTGAAAAAAAATCGGTTTGCGAAGAGACGTTATGTGTTATCAACAAGTGGGTGCCGTATGGCTTGTTGCTTGTGGTTGTTGTGTCACTTGGGACTTTAGTTTTTGGTAACCAAATATTATATTTCTTGGGTTTTGGTGTTGATAATTCAGTATTGCAAACCTCTCCAATTATTAATGTAATTGATGGCGGAGGGTGGAATAATTTCCCACGTCTTAGTGGCGGGTTTTCTTCTCCTAATCATTTTGCAGGTTATTTATTATTAGTCTTGCCTGTTGTTCTTAATTTAAAAGTTTGTAAGCAATTTCCTGCTTGGCTCAAAATGTTGTTCACGTTGTTTATTTTTGTAGCAATTGGATTAAGTTATGCTCGATTTGCTTGGTTGGCCGTTTTGTTCTATGGAATAGCATGGCTCGTGAAGCGGTTCGAAGCAAGAAGATTATGGACATTGCTAGCTCCAATACCTTTTGCGATTATGTTGTTTGCAGTGCTAACACCCAATCTCAGTGATCTAGAATTTTTGCCAACAGCGATACGTAAGCCGTCCTCTTCTACGCTACATTATCGTCATACCAGCGCGTCATTAGAGGTCATAAAACGTTCTCCAAAGTTATTTGTGCAAGGTTTTGGACTTGGCTCTTCAGGGCCAGCTAGCAGATACTTTGCTTATGAAGATAACCCTTTGTTTGTAGAAAATGTAGATCTCTCTTATAAGTGGACGCTTATGGAGCCGGATATAACTATACCGGAGAGCTGGTATCTGCAAGTATTGCTGAATGGTGGCTTGATTTATTTGGCAGGGTATATGATTGTGCTAATGTATCCAGTATGGAAACTTCGCAGACAACCATACGTCTTGGCTGGATTGTTATCAATCATTATCGGTAATCTTGCTTTGCATATTTGGGAAAACCAAACAGTGGCAATATTTTGGGTTGTTTTAGTCATGTACGGATCGATAAGTAAGCGTCTTAAAGTACAATCTTAACTAGGGGTGTAATATTGAGAGTATTTTGACAAAAAGTTTTTGATATACTATAATACATCGACATAGTTGTTTTTATTGTAGAATTTGATGTTAAGTAGAATAAATCCTGATATCACTATTATAGATGATGTAAGTAATTATCAGATTTTTAAGGAGGCCAAAGAGATTGGTTTTTTTGCTTTTGTAAGATTATATTTTATGTTCAAAGTTAGTTCTTATTTTGATTGCCGAAGATCGGTTTGCCAATCCAAGAATCTAACTGGAGATAGAAATATCCTTAATTCTTTGAAGGTTCAGAATAAACTAAGAGATAATATAATCTTGAATCTGATGAGCGATGAGTTTTTTCTTTTACTCAAAGATAGGACGCAGGGATTCTGTAATGTTGTTGAGTACATGATTAACTTGGCTGTGTATGTCTCTGTATGTAGAAAATCTCAATCATTCATATCCTATAAGGAATTTAAAAACCCTCTTAAAATGCGAATTCACTATCATTGAGATAATTTTTATTTGTCGAAGACTAGGTTCTGTAACTTGGTCTTTTTTTCTTGTTGTTAAGAATTTCTTACTCGCTTCGAAGGACTTCAGTTGGATTTTGTTTGGCCGCATTCCAAGACGGAACTAGTCCTGAAAGTGTGGTAAAGATTACAGCCAAAGCAAGGGTCAAGGCAAGGATATACCAAGGAATTACTAGGTTAAAATCTGTAATATTCAGAGTTGCTAGGTTGTCTTTGATCTCGCTGTTGTTGAGTAAGAAGGTGTTAAATATGCCTGAGATCCCTGCATTTGTGCCCCAGGTGAGTAGTACACCGAATATCCATCCGAGAAATCCTAAGATCATACTCTCGAGTAGGAATATCCAGAAAATGTCCCCATTGCTAGAACCTAAAGATTTGAGAATACCAATCTCTTTCTGCCTCTCTAACACCGAGATGGTCATGACGTTGATGATGCCAAAGACGGCAGCGATTAGCGCGATAGCTGCAAAAATACCCAAAGCTATGGTTAGAACTAGGAAGGCGGTTTTGATAGAGCTGGTGAGGATTTGTCCTACTGAGATTACCAAAAAGTCTTTATCTCTGATTGTTTCGACAACCTCATCTAAGTCTTCAAAACTATCTATAAATGCATTGAATTCTATATAGCCCACATTGCCAGTATTGATGGTATCATCATTTTGTTCGAGCGCCTTAACATATTCAGAATAATTAAGATAAGCGAAGCTGTTCAAGAATGTACTGGCTAAATCCAGAGATTCTTGCCTATCGTCATATACTCCTGTGATGGTGTATTCTCTGGGCACGCTCTGCTTAATGTTGGAAGTAGAGACGGCCGCATTGGTGAGGTCGACTTCGTTGCCAGCCTCGGTAGAGGTCGGGGCTGCACTGTATTCTAAAGTGACAGTTTTACCGATCAAATCTTCTGGTATGTCAGCTCCTAACGCTTCATTGAGAGGGTTCTCGGCATCGCATTGGTAGCAGAGTGCAATTTCTCCAGCTTGTGGCTCTTTTTGGCTTCCATACCAGTTGCTTGAGTTGTTGGCAAGAAATAGGTCGAAGGGTTGCAAGAGGGTGCCGATACTATAGCATTGATCGTCTAGAATTGCTTGCTGTTCATTTGCTTTGTCTTCTTCACCGCTTTCTGCTAAGATAATTTGTTCCACATTACTATCTACGCACTTAGGTGAGAACCCTTCATGGTGCAGATAGATTGACATTGTATCTGACGGGTTGTAGCTTGTAACTTCTGGAATACTTTCGGCAGTGTTTTTGAGGCTGCTGTATCGTTCACTAATGAACTGAGTGTCAACTGTAAGGTCTTCGAAGCTTTTGATCTGGGGTGTGGTCTTGTAAAATTGCACAAGTCTGACAAGGGATTGAGAGTTAACTGCTACAATTACTTTGTCACTTAATCCTTGTGAAAGTGAAACCGTAGAGAGGATTGCCCAGACACCAATCATAATACCGAGGGCGGATAGAAGGGTGCGACCCCATTTTTTGCGGAGTTGGTTGAAAACGATTTTAATAATAGTATCTAAAGACATAAGGCTAGCGAAGAACGTCAACTGGATTTTGTTTAGCGGCACGAAGTGACGGAGCTAATCCAGAAATTATTGTAATGATCAGGGCGAGGGCAAGAGTAATGGCAGCAACCCACCAGTAGAGAACTGGTTCAAAGCTACCGATGTTAAGGTTCTGAAGGTTTTGCTTCCAGTCCTCGTTAGATAGAACAAATTGATCAAATGCCCATGAGGATAATAGCAAACAAATGTATGTTGTCAGGATTCCAGCTGCCCAGCCAATAAAGCCAAGCAGTGAACTTTCTAAGATGAATATGTTGAATATATCTTTGCCACGGGCTCCAAGGGCTTTGAGAATACCAATTTCTTTTTTGCGTTTGAGAACAGAAATTGTCATGACATTAATAATTCCAAACATGGAAGCGATAAGGGCAATAAAACCAAACAATCCTAAAACCGCACTGACTCCATAGAAGAAATACTGAATTGCTTGAATCAAGCTAAGAGCACCAGATCCTGCCAAATATCCTTTATCTTGCAGATCTTCGATTGTCTTTGCGGTATTGTCGAAAGAGTCGGTCTTGAGAGAGAAGGTTTGGAATCCCGCTGTCTCTAGATTTAGATCTGAGACTGGGCTGATTGCTGTTTGGATAAGATTGGTCGTTCCGTAGAAGGTGTTATTACCCTGTCCTTGGAATACATTAGTTTCTTGATCTCTGTCGTCAAAGACAGCTCTAATTGTCAGCTCTATTTGGTTTGGTTCTGGGAAAATTTCCTGCTCTTCTTCGATGAAAGTATTGCTGATTCCTTCACCTAGTTTGTATACTGTTGGCGGTTTAGTGAAATCTATAGTAATAGTTTGACCAAGCAAATCTGATGGGTTGTTGGCAGCAAATATTTTATAAAGCGGGGTGTTTGGGTTGCACTCGAAGCAGACCGCAACTTCTCCAGCACTCAAGTCAAATTTTTGGCCTACCCACTTGTTCTGATCCGCTTTGACGGCTAGTGAGAGTGGTTGAAAATCAATTGTTGCTGTCGGGCACTTGAGTCTAAAATCCTCTTGGATCTTCTGGGCTTCTTCGGGTTTGATCGTGCCAGTATTTAGCTGGGTTATAACATTTTGATTCTGAGTATAGCAGCTTTCTTGGTTTTCAGGTCCCGTGATATAGGTCGCAACGTCAACAGTTGGATAGCTTTCGATAATGGTGTCACTACCAGCAACAATGTCTTCGACCTCGGCAATACTGATTGGAGAGAACTCACTGTCGAATTCGAGTTCTTGAAAATCTGTTTTGCCTTCTGAGCTTCTGCTTAAGCTGATCTGAGTTGCGCCAGGTTGAGAATTGATGGCCGTGATAATTGTATCTGCCAGGCTGAGACTTAAGGAAGTTGTAATAGCTATTGCCCAGACACCAATCAAAATTCCTCCTGAAGCAAGTAGCATCCGAAACCAGTTGTTAGTAAATTGTTTACGGACTTGTAAGAGGGTGGATTTGATAGTCATATATTCTACACATTAATTACGGTTTTACTTGAGCCATGACCGGGGTGCTTGGCATCATGTGGTAAAGCAGGTTTTTTTGCTGGTTCTTTTGGTAAAGGAACTTTTGGCAGGGGAGGTGTTGGCGGCTTTGGGGGTGTGGGAGGTTTTGGAGGGGTGTGAGATTCTTCTGTAGTCTTAGTAAATGGTTGTATTAGTCCGTCTTTAAGGAAAATGACTTGGTCGGCGTTGTTCACAAACTCTTCGTTGTGCGTGACCATGATTATTGTTATTCCTTGTTTGTTGAGGAATTCTAGTATTTCTTTGACCTGCTCTTCGTTCTTGGTGTCGAGCGCTCCAGTCGGTTCGTCACAGAATAATATCTGAGGGTCGGAGATTAGAGATCGGGCGATGGCTACACGCTGCTTTTCTCCACCGGAGAGGGTGGTGATGTTGGCTTTTTCACGGTGGGCTATGCCTAGGTTGGCTAATAATTCTTTGGCTTTGTTGTAGTCTGGGTGAGAACCTCCGGCCCAGCCACCCATCAAAATATTTTCGATCGTGTTAAGATTAGGGAGTAGGTTGTAGAATTGGAAAATAATCCCTATTTCGCTACGATACCGGGCGAGCCGCTTTTGAGAGAGTTTGGTGATATCTTTGCCTTCGATTAAAATTTCACCGTCAGTTGGCTTGTCCAGCCCCGCTAGTAGGTTGAGAAGGGTGGATTTGCCCGATCCAGACTTACCTAAGATCACCGTATATGAGCCGGCGGCAATGGAGAAATTTACTGGTCCAAGGGCCTTGATAGGTTGTTTTTTGCTGCCGTAAAACTTGGTTAATTCCCGGCACTCAATAAGCGGCTGTGACATATATTCTTAGATTAAATCTTTTCTCTCGTGACGTCAATAATATATAGAGCAAGTGGGAATATGGATTGTTTTAGCTATGCAGGATATTTTCTAGAACATTAATGAGAAATAACGATAATGGACAGTTCTTCAATAATTCGAACATAGTTCACACTGCAACTTATTGTGAGAGAAGCTTATTTTGAAGATTTGTGATGGTTTCTGCTACAGTTGTTCCTCTCTTGGAAAGCTTATAGTAGTAACAACGCTTGTCTTTATGGCATGACTCTTTGGAAATGTACAGGGATCTTTCTAAGAGATTAAGTCTATCGGTGAGAGTGGAGGTATTAATTCCTAATTCTTTTTCTAAAATACAGAATTTTTTTGGTTCTTGCGACAGCGAGAGAAGGATTTGTACGGCAAATTTTTTTTCTAATGTTTGGATAAGAGTCATTTCACTTGACTTTTTAAAGTAAATATTTTATTGTTAGAATACTTTATAAATTAAAGCTAATATTATGTCAATCTATTCTAACAAAACTATTATCATAACGGGAGCTAATCGGGGTATTGGTAAAGCCTTGCTACAGGAACTACTTACTCACAATCCAGCAAAAATTTACGCTACTGCGCGAGATACATCTAATTTGCTCGAGGACGAGAGAATTGAGCCGATTACCTTGGATTTGCTAGACGATAACTCTGTGGCTGAGCTCGGTAAACTGAGCAATATTGATTTCTTAATTAATAATGCAGGGGTTCTTTTTAACGACGCTCCTAAGCATGGAGAGCAGAACATGGCAGTCAATTACTACGGTACAGTTAACGTCACTGAGACTGTCTTGCCGAATATTAATGCAGGCGGAGGAATAGTCACAACTTCTTCTCTTGTAGGATTAGCCCCAATGTATCAGATGGCAAGCTATTCTGCTTCTAAGGCGGCTATTCACTCATATATTCAAGCTAAGCGCCAAGAACTCAAAGATAGTGATATTTTTGTAGCAGGTGTATACCCTGGAGCTATTGATACTGATATGCTCAAGGATGTAACTATGACTAAGGCTAATGTTAATGAAACAGCTAAGAATATTTTAGCAGGTTTCGAAAACAAAGAGGAGTATATATTCCCAGACCCTATGTCTAAGCCGCTTGGCGAAAGTTATCTCAAAGACACAGCTTCGCTAGAAAAAGCATTTGGCTAGGTATTATTCACCTTTATTTTCCTTGATTACCTTGACCCCTCTGACCCAGTCGGGTCTTTTTTCTACGCTGAGAGTGGCGAAGACATGGCGGTGGTCGAACCAAGCAGCCTCTTTGTTTTCCCAGTTGTTGCGTGGGTGAAGGTCGCCGGAGTATTCTACAAAATTAATAAATTTTTTGGCTTGGTTATACTTAGCGCCTTGGATTACAAACCTTCGGAAAGAGGTGGCCATTGGCTCATTTTCGCTGAATTCTGGCTCCAAATATACCTCTAATTTTTCTGGTTCTAGTTTGGCTTCCTCGATAATTTCGCGGATTCCGGCTTGTTTGGTATTTTCTTTGCCTTCGATACCGCCTTGTACGAAAGTCCAGCCAATGTCTCCGGGAAGGAGATTCCTACGTTTTACTAAGAGGATCTCTTTCTTGAGGTTGTTAACTAGATTTACAACAGTGTGGCGAGCAAGTCCAACTCTCATGAATTGATAAACCGTTGTCCACCACCAGAGGGTGAAGATAGAGTCTAGGATTCTTTTGCGCCGATATGGCTGACTAATGAATCTATGCAGCCATTCGAGACCAGACTTGATCATCCAATCTGGAGCGACAGACTGCTGGGCACCACCACCTAAGTGATCTACAGCTGCTCCGAGTCCAGAAGCAATAGTGAATTTGACCTCTGGATCTTGGTAGAGATTGTCGATGAAGAATTCTTGTCGTCCACTTGCCCCACCAAGGCAAACTAGGATCAGATCAGGCTTTTCATCTTTGATAAATTGTTTAGCTTCCCACAAATCTGGAAAGAATTGACAGACATTTTCTGAGTTCAGGGTTTGATTCTCGTATTCCGGTAACACCTGATCTTTCATGAGTAAAGATTTTGGATCGCGAGTCCA
Organism: uncultured Patescibacteria group bacterium; assembly: GCA_938041505.1. GTDB lineage: Bacteria > Patescibacteriota > JACMRA01 > JACMRA01 > JACMRA01 > CALITC01. The sequence goes on along the minus strand of CALITC010000006.1, from coordinate 100,573 downwards.
GAGTGATAAGTCGAGATCAGGAAATACTTTATTGATAAGTTTTTTGGTGATTTCGTCGCTGTTTTTACTTCCGCCAAGTATGAGGGTTTTCCATTTTTTTTCTTGCGCGATTCGGAGTAGGTCGTAGATAAAATCTCTGCCAAGAATCACTTCATTTTTGGTCCGGTCTGTATAATTGACTTTGAGTATTAGGGAGAATAAGACTGAGAAGATATTGATAATACACTGGATTGCTAGGAGGATTAAGAAGAGTGGCATTCTAATTATCAAAGGGGTTTTGACAACATGAGAGAATAGTTTTGGTGCCCAACCAGTGTTGACCATCGACCACATAGCCCAGTGTAATCCTTTGCCATCAATGGCGGTGAGATTGGCCCTGTTGAGGGTGTCTTTGTACCAGGGATTCCGATTTGCCCGAAGTAAGAACTCGCTATAATAGAAGTATAAGAGATGCTTGCTACTGTGCTTGTTAAGTTTGCGAATACGCTCCTTAAGCTGAAATTTAGTAGTTTGCGGCAGATTCACTCCAAATAATTCTATAGGTTTTTGCATAGGAAACAGGTGGTTGTTATAAGTAAAAATATTCTAGGATAAAGTCATTGTCAATGCGTATAACATGTTTTGAAATATTGATTGTCTTCTAAAACAGAAGAGAGGGTAAAAATATATTTGACAATAAGAATAATCTATGTTAAGTTATACTTAAAATGTCTACCGAAAATCCACATCAGGTCAGCTATGACCGGTATTTAGACGTGACCTCATTTTCTACTTTTGACGATGCAGGTCTGTTTAAGACGTGGTATTTTGGTGGTAATATATCGGGAAATCTAAACCTAGAAATGCAAAATATTAACTCGAGCCGGGATACTTTGGATATGTTGTCTCGGTACGTCGAATTCTACTATGTAGCACATAGAGCTTTGAAGTTCGAAAAAATACATAATAAGTCTCATTCCATCGAGCTTAAAGAGCTTAATATTGACTACCACAAAGATATTAAATCCCTTCTTTTTCATATCATCGATGATGTATATAAAAGAGCTCAGAGTAACAGAGAGTCGACTGAATTCAAAGTATCTAAAGAGGTCTGGCAAAGTATGCATGAAAAAGGTGTTCTTGAGATTCTCCAAAGGTATAAAGCTTCAAGAGAGCTGAAGACTAATCACCGAACTCAAGAATTAACGATGGAGAAGCGGTTCGAATTAGCGAAAGCTAGAATGCTGGCTAAACATATGCCTGCTAAGCATGAAGTAAAGAACGAAATAAAACCATTTAGACGTTCTGGCTTACGCTTAAAGTAGTCCAAAAAAATAAGGCATTGTAAAAACGCCCTATTCGTTCAACTTTCATTTTTCTGGTGATCTACTACTAATAATTTTTTATCAGTTTGTTTTTTGAGCTATTTAGTTTCCAAAGTGTTTGGTGAATAATAAAATAAAACCGAATAAGTCCAAGAAAAATAAAACTAATTAACCCATACTCAAGAATTGCTTCCATCTTAATTTACTCTGATGTATTATAAAGATAATTTTTCATTTTTTGCTTTTAGTCAAAATCCGCCATAGAATACTTCTTGACAGCTACTAAAAAAGACTGTAAAGCAATAATACGAAATAGAAGAGGTAAGATTCATGCTATTGACTGTACCAGAAAAAATAGGGAGTTATCATAAAATTAGCTCCATACAGAGGAGTCGTTTTACTAATGAATTGTACTTGAACAACTCTCAAACAATTTTCCTAGAGGTTACATATAGCGTCACATTAGTTAGATGTCGTTTGAGTGGTGTTTTGGATATGGAAGCAATATTAGCCTGTATAGAAGATAAACTCGCGCTCAAAGAATGTCTGAGTTCTCAAGAATATTTGAATTTGCTCAATAAAAAAATTACTACAGATTTATGCGAAAAGTATGTTTTTACTTACTCAAAGGATCTTCACAATAATAATCAAGTCTTAGAATTTGTTCTCAAAAAGAATGTGATTTTTGTTGGAATGTTTTCTTTCAGAATTCAAGAAAATGAAAACCTAACGAATATAATAGAAGCAGTATCAACTCAAGTAGAGCAAGTCGAATTGCGACCGTTTCTTACAATTGCGCCTAAGGAAATTATTGGTTATGGGTTCAGAGATTTTGATGATTTTCTCAGAGTGTGTACCCATAGAGACGATTATGACTTGGACCTGCTTTTAAATGCAAGTTAAAGATCTAAATATGTATACCAGAGTATCCGGCATTAAAAGTGTCGGTTTTTTTGTAGGCTGTTGACTATTCAAGAATCTGGATACCCATTTCTCTCACCTGTTTGCTTGGCATGGCTGATGGGGCGCCGAGCATTAGGTCTTTGGCAGATTGGTTCTTCGGGAAGGCCGTTACTTCGCGGATGGATTCTGTCTTGGTGAGGATCATTAGGAGGCGGTCGATTCCTGGAGCGATGCCTCCATGGGGCGGAACTCCGTACTCGAAGGCTTTGAGAATGTGACCGAACTTGGCCTCGATCTCTGCTTCGGTGAAGTTGAGGGTTTGGAATACTTTGCGCTGCAAATCCTTGTCATGGATACGAATACTTCCGCCACCGATTTCTACGCCGTTGAGGACTATATCGTACGCATCACTCTTGATTGCAAATGGATCTGAGTCGAGTAAGGCAATATCTTCTTTTTTGGGGGCGGTGAAGGGATGGTGAGAAGCGGTGATTTCTCCTTCGGCATTTTTTTCAAATAATGGGAAGTCTACCACCCAACAAAAGGCTAGCTGATTCTCTACTTGCTTATACAACCCAGAGCGGCGTGCGATCTCCTGCCTTAAGACATTGAGTAGTTCGAGAGTTACTTGGTTCTCTCCGGCAATCATGAAGACAATATCACCTGTCTCTGCCTGCGCTGACTGCTTGATAGATCTGATAACTTCTTCACTCATGAATTTGGAGAGTGGGGAGCTAATACCATCTTCGTTGTACTGCACATAGAGAAGCCCTTGACCGCCATGTTGCTTAAGGTATTCCATAAGCTGGTCGAAGACTTTGCGTGAGAACCAATTAGCTCCTTGAGTTGCTTTGATACCCTTAACCACACCGCCTTTGCTTAGAATGGATTGGATTATGTTGGAATCAACTTGCTTGAAAATTTCTGAATAATCTCCTATCTTCATGCCGATTCGTAGATCTGGCTTGTCATTGCCGTAATTACTCATTGCCTCTTCGTAGGTGAGGACTGGGAAGGGGTCAGCTAATAATTCTTGTTCTTTGGCAAAACGCTTTACAATTCCTAAGTACATCTCTTCGATCATTGAGGTGATTTCTTTTTGGCTCGTAAATGAAGCTTCAAGGTCTAATTGAGTGAATTCTGGCTGGCGGTCTCCGCGCTGATCTTCATCTCGGAAGCAGCGAGCAATTTGGAAATATTTTTCCATACCTGAGACCATCAAGAGCTGTTTGAGCTGTTGAGGAGATTGAGGAAGTACAAAGAACTGGCCTGGATGCAGGCGGCTAGGAACTAAGTATTCTCTGGAGCCTTCTGGGGTGCCTTTGATGAGGATTGGTGTCTCGATTTCCCAATAGTTGCGTTCTTTCATGAAGCTTCGGATGTAGTCGATTACGTCGTAACGGAGTTTGATACGGTCTTGCATTTCTTTGCGCCTAAGATCAAGATATCGATATTGAAGCCGGATTTCTTCACCGGGGGTGTCATCTTCTTCATGGAGTTGGAACGGCAACACTTTGGAGGTCGAGTAGATCTCTAATTCTGAAGCAATAATTTCGATAGTTCCAGAAGGTAAATTGGGGTTGATTAGATCTGCCTCACGTTTCACTACTTGACCAGTAACGCGAATACAGTATTCGTCGCGGAGCTTTTTGGCTTCTTCGTATAGCTCGCCTTGCTCAGCATTTACTACAACTTGGACAATCCCATCTCTATCTCGTAGGTCAATGAATATCAATTGTCCGTGATCACGGCGACGGTCTACCCAGCCTTTAACTGTGACGGTTTGGCTCAAATGTTCTGGAGTCTTAATTGAGGAAATTCTAGGTTGCATATGCTGCTAGCATTTATTATATAGGTAAAAATGTCAATTTGTATCTTGCCAGAATTAAGAGAGGTTATTGAATAGCATCCATAGCTTGCTATTGTGAGGAATGTATACTAGGGTATGAGCATGACCACCAAAAAATCGCCGCCGAATAAATTTGCTGACTAGCCACCAGATGATATCAAGCTTGAAGATGTGGTAAAAATAGATACCTCCGTTCGTGGTTGGAAGAAGATTTTAAAGTACGATAAGTCGGCCCTTATCAAAGGCGGGTTGTCGGTCGTAGTATTGATTCTTCTATTGGTTCTCCAGGATTATACTATGTTTGTCTTGACCCTTGGAGTGAGTGCTTTTATGGTTTCTGCCGAGTTATTTAATACCTGCATTGAGCTTATTTGCGACTACCTCACGAGTGATTACGACGAGCGGATTAAGATTATCAAAGACGTTGCCGCAGCGAGTACAAATATTGCTTATTTTCTGTGGTTAGAGGTGCTGGCGTGGAAGGTGTATCAGTTAATTGTAACGTATACACTGTAATAGTTGACAATTAGTCACAGAATTTAAAACATAAAAGTAATACCTATGCTTAAGCAACCTTACGCGATCGAAGTAAATAATCTTACCAAAGAATTCCAAGGCAAGTTAGCAGTGGATAACATTTCATTACAAATTAAGGAGGGTGAAATTTACTCTTTTTTGGGTCCGAATGGGGCTGGTAAGTCCACCACTATTAAAATGCTGATTACTTTACTGCAAGCAGATTCTGGGCAGGGGAATATCCAAGGGTATGATTTACTCAAGGATACTGATACTATTCGATTACTCATTGGTGTGGCTTTGCAAGAGGCGTCTTTGGATGAAGCTCAGACTGGACTACAATTCCTCAAGCTTCAAGGTCGATTATATGGCTTAACCAAGGATCAAATCCAACAAAGAATTCAAGAACTTACTCCACTTATAGATATAGGGGACGCACTTGGTAAACCGATTAAGACGTATTCAGGAGGGATGAAAAGACGTCTAGATTTGGCAGCTTCTATTATACATAATCCAAAAATTTTGTTTCTAGATGAGCCAACTACAGGCCTTGATCCAATCAATCGTTCCAAAGTCTGGACAGAGATCAAGCGCCTTAATCAAGAGCTTGGGATGACAATCTTCTTAACGACTCAGTACCTAGAAGAGGCCGATCAACTTGCGAATAGAGTTGGGATTATTTGTGACGGGCGAATCGTGGCTGAAGATACTCCCGAGGAGCTGAAGAAGTCAATAGGTGAGGATCTAATTATACTTCATGTGAGAAGTAAGACGGCTCAAGCTAAGAAAATTATTAGTGCTTTGCCAGTGGTGAGTAAGGTAGAAGAGGTTAAGGATAAGCTTGTTATTTCCACCAAATCTAGCTCTGAAGCTATCGGTCAAGTGACGCAATCCCTCAATAAGCATAATCTGGACATTGTCACCCTCACCATGCGCGAAACCACACTTGATGACGTCTTTTTAGCTGTCACTGGTAATTATCTTGAAACCGAATAATTTAATTCTATACATATTTTTATGTCTTCTAACTCTCTCAACCTTAATCCACGCCCAGCAGGGTTTTTTGCTGATCTTTTTTCTATGGCGGGTCGGTCTATTCGAGCAATGCTGCGTGAGCCAGAGTACTTAATCCCCTCGATTATAATCCCAGTGTTCTTTTTTGCGGTGAATGTTGGTTCGCTCGAGGCTGTTGGGCAAAATATAGGAACTAGGGATTTCAAAGCGTTTCAGTTACCTGTGGCAATTGTCTTAGCGGTAACAGGAATCTCACGAGCTACAGCTCTTGTTACTGATATTCAGTCTGGATATTTTGATAGATTACTGGTTTCTCCGATGAACCGTTTTGCCTTGTTGCTGGGTTTGATGATGGCGGATTTGGTATTGGTTCTGACATTGTCAACCTTAGTTGTGCTGATGGGTTTGATTGTGGGAGTGGAGTTTGTGACGGGTCTCGGCGGTGTACTTGCTTTCTTGGCTTTTGCTGGGATGTGGGGTCTTGTCTTCACTGGTTTTCCATACGCGATCGCCCTTAAGACCGGAAGTACTGCGGCTGTGAGTGCCTCATTCCTACTATTTTTCCCCTTTAGTTTTTTGACTACAGCTTATGTTCCACAGGAATTCTTGAGTGGCTGGCTGAGTACGGTTGCTGACTACAATCCGGTAACTTATTTGCTGGCAGGGCTGCGAGGTTTGATTTCTGATGGATGGGATGTTGAGCAGCTTTCGTATATGTTCGGAGCCATCGCTTTGGTAGGTTTAGTTTCTTTTAGTTTGGCGTTTGGAGCTTTGGTAGGCCGACTCAAAAAGCGATAATTGACATCATGTTTGAAAATGGTAAAAATTTTACCAATATGAATTTCAAACAGTTTGGAGGATTGGCATTATACGCATGCCTTTTGATGAGTATGGTAAGTTTTTCAATCAATGGTTACACTGCTAAAATTACTTCGCAATATGTAGATACTGCGGCTTTTGCTATAGAATCTTCGGCTATTGGTTCTAGTAGCTTGGATGCTGCTGATGTAGCAATTGTTGATAATGATAACAATCTTTTGTAGGTGGGCGTTTTGGAGGTACTGTAGATTTTGACCCATCGACCGGAGAAGATTTGCGGACGAGTAATGGTGGTTTTGATATTTTCATTGCGAAGTTTGCCAATGATGGTAGCTATATAGATACGGTTACATTTGGGGGTTCGAGTTCAGAAGAGGTATCAGATATTGAGGTGGATGTCGATAATAACCTCCTAATCACGGGACTTTTTCAAAATACTGTTGATTTTGACCCTGGCGCTGGAGTTGACACTCATGTTAGCAATGGGGATAGAGATGTGTATATCTCAAAATTTGACTCCAATCTAGATCATCAATTTGCCTACACCGTTGGTGGTAGTTTACGCGATAGAACAGATTCAATTATGGCTTATTCCGATGGTAGTTTTTCGGTAGCTGGGTTATTTCAAGGTACTGTTGATTTTGACTCTTCTCCGAGTGAGGACGAACTTACAAGCCAGGGTTCATATGATATTTTTATATCTACGTTTGATACTGAGAATCAGTATAAGAACACTCAAACTTTATCTTCATCCTCATTTGAGACCATATCTGGAGGAGGCGTAGATGCCAATGATAATTTATATGTAGCTTGAGGAGGCTTAGGAATAGGTAATTTTATTGCTAAGTTTGATAATGTACAAAATTTGATTTCCACAACGCCGCAGGTGACAAGTATTAGTGATTTGGAGGTGACCCCTTCAGGAGAACTGTATCTTTTTGGGACTTTCTCTAGTATGGTAGATTTTGATCCAGGTCCTGGTGTTGTGTCCTATGATCCGGGAAGAGAATACAGTGCTTACATAACCAAATATAATGTGGATGGTTCATACGAATTTACACACGCCCTTCTCGGTACAAGTGAAACTGATACTATGGATCTATCCTTGGATTCTGAAGATAATGCTTATGTCACAGGTCATTTCTATAATACAGTAAACTTTGATCCTGGTCAGTCTGATGACATACGTAGTTCTAGCGATGGCCAAGATATTTACTTTACTAAGATAAATGCTGATGGCACGTATGGATATTCTTATGTTTTTGGTGGCGCTGATACTGACAATGGTCGGGCAGTGGCGGTTGATAAGAATGATGAAAATATCTATGTTGCTGGTCTATTTTACCAAGATGCCGATTTTGACCCTACACCCAATGAGAATATTATTGTAAGTAAAGGTATATCTGATGCATTCTTCTCTAGATTTAATCAAACATATTTCCATTTCATCTCTGATTTACAAGGCGGCCTAGTAACAGAGACTGCTAATGGTATAAGTGTAGATGATTTAGTTGCTGATGCTGGGGTTATCCGTAATTCTGCAGAAACTGTAATAATTAGGGATGACCTTGGTCTGCCGATTTCTGAAGTGGTTGTAGATTTTACTCAGGACTTGGATTGGTCTAGTATAAGTGCTGAAACTAACCTTGAAGACAGTAAGGCGTTTATACATAACCTGGTTGCAGCTCCAGGCACAGCCGACACTTTTGGATTATATATTGCTGATAATCCTGAGATGAATACTATAGTTGTATGTCCAGGGGCAACTACTTTGTCTGAAGTAAGTTTGACTTGTGGTGGTGTGTATACTATTCCCAAAGACGACCCGAGTATAAGGAGAGAAGTGATTAACAATATTAATTATCTCGTAGTCCCTAATTTAGTTGGAACTGGAGCCACCTTAACTTTTGTGGAAGAGCTAGCGGATACTGAAACTACTACTTTGATTCGAACTGGTGGCTACTAAACCACCATATTTTCTAGCATAATTGTATTTAGGTGTTTTTGGTGAGTTGAGCCTATTGCTGATAATAATTAAGCAGGTGTCATTTATCGAGATTATGCCTCTGGCATCAAAGAATTTGCAAGTATTTATAAATCGTTTTAGTTTGATTATATATGACAACTCCCAGAATATTTCAAATGTCTTTTGCGAGTACATACCCGCTTTATGTTCAAAAAGCTGAGAACAAGGGCAAGACTAAGAAAGAGGTCGATACGCTTATTTTTTTTGGCTAACTGGATATGACAAGCAATCAATGCAGAAGTAAATCAAGAAAGAAGTCTCAATGGTAACATTTTTCGCAGAAGCTCCCAAAATGAATCCGAACGTTGGCAAAATTACAGGAGTAGTCTGTGCCCATAGAGTAGAAGAAATTGAGGATAAGCTAATGCAAAAAATTCAATATCTGGATAAGCTTATCGATGAGCTAGCTAGAGGCATAAAGATGGAGAGCCTTATGTGGAAATAGCCACATATTATGTTTGTTTGGAGAATATATTGCAGATGGAGATGTACTTGGTGAAGGCGAATAAGTTTAGCTTCCAAGTAATATAGCAGATCATGAGCAGATTAAATGATGTAAGAATCAAAAATGGCATTCTAATTAACCATTCGTATCCCATAAACTGATGGCTGTTGAGGAATATGATGTCGCCAATTATTAAGCAGGTTTCGACGAGAGCTGAGACTTGGATTGCATCTTGAGTTAACTCTAGATCGCTGCGACGAATACCTTGGAGAGCATGATAGGCTAGGAGTGCAGAGATGGCTGTGAGAGAGACAAAGTCAATCCGAAAATCAATTTTGGGAATAACATTCGACCACGATAAGGTCTCGATGATGATGTCGGCTAGGAATTGACTGATAGCACTTATGGATAACGCAAGCGTGGCAAATATCACGCTATTAGGTAAGGGTTTGAGCTTGTGACTGTCGAATTTGATTCTGAAGTCAGCGAGTAGTTGGTTGAGGTAAGAAGAGAATTTGGCAGTAGTTAGTATTGATAGTTATCGATATATTAAATAATGTTTGAAGGTGTTGTCAATCTTGTCGTCCCATAACCTTGACGGAATGGGTAATCTATCAGAAAATAAAAGCAATTATGCCATCTTTGAATTTCCTAGGCAAGACGTATGTCCAGAATCATCATCTAGTAGTTCCGCACAAACAGCTCGTTCCCAAGCCTGATCTTAGTGTGACCGAGAAGGTCAGTCTGCACGATAATCTGATCATCCAAGGAGATAATCTCGAAGCCCTCAAGGCACTACTACCAACCTATGCCGGTCAGGTGAAGTGTATCTATATCGACCCGCCGTACAACACCGGGAACGAAGGCTGGGTCTACAACGATAATGTCAAAGCTCCCCTGATCAAAGAGTGGCTTGGTGAGACAGTAGGCAAAGAAGGAGAAGACCTTACTCGTCATGATAAGTGGCTGTGTATGATGCTCCCGCGGCTCAAACTGCTTAAAGAGTTGCTGAGAGAAGATGGGGTGATATTTGTGAGTATTGATGATAACGAACAGGCGAATCTTAAATTGTTAATGGATGAGGTGTTTGGGGGTGAAAACTATATTTCATCTATTTGTGTAGTTAATAATTCTAAAGGTAGAAGTGACGATATGTACATTGCTACTTCTCACGAAAACGTCCTGATATATAAAAAAGATACATTTAAATCACTCGGTGTATCTCTCCCATCGGAGTATATTAAAGAGTATAAACTGGAAGATGAAGCTGGGATCTATAGGCTGCAAGGTCTTAGAAAAAGAGGTTCTAATTCAAAGAAAGAAGATAGACCAAATCTATTTTACCCAGTTTATTACGATGAGAAATCAGATAGTATATCTCTATCATACACAGATGACAGTAAAGAAATTATTCCAAAACTATCTAATGGTGAACATGGTTGTTGGAGATGGAGTAAAGATACTATGTTAAGTAGGAGAAATGAAATACTCGTAAAAAAAGTAAAGTCTAGAAATGAATATGATTTGTTTCAAAAAGACTACCTATCTAATGAGGGTGTGCAAAAAAGAGTTAAGCCTAAGTCCGTTTGGCAAGGATCAGAATTTTCAAGCGATTATGGTACAAAGGAATTGAAATGTATCTTTGAAAACAATACTTTTTCAAATCCTAAACCAGTAGAATTGTTAAAATATATCATATCTTTCTCGAGTCATTCAAGTGACATAATCCTAGATTCTTTTGCGGGGTCAGGGACTACTGCTCAGGCGGTGTTGGAGCTTAATAAGGAAGATGGTGGGGATAGGAAATTTATTTTGGTGGAAATGGAGGATTATGCGAATGATATTACAGCGGAACGAGTGAGGAGGGTAATTAAGGGCGTGCCTGGTTCTAAACGTAAAGAACTCCAGGAAGGGTTGGGTGGTAGCTTCAGCTATTTCGAATTAGGTCCGGCAATTGAGATGGATAGCTTACTAGCTGGCAAGAATCTCCCAAGCTTCGAAGAAATGGCGAGGTATTTATTCTACACCAGCACAGGAGAACAGTTTGATAGTGATTCTATGGTGCACACTAAAGGGCTCGAACCCACCAACTCTTCCGATAAAGATGGCGCAACAATGCCAATCAAGATAGGCTCCTCGACACACTTCGAGGTTTATATGATGTACAAACCAGGCTTAGAATGGCTCAAGAGCAATGCTCTTACGTTAGACATGGTCCGACAATTGGTCAAGCCAGAGGGCGGCAAACGAAACCTAGTCTTCGCCCCCGCCAAATACGTAGAAGACCAAACCCTCCGTCAACACCAAACCCTCTTCCAACAATTACCATACGAAATTTATAAACTAGAAAAGTAAATGTTTGTTATGTCAAAAAATATATTATTAGCAGGTCCAGGTACAGGGAAAACATCTAAAATAAAAAGTTTGTTAATGCGGCTAGAACCAAAAAAAACTTTAATCCTATCTTTTACTAATGCCACGGTAGATGATCTTTTAGGGGATCTTAAAGATTATGGCATTACTAAAGATCAGTGCATGACACTACATAAATTTTCTTTGAAAAAAAATGTAGCTGATGAAAAACATGTACTACTACAAAACGAGAAAAAGATTGTCGAGAGAATTTGTAAAAGAATTGGTATTGGTTATGACAAGATGTGCAGTTTTTTGGAGGTTACAGATTTCAATTTGATGTTAAGAGAGTTTTATGATTTTGCTAGAACGAACACTTGTTATTTAGAGGATAAGCTTAATCATTTTGATAATATTATAATTGATGAGTATCAAGACTTCAACCCAATTGAGCAAGAAATTATTGAATTGATTTTGAATTATTTCTCTAATATATATATCCTTGGTGATGATGATCAGTGTATATATAAATTTAAAGATTCCAACCCAGAAAGGATAATATCAAAGCATAAAGCAGATGAATATAGCAATATTTCTCACGACCATGTTTGTTACAGGTGCCCAGATAAAATAGTTGAAGCGGCAAGTAAATTAATAAAACTTAATTCCAACAGGGTTCAAAAAGAATGGAGAAAATCAAATAAAGATGGACATATCTTTATTAATCAAATGAGAAATCAAGAGGAGCTAAATACAAATATTATTAAAACGATACAAAATAATTATGATTTAGATCAAAACGCAAAACAATTTATACTTTCGCCTAATAATACTTTCTTGGAATCTTTATCAGAGCAACTGAGCAAAGAAAATATACCACATGATTTTTTAGGAAAGTATTTATATCCCAATGCATTAATACACCTGTCTTGGGTGCTAAAACTGAAATTTGCTGATAATAAATATTTTAACCTTATTATGCTGGTAGATAAAGGACTAAGCAATAGAAAGGTTTTTTATGATATGATTGCGCGACAATATTCAGATGGGAAAAATATTTCTGATTTAAAAAGCAAGTTTACTAGTTTATTGCCAAACGATGTTTTGGAAGAAAAAGTTGATATTGATGAGCTTTTAAGAAGAGAGCAATTTAAGCCGCTACATGATCTGTATAGTAATATTGAAGATGGTAATATAAATTACAAGCTAGAGAAAATGTTTGATCAAAATAATACAAATAATGAGGTCGAAAATATTAGATTAATGACAATCTATAAGTCTAAAGGTTTAAGTGCAGACCATGTTTACGTTTTAGGTGTTAATGAAGGTCTTATTCCACGTAAATGTCAAAGTGAAAGTGAATTGGAATATGAAAGAAGGTTGTTCTATGTTGCAATGACAAGATCAAAGAAAAACCTATATCTTTACCCAATCTATAATTTGCCAGGTAAAGTGCTACATTCGTTGAATGCAGGTAGCTTTGAATATGACCATGTTACTAAGATGAGACGTGTTAAAACCTCAAGCTTTTTAAATGAAATACATCATTATGCAACTTAAGGAGTATCAAGAGCGGGTTTTGGGTGAGTTTACTACTTACTTGGATGAGTTGCGGGTGGCTAAGGGTAAGATTGACCAGCTTCGAGCGGTTGATCCTGATTTGGCAGTTGGGCAGGATATGGCTATGCTTGCTTGGCGTAAGGTCAAGGATCAGCAGAATTTCCAGACTAATACTAATGGTCTTGGGGAGTCCTTGCCTGCCGTGGGGTTCAAGGTGCCGACTGGGGGTGGGAAGACTTTGCTTGCTTGTTATTCCATTGATCTTATCCAGCATCGACTCTTGCAGAAGCAGACTGGAGTGGTGCTCTGGATTGTGCCGAGTACTGAGATCTATAAGCAAACTATTCGGCGGCTTCGAGATCGTAATGACCCTTACCGGCAAGTACTCGATAGGTCGTCTGGTGGGCGGACGATGATTGTGGAGAAGGGCGACCGGCTTACCAAGCAAGATACCGAAGTGAAGCTGGTGGTGATTATGCTCATGTTGCAGTCTAGTAACAGGGAGAATAAGGAAACTTTGAAGATGTACCAACTTAGCGGAGGGTATGAAGGGTTTTTCCCAGCCGAAGATCAGTACGACAAGCACCAGGAGCTTTTGCAGCAATTCCCTAATCTGGATACTATTGGGAGTGAAGATGATTTTTTTGGAGAGCTGGTGACGTATAGCTTCGGGAATGTGCTTAGAATGTTGCAGCCAGTGGTGATTCTAGATGAAGGTCACAAGGCGTATTCAGAGAAGGCTCGCAGCACTCTGGAGAGTTTCAACCCTAAGTTCCTGCTCGAATTATCTGCAACGCCACCTAAGGAGTGTAATGTGCTGGTAGAAGTAAGTGGTCGAGATTTGGACAAAGAAGAGATGATTAAGTTGGATATTCATTTGGAGAATCGGATGGATGATGATTGGAAATTAGTGTTGCTCGCTGGGGTCAAGCGGAGGCAAGAGCTGGAAGAATACGCAGTGGAGTATGCGCAGAACAATGGCCGCTATATTCGACCGATTCAACTTATTCAAGCCGAACGCACCGGTAAAGACCAGCGGGGGAATGGCTTCATTCATAGTGAAGATGTGAAGGAGTATTTGGTGCGGCAATGTAGTATTCCAGAGAGTCAGATTGCGATTAAGTCGAGCGATAAGGATGAGCTCAGTGGGCAAGACTTGCTGTCAGCTGCAAGCGAAGTGCGGTATATTATTACCAAGTCAGCTCTGCAAGAAGGCTGGGATTGTAGCTTCGCGTATGTGCTTAGTATCTTGACAAACCCTGCTTCCAAAACCGCCCTGACTCAACTAATCGGGCGTATTCTGCGGCAACCTTATGCAGCCAAGACCGGAATCAAAACCCTAGATGAGTGTTATGTGTATACTTTCAAGCGTAATGCTCAAGACCTCGTCAAGTCTGTCAAAAAGGGGCTGGAGATGGATGGCATGCAAGATCTTAACAGTTCTGTGTCTGTCATTAGTGATGGTGAAGCGACTCAAGAAGTGCAAGAGATTGTGTCTCGTATTCGAGAGAAATATAAGGAGTACGAAGGCAAAGTCTTCCTCCCTAAGTTTGTCATTCAAGAGGGTGAGGGTTCGAGTGATGTGAGCTATGAGCAGCATATCTTGAGTCGACTGGAGTGGTCTAAGCTTACTGTAGATTTTGTTAAGGATATTTCGTTATCTCATCAGATCGGCGAGCAAACTTCTTTGGCAATTGGGCTTGAAGAGGTGGCTATTGAAAACCAAACCGAATTTGCTACGGTGTCCAGAACAATGCGTGTGGATACCGTCTTCATAGCCAAGCAGCTCTCTGGGGTTGTGCCTAATCCATGGATTGCGTATGAGCTCTCCAAGCAAATAGTCACATTGCTTCGTCAGAAGTATTCCAGCCCTGAGATTAATCAGAATATTGTGCATATTATTGAGCAGGTGAAGCTGGATTTGATTAAGCAAATAGAGGTGTTAGCGTATGAGTGCTTTCAGGGGTTGATTGCTTCTGATCAGGTTCGGTTCTTATTACTGTCTTCTCAAGGCGGGTATACTTTGCCCAAAACTATCAAAACCCACCATACCAATCCACTGCGGAACTCCAATCAGCAGTACAAAGAAGTGAGTATGAGTTTGTTTGACTTTGTGCCTGATGAAGATTTGAATACTTTGGAAAAATCAGTCGCTTTGACTTTAGAAAATCAGGAAAAACTACTTTGGTGGCATCGTAATTTGGTAGGTAAAGAGCACTACTCTATCCAAGGGTGGCGCAAAAATAAGGTGTATGCAGATTTTATTTTTTTAAAAAAACCGGAGGAGTTTGGAAATCATCCTAAGGTATACGTCTTAGAGACGAAAGGGTTGCATCTAGACAATCAGGACACGAAATACAAGCAAGACTTGTTTGCTCTTTGCACTAAACAAGGTATTCAAAAAGAATGGCAAGAGCTGAGACAGGAAGAATTTGGTGGAAGTGAGATTGAGTTCCAAGTTATCTTCGATGATCAGACGAAAAATAGTCTACATAAAATATTTGAATAATCGGTTACTTGTCTTTTGTTGACTTGCTTTGTTTTTGGCTAGTGCTGCCCTATCTTATCAAGAAAAATACTCCGCATTTGGGCAAAGTATTATTTTTTTTGGAATAAGACCAGAATACGGTCGTTTTGCTTGTTCGGTTGCCAATTTGCTGCTTGGTCGGTGAAACCTTTGAAGTCCCTTACCAAAACCAAGTTGTGTTTAGCAAATAATTCTATTAGTTCGTCTTTGGAGAAGATTCGCCAGATGAGCATTTCGAGCTTTTTGCTATTGTAGAATTTGGATGTTTGAACTAAGCAATTTTCATTTCTATAGGCTTCGTGTTGACCTATATTATCTTGACAGGTTCTGGATTCTTGATCCTTGTAAGAGTTGAGAGAAAATAAATCTAATAAGAATAGACCATCATTTCTTAAGACTTTATATATGTTTTGAAGTAGTGGATTCATATTCCACCAATCATCGCCAAAATTTGGAGCCATGCAATATACAAAATCTAGCTCACTCAATGGGATTTGCTCTTCAAAAAAATTAAGATGCAGGAATTTATCTATTTCAATGCTTTTCTCTTTATCCACTCCATAAGTTTCTCGGGCTATCTGTTGGATGATTTTGAGTTGAACTCCTTCTCCACATCCTAGATCTAGGCCACGAGAAGTATTCTCTATTTTCAGAACTCTTTTTAGGAATTCAACCTGATCGATTAGTTCTCTGTGTGTAAAATGTGGCGACACTTCTACCTCCAATGTAGTATTCTACTAATAGATAATTAAGCATAATTGTCTTTACTTGTCAAAACTATTTTTTGTACCGGTGTTGGATCTGGAATAATATGTACCAGCTTATGCAAAGCAGGGCTATATAAGCTAGTAAGTCACCCGTTGCGCTTAAGTTGAAGATTGTTAATAACGAGAGGAGTGAGGCGTAGAAGACTAGTTTCCATGCTCCAGCATACATGTTGAATAAGCCTGGGATTGCGATCGCAATGAGGGTGGCACTGGCTGCTGTGGCTAGAGAAGCTAGAAGTGCAGCAAAATTAAGATTGAATAAGTTCAGGAGTTGGTTAATGAGGTGTAGAGAAGAGAATGGTAGAGAAAAAGCTACCAAGACGATGGCTACAAAAGGTACGGCTGTAGTGATTATTTTGATCGCTTTGGTAGGTAACTTGGGTGCGGTTTTGACGAAGATTTTGTGACCTGTTTTTTCTAGTTGGTCTAGATAGTCTACGAAGCTTTTGGTTTGGCTCTTGGATTTGGTTTTTGTAGATTTTGATTTGGCGGTTGTCATTGATAATAGTGTAGTATTTTGGACTGATGCAGTCAAGTCTACAATTTGTTCATGGTCTCTATGCCGAGGAGGTTGAGGGTGAAGTCCAAGTGCTTTTGAATAAGTCTGAGCATCGCTAGCATGGCGTCTCGTCGAGGTCTGGATTCTTCCCCGGCTACCGAGTGAGCGGCGTACCAACTGTTGATTTTGGCAGTAAGGCTTACTAGGTGATTAGCGAGTAGGTGAGGTTTGAGTTCGGAGATGGTTTGTTCGATGAGATTAGGGAGTGTGTACATCTCGTTGAGGATCTCAAGTTCCTTTTGATTGAGTAGGGTGATACTTTCCGAATTGAGTTGAGCTGTGGTCTCGGTCCGCTGGAGAATGTTCGTGATGCGGGCGTAGGTGTAGAGCTGATAGATACCGGTGTTACCTTCAAAGCTCAACATTTCTTCGATGTCAAAAACTATATCTTGGTCTTTGTCCCTAGAGAGGTCGAACCACTTGATGGTGGCGGTGGAGATTTTTTGGACTTTTTCCCAGTAAGGAGGGTTCTTTTTGATTTTGGGATCTTTTTCACTGAGTACTTCGTCTATTTTGGCTTCCAAGGTGGCGGTAAAATCATCGAATTTGATAACCGTTCCTTTGCGAGTACTCATAGCACCACTGGCGAGCGACATGAAGCCAAAACCAACATGAACTGGTGGCTTATTTTGCAGGTTGGCGATTGCTTGATCAGTCTGGCTCTGAGTTAACAAACCAAATGGTCTGTCCCTATAGATATCTGCCTCCAAAACTTTTTGGATAACTGCAAAAGCCTGCTTGAAGGAGTGGTTCTGCCGATTGTCAGCTATGGATACCATAAGGTCAGCGTTGAATAAGCCGGCCCAGACAAAGCGAGCAATACTATCACGTCCAACGTAGACACTGTATCCAGCTGACGATATGAGATATGCTCTACCAAGACCCTCTTCTTCGAGATCCATGTAGTAGCCTTCTTCGTCTTGAACTAATAGATCTTGATCATGCCAGTAATGAACTTCGTCCAAAAATGTCTGGTAGAAGCTCTCACCTAAAATAAGATCGAATTGACCTGGTAAGTGCTCAGTATTGATTTGCCAAACCCCTAGTTGATCTTGGATTTGGTCCTGGAGGTCGGTTGTGATTGGTGAGTCTTTGCTGGTTTGGTTTTCGTTAAGATGTAGGTATCCTTCGCCGGCACTGAAGACTTGATTGCTAGCTTCAACAATGCTTTGCCAGATGGTGTAGATCTCGGAACCGGTGGATTTTTCTGCTTGGAGATTGGTCTCTAATTTTTTGGCGATGGCTTGGGCTTGTTCGCGGATTGAGGGGTCAGCTTCCATCATGGCGTTGGTCGCGACATACACCTGATTCAGGTCGCCAACAATTTCGGAAGGCGTTTTGTCCCAATCCATCTTGGAGAAACTGAGCTTGAGCTTGGTGATATGCTGAATCCCCCAGATAAGAATACTGAATTGGATTCCCCAGTCGGCGATGTGGTTATCGGTAATAACTTTGGGGTGGGCAAGACTAAGAACGCGCCGTAGAGACTCTCCGATATTGGCGGAGCGCATGTGGCCAATGTGCATTTGCTTGCCAACGTTTGGGGAGAAGTAATCAAGGAAAATTGTTTCATCTTTGGTCGGGATGGTGTAGTCCAATCCAGATTGTAACAGCTGTCCTAGGCCGGTAGAGGTGAGACTGAGATTAATATATGGTCCGGTCGTGCTGACTTTGCACGGGAACTTGTTGTCCTGGATAACTTTTTGGATTTGCTCGGCGATTTCTAGAGCTTTATCAACGGGGTTGGATTTGGTCCGCTGAGCTTGTTTGAAGGCTTCGTTGGTTGTGAGAATACCCATACTAAGGTCGGGCGGTACAGTCCACTCAAAATTATGGAATTGATCTTGCAATGCTTTCTTAAGTTCAAGGATGGTCATGTTGTTCTACAGGCTGCCTCAAAGAAGGCTAATTGTCAATTTGAAGTTCTCCACTTGCAAAATATTACTGTCTATGGTAACTTTAAGCTGCTATTAATTGAGGATAACTTGATGGTATAGCAGTACTTGTATTACCTTGTTAATCCACGAAAATATCACGAGCGTAAGCTCGGGTATGTAGTACTTGGCTTAATCTTCCTTTTGTGCTTTATTTAGAATATCCACAAGTTTGTCCTGATCTCTTTACCGAGAGTCTAGATAATTGCTATATACCCAAAGGTAGTCCAGAGCCTCCTCAAGTCGTTCATCAACAATCTTTTCTATCAGCTCAAAGAACAAAACTGACCTGAGTATGCATCCTGTGAGTAAGTTAGTGAATGTGCCGTCAAACAATTTAGACTCGCTCTTAAAAGAAATTCAGATATAAAAGCGCAGGATTAACCTGCTATTTTAAACTTAGATTTTAAATATTTATACGCAAAACTTGACATAAACACAACAACGAGCAAAAGTATTCTTGTTTTTGGAGGATAAATATGGGATTAATTGCCAAATATTATTGTAAATTAAACAAGAATTCCTTAGTATTTTATTTACCTTCTGGTAAATTTACTATCGAGTCAGATGTAAGCGCTTTTGCTGATGTTTTGGATTTATGTGACGGTAGCTTAGAATATAATGAAATTATTCAAAACGCCGATTCTGAAAATGAAATTTCGTTACAAGTATTAGATCATCTCATAGAAAATAAAATTGTAGTCAAAATCCAAGATTGGCTCAAAAACGATTATGACTTAACAATGTTCCCAGATATTAAACCCATTCTGGAATATGAAAATCATAACTCATATCTTCTTGAACCTCATATAGAAAAGACAAAATTAATAAATGAGGAGGCGCGGTTAACAAATATTACAGATATTATTTCTGCAAGAAAGTCTACTCGTGATTTTGTAAATGAGCCGATTGACACCTGTTCATTAATTGAAATATTAAAAAATATTTCGAAACACAGCGTTCCTTCACCAGGAGGGTATGCAGTATATGAGGTGGTAATTTGTGTTCATAGAGATGATACGAATCTTTGCAAAGGGTGGTATTGGTACAACCAACAAACCCAAGGTTTAGATAAATTACTACTACCGTATTCGGAACAATCACTTAAGCGAATACACGAAGATGAGTTCATTCTAGATAACGTTACTTTTTCGGTATACTTGCTAGCTCAATTGGAATCACATTTTCAAAAATATGGTAATCGTGGGTTAAAATTTGTATTTGCTGAGGGTGGATCACTGTTGCAGAATGCATACCTTTGTGCGGCAGAACTAGATATAGGAATTGTTGCTTTAGGAGGATTTGACGAAAAATTCTTACTAAAATCTCTTAATTTTAAAAACCCTTGGATAGTGCCATTTAGTTTTGTTCTTGGTAAGTCATCAAATAATAAAAATTACTCGGAAAAAAATAACCAATTACAGAGAAATATCGCTTTACTTAAAAAATCGCTAATATCTGAAGGATATATAAAAACTACCCAAATTCAAAAGTGGGATGAAAACAACAACCCTCTTGTATCGTGCTCAACTGAGTTTATTATCGATGGGAATAGTGATTTTGGATTTGGCACTGCAAATACATCGGCTTTGTCTTTGTTAAAATCATTGGTCGAAACCCATGAAAGGGTAGCATGCTCTCAGCCACACTTTACAGTTAGTGCTACAGCAGATAATCTAAAAAATTATATTGACCCCAATACGGTCTTTAAGAGAAGTGCTAATTATGTAAATCACTATGATTTATATAAATTCTGCACTTCAGATACCAATTTTTGGATAGAGGGTCATGATTATTTAGAAGAAAAATCTACAATGACACTAGTTGATACAGTTTTTTACCCGGTAAGCGAAAATTTCCTCGGAAGAAATCCATTTATATATGGTAACTCGAGTGGCGTTGGTGCTCATTTTGAATCCCATCTTGCAAAGCAAAGTGCATTGTTCGAGAATCTTGAAAGAGACGCACTAATGGTTACTTGGTTTTCAAAAAGACCAGTGCCTCGGATGGATTATAAAAGTGTTGAAAGTAGTGTATATTCCAAAATTGAAAAATATAATTGTATCGGTGTTGAAGTTATTATACTTGATATCTCGTTACATATTCCAACTTTCTTAGTAGTTTTCATTAACAAATCCTCACAACCGCATTTTACTTCTGGTGCTTCTAGTAACTTGAATTCTGATCAAGCTTTGAAAAAAGCGTTTCAAGAGGCTGAGTTCAATTATTTATCTTGGCGAGAGTACGGTAAATTTAAGGTTGTAAATAAAGATGATATTGTTCAACCAACTGATCATCATATGTTCTATTGTGATCTAAGTAGATTGGATTCGTTGAGATGGCTTACAGATTCTCAAATTACTACATATACTCACAAAGAGTGTGAGATTGAAACATTACTT
Organism: uncultured Patescibacteria group bacterium; assembly: GCA_938041505.1. Classification (GTDB taxonomy): domain Bacteria; phylum Patescibacteriota; class JACMRA01; order JACMRA01; family JACMRA01; genus CALITC01. The sequence continues at coordinate 79,596 of CALITC010000006.1, read as the reverse complement.
GATGAATACAATCCTTGGTTCTTTCAAATAAAAAGTAAATTAGCTCCAAGCTTGTATGTTTATCGATGCTTATGTGACAATTTAGCGAAAATTTCTTTTGGAGGTGAGCTTCAATTCCTACCTGATCAACGAATGAAGAGTCTTGGGATGAAGATAAACGCCTCGCAACTCAAAACTCCTCATTTCTTTTCCTGAAAACTATACTACAAGAACGTGTCTAATTGACCCGTTCTTTTTATTGTGCCATGCTCGTAAAATCATGACTCAGCTTTATTTTTATTATAGCCCTATATATAACAAGTCTCTTGGTGCATTACGAGACAATACTATCAGTGATGAAGAGATTGAATATGGAATATCGTACGTCCCACGGATTATAAATTCTTGGTATCAATATAACGATAGGGTGTTTGCATTATTCAAGAAGAATTTTGGAATGGTATTACCTGAAACATGGAATATATACCTTATTTCATATCAGCAACAAGAGTTAAATTTTTCAATGCCTACTACAATCACAGTTAGTGAAGACTTTGAACATGTGGTAACTAAAATAATCCACGAACTTTCTCATTTGATGATATTTATGAATGGAGAAAACAAAGAATCCGCCGTTTCAACAAAAGAATGGAATATATTAGACGAGAAATTTCCAAAAAAAAGTATCGAATTCAAAGAGCATATATTGGTACAATTTATTACTTTTCACATTGTTAGTGATTTGTATGGTGTGAGTAAGGCAAAAACAGTCATGGCAAGAGAGTTGGATTATAAACAAGGTGAGATAGGGGATGCTTGGAAAAAACTTTTCGATAATGGTCTTGATAAATCTAAACCGGAATTAAAACAATTTGTAAAAAAAATATAGCTAGTAGGGTACTAGCTATTTTGTTATGCGCTAAAAATTAGATTTAGCTTTTTGATTTAGGCAATGAGATTCTTGAACCTTGCCCGCAACCTTGCCCGCATCCACCACCGCAGGCTCCGCCAGAATTGCTTCCGCCTCCAAGTGACTTAAGATCGTTACGGGGTTGAAATTTTGACTTAATTTTTAACATCCGATTCACCTCTGTAAATGAGTGTGTAAATAAATTGACTGCACATGTATGGTGCATTGAAAAACATCCTAAAATAAAGAACTTCTCTTGTCAACTATGTTTATTTGATGTATGATCTACCAAACGTTATTGGAGGTTGTAATGGAACTGAGATCTATTGATCCAAATACATACATAGGTATTAATTTTTCTAAAATTAATAGTGCTACACTCGATAACTTAGGGTTCAAGAATATTAATGTAAGTTCTGATTTAAGGAGTAAAAATGCTGAGAGAAATATTTATAGATTAATTAGGCCCCATATAAGGGATGGAGACATAGTTATAATGGTATTACCCCAACTTAATTTACATATTCCGATTATATTGATGATGGTATACGGTATAACAAAAAACCTGCCATATACAATCTATTTCGATAATAGGAACGACCCTGATCTACTAAGACCCTTAGTCTATAGTTTGCCTGATATTAAATATAAGTCTGAACAGGCGGCGCTACTAAATACAGAATACTTTAAGTGCGCATAAATTTGGTTTATAAGCAGCTTAGATTAGTTGCTTTTTATTTAGACTATTTCCAATTCCGAGACTTATTGACCTCTTCTTTTTTTCTAAAAGCTTGTTCAATATTAATATTATATCTATTGGCGATTGAACACAGGTAGATCAACACATCAGCCATTTCTTCACCAATATGATGAACTTTTGAGTTATCGTCTGTTTTCATTTTCTCAGCTTTACGAATCGCTTTAAATAACTCGCCGATTTCTTCACCTAGCATCAACGAATTTTGTAGAATTGTATTTTTTGTGAATCCGCGTTCTTTCTCTAATTCAGTGACGTACTTTTGAATATCTTTTAAAGTTGGTTGTTCCTTGAGGTTTGGCATATACCAACTAACTGACCAATAATATTGAAGTTCGTCAAGAATTTTGATCGCACAGCATTAGAGCGTCTTCAGGGTTTATATACTTACTTAGTATAAATTAATGCTGGCTTAAAATAGATTTTAAAATTGCAATACTAGTCATCAAACTTTAGTTGATCTATATCATAGATATCGACCCCAATGTTTTTGTATAGTATGTCAATATTATCAAAGTTAAGTGTATCAAATGGAATCTTTAACTTCTTCATCACCCGTTCAACATCCTCCCGTGAATTTCCTTCAATTTCTACAAAAGGTGGGAAATTTGGCCACTCATCAAAATCAATAGTTACCCCATCCAAGCTCCATCTCTCCCTCTTAGACTCTTGAAAGTTTCTGGAGTTAAACCCCATCTCTTCCACAAGTTCTTTAGCTGAGCTAAATGAGTCTACTTCAACTTCCCACTCTTTCACCCCCTCAATTGAGTTTGAGCTCACCCTCTTTAGAGTTAGTGTGATTCGATCATTTTCTTCTGTGCGTAGCCTAATCCACGATCGCTTAGATCTTAGGTCGCTATTGTCGAACATAACCCGAGTAAAAAGAGTTTCTGGATATTCTTGTACACCGCCGTTATCTTTAATTATATTTTTCAGATTACTAGGGTATTGTAATAACTTCCCTTCATATTCGATAGGCATAATAAATTGGTTTTTTAAAAGAAAAAATTATCAAAGCTGCGTGTGTTAAAATCACCCTCTTTTTAACACATTTTCCATATACCACGATGCAAAATCATCGATCGCAGTACCCCAGAATGTCGCCTCGTACATCTCATCTCTACTTCTTAATTCTGAAAGTGTTTCTGTCTCACCATCAGGTACAAAGAAAAAGTCATGCCATCTTCCCCTTGTACCTTTAGCATCTTTTGAAATTGTACCGGTAGAGCCACCAGAAAATACAATAGGTTCTTCTCCTGGATAGCAAAATGCAAACGAATGTTCTAAGCGAGCTTTTCTATTCTCTTGTTCTTTAAACATCTCTAAAAACTTATCTACTCCGATCTGCTTATCAAAGTACGCATTATATGGACCAGGTAAACCACCTAAAGCGTCAATATATACGCCAGTGTCTGATTTCAAACAGGCTTTACCAAGTTTATCAGCTGCGTACTTAACACTAAATTTAGCTACCTCAGCACACGTTGATGCTTGGATCTCTAATATTTCAAACTCAGGATTAACAATCTCAATATCAAAACCGTATCTATCTCTAAAGTGCCGATTGGCTTCTTCCACCTTTCCAGGGTTGGAGGTGAGATATAGTAGCGGAGTGGGCATAGATGGTTAAATTTTTAATAAGGTTTATACACAGAGCTGACCAAATTTGTTTAGTACGGTCAAGTATATACCACAGGTAATAACTTACGGGGGTAGTCCCTTGGGGGAAGAAGGTGGGAGATACTAGCTCAAACGGTAAGCTTCCAGCGGAAGGCGCGCCTGGGTAGTGTCGGGATAGGGGGTGGCCTCGCAAGAGGCTTAAAGGTAGTTATAAAACCAAGTCAAAGTGTGTGACCAGTTGCTCTGATCCTGTTTCTCAAGAACATCTAGAAGTTTTTGCTGGTCTCTATACCAAGAGTCTAGATAATTATTATACACCCAAACGCGGTCGAGTGCTTCCTCAAGGCGATCATCAACAATCTTTTCCATAAGTTCATTTGTCGACAGTTCTTTGATATACTCTAAAAGCAAGGCACACAGATCGATTCTAAACGGTTTTATTCCTTTATCTTCGCAATAGTCAGCGCACCAGTAGGCAAATTCATTCACATCAACACGACTATCCTTCAAATGACACGATAAAAGCTTAAGATCCAACCAGCCAAGTTGTAAAAAATCAGCGGAGAATCCAAGCAGGTTATCATATTTGTTAGTATCTCCCATATGTAAGTGTATAATTAAGTTATGTATTCAATAAGAATACACTCATATAATACCAAAACGGAGGAAGTCGGTCATAGGCTATTTTTCAAGCGTAAGCGGTGGCGTATAGTGTGGAGAAGGGTGGTAGAACGAAACGAAGCGCCATGAAAAATACGCCTTGACCGACTTCCTCCAATAGGATGGGTACAATTCCATATCAACGATATTTCATAACTAAGGGTGGGGCAAAATAATAGCCACATGAATTTCATGTGGCATATAACAAAGGATTAAAATATTGAAATTAATTCAAATAGCTGATCGTTAATTTCTTGCTTACTTTTACGATAAGGCTTTCGCTTTGTAAGGACATATTTTATGTTTTCAACATCACCCATAAGAGTGGATCCTAAAAGTGTACTCGAGTCAAAAAGAAGTGGTATCAACCATGAAGATTCTTTTAAAACCTTATAACGGCGTGCGTTGATTAGATTTTTAATAGCTTTCCCTTCACGATTTGTTCTTCTTAGTAAGCAATTGCATAGATGGATAAAATGATGGTGTGCAAAATAATTAAGCCGACCATCAGTAGGAAGTTCAATTAAATGGTGGCTTTGTACTCTTTCAAACTTAGTCTTTTCATACATATCCGCCGCCAACACTTTTGAGAAAGAGTTGGTATCATGCTTTATATTTGCCATATGTAGGTTTAAATAGAGTCCACTATTGGTAATCTCCTCAACGTACTGAGCAATTTCTAAAACTACATTAGTAATTAATATCGAGTTCTCAGCGGCGCATTCTGCAGCGTATTTCAGGATTGTAAGCGATTCAAGAAATTGAGAATCGCTCATTGTATCTGAAATAAGAGAATAGAAAGTTCGCGCGTTAGAGTTAAATTCAAAGTACTCATAACACCCTTGGTTTAAAGCGATAATTCCATCAAGATTGTAAGAATTAGTATGACAATCAAGAGTTTCTTGAAATAATTGATGCTTTGCACCGTCACAAACAGATTCAACATCTAAGTCAATTAAGGAAATCTTGTAGATTATCAATAATTTGAGGCGAAGCTCTGTGGCAGGCTTAACCTTAGGCTTAGTTTGAGTTTTGCATTCAGGGACTTTAGCTTTTGCTAAGTGTGATTCAAAAAAAGACTCGTAATCTATACCCGATAGTGTTAGTTGTAAACGAATTTCATCCGGAAATCCATTTTCCAACCAATAGGCTAGTTTGCTAGAACGAAATTGACGAATATATGAGTCAAAAAGACAATCTGCATTGACAGCTGTGTTCATTAATTTATCCTCAGAAAGGTAATTTGCTACAGTATTATAGCAAATAATATACTAAATGTCAATAATATTTGTTCAATGAATACGTAAGAAAATAGGCAGAGCTATTGGTAGGGTATATGTATAGATACCCTATGTTGAAATTTATTTCCCCAAATACTCTAAGACATCTTCATTAGTAATTTCACCTACCAAGTACTTTTGTAAGTGTTCCCGGTTGATAGCAAAACTCTCTTTAAGCTTCTGAATAGAAGTTTCTATTTTGTCAGATTCTTTTTTAAGTGTAGAGTTGGATTTTGCAATGTCATCGAAGAACTTAAGGTCTTTTTCTAGTATGTTGCAGAAGAAATTGATATATTTTGCCTCAATATTTGGATTGGTATTATGTGCGTTGAGTTGCTGAACTATATCCAATGCAATTTCGAGGTACTTAAAATCTCCGTTCTCACGATCGACTTGGACGATAAGCCCAATTCCAGGTTTGTACATTATACAAGATTCCCCAGCGTCTTTGAGAGGTTTGGAAATGTCGTACGCGAGTATGCCATACTGACAATCATACTCACGTTTAGCCTCCATGATCTGAGTGATGGCGTTGTCTGCTTTTTCTTTGACATATACTTCTCCAACTTTGAAACCTGTTGCATATTTAATCTCAATCACGGTTTGTGATTCATCGTCAAAAGTAACTAGAATATCTCCTGTTTTGTTCTTACTTTTGTTACCTTTTGTTCCAACTTTTTCAAATTCACCCAAGGCCTGTGTATTAGTAATTAGGTGATTCAAGATCTCATCCTCTAAGTCCAGACCTCCTTTTGCAGACTTTTTCCGCTCCTCTCTAATCACTTCCATTTCTCCCTCGACTTGCTCAAACATTTTGAAGATATGAGGATGCTCTTCTTTAAATCTTTCTTCAGTTTCATCTAAAAACTGCGCAAATTTCTCATTTTTGCTTACTTGTAGGCCAAGTTTGAGTAACCGTATCAACTCGTCATCGACAAGAGATTCTTCGATTGATTCAAAGTGCTTTGTGAGGTTTTGATCTGATATTTCAGTATTGATTTTAATAGTATTTTTGTTTATTGAGACTGACATGGGTTTAAGTATACTGGTGTTTTTACACTTAGTAAAATATCGTATTATATTAATCTCACAGTAGTTCACAATATCTCACATATATCTATTGAATAATCAACACAATACAAATTTAGTATTATATAAATGTTATAAAAATAAAAAATATGATAGATATCTTTCGCGGACAAAATTCTGACTAGTGCTGCATCCAAGCTCAATTGCCTCATAGCTCTTGACAAAATGCGGATTTTTAGTTTATATTGTAGGGTTATCAAATACATCTATTTATGGCGATTCAAACATTAGAACGAAGTACCTTTGGCGTTAAGAAGCAGCAATTCCCTGTGCCTAACTTGAACATCATGCAAGTTGAGTCTTACAAGCAATTTTGGTTGCACGATTTGAAGAATATTTTGGCAGAATTTAGTCCGATTGAGGACACAGTAGGAGGCCGTTGGAAGGTGGATCTTGGTCCTGAGTTTTATTTGGAAACTGACACGGAAGTTAATGAATACCAGTCTTTACTGGATTCTACTAGCTACGCTGTTCCGTTCTACATCAACGTTACCGTGAAGAACTTGGTAACCAAAGAGAAAAAAACTCAACGTGTATTTGTAGGTAAGGTACCAATGATGACGAAGAAAGGTAACTTTATTATCAATGGTGTCCAGAAGATTGTTGTAAGTCAGATCGTTAAATCTCCAGGAGTAATCTATACTCGCGCGATGGAGAAAGGTCGGATGCTCTACAATGCTAAGGTTATCCCAGGTCGAGGTATCTGGATTGACTTCTCAGTTGCACCGGATGGTGCTATCTACTGTAGAATTGACCGTAAGAAGAAATTCCCAGCTACTCAGCTTTTGAAATTATTTGAAATCGCCAATGAAGATGAGATTCGAGCTTTGTTCAATGATGTCGATACTGACAAAGAACATAGCTATATTGATCGAACTTTGGAAAAAGATGGTACAACTTCTGCAGACGAGGCAGTCAACTCTATATATAAGAAACTTCGCCCTGGTGATATTGTATCCATCGAGCAAGGTAAGAAATATCTTAAGGGAATGTTTGAAGATCTTGCAAAGTATGACTTTGGCGGAATCGGGCGATATATGTTCGACAAGCGTTTGGACTTTAAGTCTGAGCCAACTGAAGGATTGGATTATAAGAAGAATATTGGAATCGAAGAAGTTATTGCTGTACTCACTGAGCTTATCAGAATGTCAGTTGAGAAATCTGACCCTGACTCTATCGACTCGCTAAGTAACAGGCGTGTACGGGGTGTAGGTGAATGGATAGGTAACACATTCAAGGCAGGTCTTAGTCGAGTGGTGAAGAATACTAAGGACAAGATGATTGTTAATGAAGATACAAGCTTTACTCCAGCTCAGCTTGTAAATATGCGACCACTCGCAGCTATGGTAGAGGATTTCTTCAACACTTCGCAGCTTTCTCGGTTTATGGATCAGACCAATATCTTGTCCGAGATGGATCAGCGTCAGTTCATGACTTGTTCAGGTCCGGGTGGTCTTACTCGGGAACGGGCTGGATTTGATGTACGTGATGTACACCCTTCACACTATGGCCGGTTGTGTCCGATCAACACTCCTGAAGGTCCTTCGTTTGGTCTTAATGTTCATGCTGCGATTTACTCACGAGTTAATAAGCTTGGTTTCTTGGAGACTCCTTACTTTACGGTTAAGACTGAGGTCTCTGTCAACGATAAGGATTTGCTTACTCGCGTAGCTACTGAAGATATTGTACACAAGGGTAAAAAGCTATATAAGTCTGGTCAGCTAATGACTAAGGATGTTCTCGAAGATCTTAAGTCTACTGATAAGAAGATCATGGTCAAAGTGAAGCAATTTGTATCTAGTGAACTGGTTTGGCTAGCTGCGACTGATGAGCTTAAATTCATCATTGGTGAACATGTAAGCGGATTGGATGAGCATGGTCACTTCTCTCAAAAAACCATCGGTGCGCGTAAGAACGGTGAACCGGTGCAGGCTGATGTAGAAGATATTGAGCTTATCGATGTTGCTAGTAACCAAATTTTGAGTTTGTCATCTTGCATGGTGCCGTTTGTAGCACATACTGATGGATATCGTGTATTGATGGGAACCAACCAGCAAGGTCAGGCTCTTCCGCTCGTGAAGCCAGAGCAGCCAATTGTGGCAACAGGATTCGAGCAGGTTGCGGCTCGTGATTCGGGGTACGTAGTGTACGCTGAAAAAGAAGGAGAGGTTGTATACGCCGATGGTCATTCAGTGCGAGTGAAGTACAAAGGAGAAAAGAAAGAAAAAGTTTACACGACTTTGAAATTCTTGCCTTCCAATGATCACTCTACAATTAACCAGCGTGTAACTGTAAAACCAGGAGAGAAACTTAAGAAAGATGACGTAATCATCGAAGGATTCGGTGTGAAGAATGGAGAATTTGCAATCGGGCAGAACTGCCGCGTAGCCTTCCTTCCTTTCAAAGGGTATAATTTTGAAGATGCTGTCGTGTTGTCAGAAAGACTTGTGCAAAAAGATAAGTTTACTTCCACACATATTTATGAGCTTGTATGCGACGTGCATGAAACTCGTCTAGGAGATGAAGAGATTACTCGAGATATTCCTAATGTGGCGACTGATAAACTCCGTAATTTGGATGAGGATGGAATTATTCGCATAGGTGCGTATGTTGAGTCTGGAGATATTTTGGTCGGAAAAATCACTCCAAAAGGTGAGGTTGATCTTAGCCCAGAAGACAAACTGATTCGTGTATTGTTTGGAGAGTACTCGCGAGATGTAAAGGATAGTTCGCTCTACCTAGAGCACGGTCTTAGTGGTAAGGTAATCTCAATCCGTAAGTTCTCAAGACATGGTGGTGACTCGCTACCTTCTGATGTACTCCACCGCGTGCACATTTGGCTCGCAACTACTCGTAAGATTAAGCCAGGAGATAAAATGGCTGGTCGCCATGGTAACAAAGGTGTTGTATCAGTCGTCTTACCAGTCGAAGATATGCCGTACACTGCTGATGGCGAACCGGTGGATATCGTATTGAACCCACTTGGTGTTGTTGGTCGTATGAATCTTGGTCAGTTACTAGAAACCCATCTAGGCCTGGCTTGTGCTAAGCAAGATATGCGGGCAATTACGCAGCCTCTTAACGAAATCCCAGTCGATGCTATCGAGCAAGAATTACAACAAGCAGGATATCCAGCTCATGGTAAATTGGATCTTTGGGATGGGCAAACTGGAGAAAAGTACGATCGCCCAGTGACTGTAGGTTACTTATACTATAATAAGCTCCACCACTTGGTAGATGATAAGGTGCACACTCGTTCTACTGGTCCTTACTCATTAGTAACTCAGCAACCTCTTGGAGGTCGAAGTCACTCTGGAGGTCAGAGATTTGGAGAAATGGAGGTATGGGCATTAGAAGCTTATGGAGCAGCCTATGCTTTGCAAGAAATGCTTACCATAAAGTCGGATGATGTTAAAGGTCGAGATGCAGCCTATGAGTCTATCATCAAAGAAAGACCAATCACTTCGCCAAACTTACCAGGATCATTCATTGTGCTTGCCAACGAGCTTACTGCTCTTGGTATCAAGGTAAACGCTGCGGTAGATGAAGCTGATGATAATGGCTATGTTGATAAAAAACTCGCTCTCTCAGTAGACGAAGGAAACTTGGATAAATAAAAAAATAGTATTTCATTTCTGATTATCTGAAACCCATCGTAAAGATGGGTCTTTGTACTACACCCTTGTGTTCGGGTAGTATTGAATTTTGAGCGTTATAATAGGGGTGTAAGTGACTAAAAGAAAAGTTAAAGATGTAAGTTTATTTTGACAGTTATTGAAAAATGTGTTTTTATGATAATAAGTAAATTTATTTACCTAGCCACATATAACGTTTGTGTGGCACTAGTTAACCATTATATAGAATACACAAGGAGATCTCCAAAGTGGTTTAAACAATTACAAAGCAAGCTTTTAGTGAAGTAAAATCAACTTTACATTCTTGGGATAGTAGCCGTTTAAAGTGCTATGTTCTTAAGGAATACCCTGAGCTTTCTAATGATATAGATGAACTAATAGAGCAGTACAGAAAATATTTGTATCTGTGCGCTGTTAGTGATGAGTCTTTAGCCGTTCCTGGTGATAAAGTCGATAAAATATGGCATTGTCATCTTTGGATGAATGCAGATTATAATCGACTTACTAAAAAGCTTTGTGGGCATATTATTCGTCATGAACCTCACCTTGATGGCGATGAACACGACCCCAAATCTGGTCAAAACTTAGTTGATGCTAGTTTTAAGCATTTCGGTAGTTTCATTTTCGATCCTATCTTAATTGACCATATCAATGGGTGTTCTGCCTGCGATGGCAATGGTTGTATGAATTGCCATAATGGGTGCAAAGCTTCCTGATAGTAGTTTTTTATAGCCTCAATACCGAGATAGTCCCAAATATCTCGGTTTTTTCATCATGTTTTATGCAGTATTATAAAAACCAGCAAATACAAGTAGACTTTTTAAAAAAAGTCTTAGATATTAACCCGTCATCTAGAATTTTAGATATAGGTTCTGGCTCTGGCTATCATATACAACAACTTCAACAGGTAACACCTGCAGTTTTCGGTGTGGATATTAAAAAACCTGATTGTAAGGTCGATAATTTTATACAAGGAAGTGTTTTTAGTATAGATTTACCAATGGATTTAGATGGGGTGTATCTACTTGCCCCATTTTTTGGCAAAGACTGGGATAGGTATGATGAGTTATTTGCTAAGCTCTCTGTGAGTGTTAAGAGTGGTGGTAAAATAGTCCTTGATGTTTTTAATTTTAATTACTATCCAATCGGAGGGGGTTTTAAAGATTTTAGGGTTTTGAAAAAAAAGATAATTCTTTCTGACTTTGTGCGCGAAAGCCAAGCTATGGTTTGTAATAGATTAATCAAATTTGATGATTGGAGCGAAATAAAAAATTCCATTAAATGGAAAGTGTTTTCTATGACTGAGTTGGATGCTTTATTGCTTAAGTATGGTTTTAAATCTTTACAATCATTTTATGATTACAATGTTCACGACGTAGTCAATGATAGTCAAGTACTAACTAAGCAGAAAAGAAGTATGTTATTAGCTAAGTTGTAGCCTGTTTATATGACAATATACCAATAGCTTCCATTATATTTAAAGCCGTTATTTAAAAGCCCTCTTTTGATACCCGGCTTGGGTTTATTAATTTCGATGGTATATATTCCTCTTGATTTTATATACTCAAGATAGTCGATTATTAGTTCTAACACTTCTTCAAATAGTTTAAATAGACCAACTTCTCCTGGGGCGAATTTATAGTATATTTGATTTGTTTTTAAACTTTGAGTTATCCCTATTATTCCGCGTAAAGAATCGGATCCGGTCTCAAATACAGCCCAATAAAGAATGTTTTCATTTTCTAATAGTGTTTCTATGTCGGAGTTGTCAGGAAGGAGTTTTTTATTGGCAATTATCTTATTGACACCTTCCTTAGTGGCTTTGCTCAACTTGACCTGATTTCCTGCTAGTGTGGTTTTGAACATTTTAATTTAAAACTGTATTTATGATTGGCAGGTACCCTTCCCAATATTCGAAGGTCCCTACGCCAAATATTGTCCAGAATTGTTGGAAGAGATATACGTTGATTCCTAAGATAATCACGCCAAGAAAGGCTTCCATTTTGCCCCCGGTTCGGAATAGTTTGAGCTTGGCTCTGGTTTTGAGCGGCCAATATAACGGAATACCGTCTTTGGTAACCCAGTCTCCGACGATATGTCCAATGTATCCTGCACCTAGCAAGGTTATGATCTCTTGGCGATATTCTCCGCGCCAGATTAAGATGGCTAAGAGAATTAGAAATAAATCTAGGATTCTAGTTAGGGTGCTTATCGTAAATTTGATCTGTTTCTCGGAAATAAAATTTTTTGACCTATTTTGGAGCTGATTGAGGCGTTTTTTGAGTAGTTTACCCATATAGTGTATACCTATGAAAGAAAAAATCAAGAGAACGTACGAGAGGGTCCTGCTATGATTGATGAGGAAATGTAAAAATCCAATGAAGACGCTAGCGCCGACTATAGAGTGAGTGACTCCGCGATGGGGCAAGGCTTTGTTGATAAGAGGGAAGAATTTGCTAATTTCGCTTCCTGGGTGGTCAATGTCTGGTAGTAGGCTGGCAAATACAACAAAAGCTATGAACGGCAAAAAAAATGGTTCATTGAGATAAATACTTCCACCTAAAGTGATGGCGGTGGCCAATGTAACGTGATTCACGGCTAGCATAATTACAAGTGAACCCTATTATTAGGTTCTCTGCAAGAAAAATTGAAACAAAAAATGCTGCAACTCTTCAGCTGCAACATAGTATTGGTTTGATATATATGTTAAAAATTGATTAATCTAATTTTTTATTTAGTAGTGGTTTAATAGCATCACTGTTGTTAATGACGCTTCTATGAGTTATCACGCAAAAACTTGCGTTCAAGTCCACTGGGCCATTTTTAAAGCTTACAAAACCTTGTCCTGGAGATAAATTTATCATCTCACTTTGAATAGAATCTTGTATTGGACTGAGTTTTTGTTCTTCAGGGGTGAGGTTATTTTGCTCTCTTTGTCCTACATAAATTTTCATTGATTTTCCAGATATTAAACAACAACATATCTATTATTTAAATAGATGAATATAGACTAACATAATTCTCTTACCTGTGCAAGGGTTGTTACTATCGTAACTACTTGAAGACAATGATTTCTTAAAACCTTGTTATGTCATCATGTCGTGTTAAACAGCTGTAAGCGGAGAGGATAGATGCAAACTTATTTTTTTACTAAGAGTGGTTAAATATACTCGACTTTCTCAATAATATACCGTTATTTTTTGAGCATTTCGTTGAGATATTGGCCTGTATATGAGTCTTTGGATATGGAGATTTCCTCTGGAGTTCCTTGGGCGATGACTGTGCCTCCCATGTCTCCACCTTCAGGCCCTAGATCAACAATCCAGTCAGCGGTTTTAATCACGTCTAAGTTGTGTTCGATGACAAGAACAGTGTTTCCTTTGTCGACAAGCTTATGGAGCACGTCTAACAATAATTTGACATCAATAGGGTGCAAGCCAGTGGTCGGCTCGTCGAGGATATACATAGTGTTACCGGTACCGACTTTGCTAAGTTCTGTTGCAAGTTTGATACGCTGGGCCTCTCCTCCGGAGACGGTGGTTGCTGATTGGCCTAAGTGGATATAGCCCAAACCTACGTCGCTCAAGGTTTGTAATTTGCGGTTAATGATACGATGGTTTTTGAAGAATTCGAGGGCTTCCTCGACTGACATAGCAAGGATATCAGCTATGTTTTTACCGTTGTACTGAATCTCTAAGGTTTCGCGGTTATAACGCTTGCCTTCACAATCTTCACATACGATGTAAACGTCTGGAAGGAAGTTCATTTCGACTTTGATAACACCATCCCCTTGGCAGGTTTCGCAGCGACCGCCTGGAACGTTGAACGAAAATCTTCCTTGCAAATATCCTCGAGCTTTGGATTCTGGTAGAGTGGAGAATAATTCTCGAATAGGGGTGAAGAGCCCTGTATACGTTGCCGGATTGGAACGAGGTGTTCTACCGATTGGACTTTGATCGATGATAATTGGCTTATCGATGTTGTTAAGACCTGTAATATCTTCAAATTCTCCGGCTTGTAACCTCGAGTCATAGAAGTAATTCATCAAGTGATTAGAGAGAATATCGTTGATCAAGGTTGACTTACCAGAACCCGAAACTCCAGTGACGCATACGAACTTACGTAAAGGTATGTCGATATTTACTTCTTTGAGATTGTTTTCTTTGGCGCCTAAGATGCTGATTTTTTCAGAAATGTTCTCAATCTTATCTTCAAGCTTGCGTCTAGAGTCTGGAATCTCAATGATCTCTTTGTGAGAAAGGAAGCGGCCCGTGGGTGATTTTTCGTTGGCCATTACTTCTTGAGGTGTTCCGATGGCTACGATTTTACCACCGTGCTTACCTGCCGCAGGTCCAATATCTACTAAGAAGTCTGCTTCGCGCATGGTTTCTTCGTCATGTTCTACTACAAGTACAGTGTTCCCAAGATCTCGCAAGTTTTTGAGGGTTTTGAGAAGTTTGGTATTGTCTCTTTGGTGCAGACCAATGGAAGGTTCGTCGAGAATATATAATACCCCGGTCAATCCAGAACCGATTTGGGTTGCCAAGCGAATACGCTGCGCCTCTCCTCCAGAAAGAGTGTCTGCAGAACGAGCGAGTGTTAGATAGCCCAAGCCTACATTCTTTAAGAAGCTAAGACGAGAAGTGATTTCCTTCAGGATCATTTTGGCGATTTCCTGATCTTTGTTGTTAAGTTTGGTGGTTTTGGGGTTTGCTTGTTCGTCGAAGAAGACGCTTGCGTCTCTGATTGCCATTGAAGATAGGGAGTGAATATTCTTATCAGCAACGGTGACAGCCAGGCTCTCTACGCGCAACCTAGCTCCGTTGCAAGTAGGGCAAACTTGCTTGGTCATGTAACCTTCGATATCGCGACGAGAAGACTCGGAGGTAGTCTCTCTGTACCGGCGGTGAAGGTTGGGAATGATACCTTCGAAATCATTAGATCCATCATATTTTTCGGTCCCGTGAAGAATTATTTTCACTTGGCGTTCAGTAAGCTTTTCCCAAGGAGTGGTGAGTTTGAAACGGTATTTTTTTGCGAGGCGTTCGAATAATTTTGTGAACCAACCGCCACTGGTGCTAGCTCTAGAAAGTGGTCTTATACAACCTTCAAGTATAGATAAGCTAGGGTTAGGTATAATAAGATGCTCGTCAATTTCAGTAATATTCCCAAGTCCAGTACAGGTTTGGCAAGCGCCGTGTGGGGAGTTGAAGCTGAACATTCTTGGTTCAATGTCTCCAGGAGATCCGTGGCCGTTAGGGCAGCTACGATCTTTGTTGAGATACATTTCTTCTTCATGGTCATCTTGGAATATAAGAAGCTTGGTCTTACCTTTACCGTACTTGAGGGAGGTTTCTAACGAATCGAGTACCCGAGCTTTGTTGGCTGGATCGATGGTGATACGATCAACTACTATCTCGATAGTATGCTTTTGCTGTTTGTTAAGTTCTAGTTTTTCAACTTCCTGCATCAGCATAATATCTCCATTGATGCGAAGACGGCGGAAACCATTTTTCTTGGATTCGAGAATGTGCTGGCGGTGCCAACCTTTTTGATCTTCTACCAAAGGAGACAAGAATACAACTTGAGATCCCTTTTGGATTTTCATGATTCTATCGACCATACTGCTGACAGACTCGGTAGTAATGTCTGATCCACAAACGGCACAGTGCTGGACACCAATTTTGGCAAATAGTAGGCGGAGGTAGTCGTAGATCTCTGTGGTAGTACCTACGGTTGAGCGTGGGTTTTGAGAAGTTGATTTTTGATCGATTGAGATAGCTGGTGAGAGGCCGTCTATGGAGTCTACATCAGGTTTTTCTTTGAGACCTAGGAATTGACGGGCATAGGAAGATAAGCTCTCTACGTAACGTCTTTGACCTTCGGCATAGATAGTATCGAATACAAGTGAAGACTTTCCTGATCCCGAGAGACCGGTGAAGACTACTAGCTGGTCTTTGGGGATTACCATGGATACATTCTGCAGATTATGTTCTCTGGCTCCACGCACAGTAATGAAGTTGTGAGGATTGGGGGTGTTGGTATTGATTTCCAAATATTCTGCCGTATTGTACTTATTGAGAGTCTTAGTTTTTTCCTGGTCCATGTATAGAGTATTGGTTGATTTTTTGTCCTTCTAATTGCAGGTAATTTATGAATTTTTGTCAACAAATCCGCTTAGGGGGTTAATTTTCTTGTAATTTTGGGTAATAATATATTTGATTATTTGTTATATATATGATATAATTATACTATGTCAAAATCAAAAAAGAATCATTCGGTTCAGTATGCACCAGATGAATTAGTGGAAAAGACCTTCAATAAGGGTTTGTATGTTATTCTAATAGTGATGGCATGCGTTTTGATAGGTTTGGTTTTTGGAGGTTTTTATTACCTTGGTTCGCAAAGTGAGGGTCTCAGAAGCACTTTTACAACTAGTTCTCGTAGTAATGAAGACCAGACTGATAATGAAGAAGTATCCAATAAGCCGGCTGAAGATATGGAGATAGTCGCAGCTGAGGTGTCAGAAGATGAAAAAGAAATGGTCGAAAAAATTGAAACAGTCACAGAACCAGCTGAAGTTCTTCTTCCTGAAGAGATATTTGAAGCGCAAGTGTATACAAATCAGTTTTACCCTTCGTTTAAGCTCGCATATGATTCAGGTTGGAATTTTCGAACTCAGACAAGACCTTCAAGTTATGATAGTCTAGTAACTCGAAATATCACTTTGACCAAAGGTGAGGCTGTCTTAACATTGGAGCTAAACCCAGTTCTCAATCCTGATAGGTGCGGATATAGTGGTTTTGGAGGTCCAAGTAAGTTGTTAGGTGAATTTGGTGATGGTATTCGAGAATTCTCTAGCGAGAGCGGTGGTGTATATTTTGGTAACTTCCAGGGTTGTGATAGTGGATTCATCCTCAAGACCAATATTAACCGGAACGAATCAGAAGATTACTTAGCCCAAACAGAATACTACGAAGGACACCCAGAAGAGGTGCACTTTCAGATGAGTGTTCGCACAAATATTACAGAAGAACAAAGAGTTGAGTCGGCAGAATATCAAGAGATCAAGAAGTTCTTGAGTGAATCAGTGTTTAAGTAATTTCAATTAGTAGAAATTAAGAGAGAAAAAATTATCAATATATTTTTTTAATAGCGTATGAAAAGTTGCTATCTAAGTTAATAGATTACATTAAACTATTTGATGAAGGCTCCATAGAGTATGGTGAATTTTAGAAAATTTTTAAGTTAATTTCTTAGTGAAGGTAAGCTCTGTTTTTGAGAAATACAAAAAAAATAGGAGTATATAAAATTACTCCTAGACTTATATTTATTTATCCACCGTTTTTAGCTAACTTACAGCTTGTAACACAGCCTTGTTACTCGCAAGATTCGCTATCCAATCTCTATTGCATACATGTGCTTTTTCTAGATCATTGAAGTCAGCGTATAGCTTTTGAGAGAGTCCTCGCAATTTTCTATATTTTTTTTCCAAGTTGGAATGATCTGTTTCTGTGATTTGTGCCCCTTGTGATAAGAACTTGTTGATTGCTATTTCATTATCCATAAATTCTGCAACTATCGCAGAGTTGTCGAGGTTGTCTATCCCTATAAAAATGTAGCCTATCAAAAAAATACCGAAGTTTACTAGACCTATTACTAGTGCTGACGCAGCTCCAGCTATTAAAAATAGTATAATATTAGAGGTTAAACTTCCTATTAGAAAAATACTAGCCATTAAGCAAGCTAGTCCACAAACAGCTAGTGTTTTTTTGAACAAACTTATATTTTTTGTGGCTTGATTTTTGTTTTCTAACGTTATGATTTGCTGATCTAGCAACTTAGAGACATTGGAAATTGATTCAATTTTAATTTGTTCACAACATATGCCTTGCTCGCACATATCTTTATCTCCGTAATTTTATAAAGAGTGTGATTTAACATTGCTTAGTTAATACAAATGCGTCAACAGGAGTATGATGTCTCCGCAACACAATATCTGATAATAGCTGGTGAGATCTGTAGTTATTGAAAGAAGAAATAGAGATTGTTCTAGTCGATCGTTGCTGAACAAATTAATCATAAACAAGTAAATCGAGAGGAGAGACAAGTGAATCCTTGAAGGAATCAAGGAAGAAGTCTAATTATAAAATTTTTGAATTTGATTCAATAACCGCCTATATTCTTACAAAACTTTTGAAAATTCAATTACGACCAAGGTAAGAATTTTCCTAGTTTGCCCATCATGCCTCCTAAAGGATTACCGCCTCCTTCTTTGCCGTCCTTGTTACGGCTTGTGTTGTTTGGGTTGCTTGGTTTGCCTCCGAAGTTGATATCTTCTGCGTGGTAGAGAGAGTAGGCAGCAAGAGCAATTACGTTGACGAAAGTAGGGTCGTCGTTGTAATCTGGGACAAACTCCACTTGGTTGCGATCAAACGCATACTTGAAGATAGGTAAGTGTAGCATGTTCTTGGCCACATCATCTATACCTTTGAGATTAGCACCTCCTCCAGCGAGAATTACACCTCCAGGTAGTTGAGCGTTCTTGTTGAGACGACGTAGTTCTTTGTTGAGGTAGAAGAAGATTTCTTCGGCTCTGGCTTTGGCGATGTTGCGAATTTCATTGAGTTTGAAAGTCTCGTTGATCTGTAGATCAGGATTAAAGATCTCCACTTCTTCTATTTCTCCTTCGAAGTCATCGGTGAGATCTAAGTGTTGTTTCTTGATTTCTTCAGCCATTTCGATGGTGGTCTGGAGGCCAACAGCAAGATCTGCAGTGATGTGGTCAGAGCCGATAGGGATTACGTCAGAGTGAAAAATTTCTTCATTTTCCCAGATAATATAGGAGGTTGTGGAGTTACCAATATCTACCAGTATGGTTCCAGCCTTTTTCTGTCTTAGCGAGAGCAAGAAATCACTCGAAGCGAGAGGGGTGAAGAATTGATTAGTAATGTCAATGCTTGCTTGGTTGAACACTTTTGCAAAATTTCTTAGATAGCTACTCTCTACGCTTACAATAAGTGTTTTGGCTTCTAGCTTGGAACCGATCATGCCTACCGGGTAGCGAATGCCTTGCTGGTTGTCTATGACAAAATTCTTCGGAATTACGTGAATTATCTCGTTGTTGGCCAATCCAAATGCTTTGGTAAGGCTATCTTGAATTACTCTGTCGACATCTCCTTCAAGAATTTCGTTGTCTGGCCTAGAGATAACAATAAGACCATCCGAATTGGTGAAAGTTACCCCAAGACCACTAATACCTACAACAGCTTTTCTGATAGGGAGGCCAATTATACTTTCAGCCTGGTTAACTACGTCTATGAGCGCTTCCGTTGCTTCGCTCATATTCGTAACAATACCTTTGCGAATACCGCTTGATGTTCTCTCAACGAGAGCAAGAATTTGAATCTTGTCTTGCTCGTCAAGAGAGTCTTTTGCTACTGCCAACTTAACTGAATTCGAACCGAAGTCAATTGCTACTAAATAAGGATCCCTAGCCACAAAAATATATTTTTTTAACTTTTAAAAAAGTAAGTCTACTGTATTCTATTCTACTCAAATCTAACCACTAGAACTTGTTACGATCAAGTCTATCTGTAATTTCTTTTTGTTGCAAGTAGGCTGCTTTCTTGATAGCCTTCTGCTTTTTCTTGTGATGTGATAATGGCTTTGTCTGAGTTTGGATCTTGGTGTACCGGGTTTTGGTATTTGCTTTGCGAGTACGTTGGTTGAATACTGTATAAACCTTTAGATTGGAATCTCCTGGGCGTCGTTTAACTAGAATCATAATGGGGAGGTTAATTGTTTTTATAATTAGTGAAAAATAATATTATTAGCCAAAGTGCTGAAATACTGTTGGCAGCAATAAATAAATTGGTATTGTCAGAGAAGCCACCAATAAATGGCATAAAACTTGCTAAGATAGCAGATAGGAACGTAATTAGTAAAATATACTTACTAATGTTATCACTAATCTGCTTGACAATTACCATGTTTGCTATAGAGAAAATAAATACGATTATGCCTAATATGTCAAGTCCTGTAAGAGAATTACCATCTCTTAATGTAAAAGATAGGCCAACAAGAGCTATCGAGATTACTATATTAACAAGGTTGAGATTCTTTACCGATACTGGAAACATATAAGTTGTATATTATTTAGTCTTTGCTTTAATTGGTTTTGTTCGTGCGGATTTGATAGGGTCTTTGATATCGCTAAGATAGTGCAAAGTTGCCTGCTTGGTCCTCTGAAGTGGTGAGTTGAGCTCGATTTTTTCGATGAGTGGTGAGTGAACTGGAAAAGTACGAGTTACTTTGACTCCGGCAGTTGCATTCTTAAGCACTGTAAATGTTGCGTCTAGAGAGTTACCACCGTGACGAACAGTTACCATACCAGCAAACACTTGTATACGTTCTTTGTTACCCTCCTTGATCTTGTAGTGTACACTAACGACTGTTCCGACTTTGAAATCTGGAATGTCGCTGCGAAGTTGTGCGGTCACAACTTTACTTTTGCGTAATAATTGATGTGTCATAATTTCCTGATTTTCACTCAGTATTTAGAATTATTTTACCGTTAATGTCAAGTCCTCCTGCGCAACTTCAGTCCATTCCGTTATGCTTTTCGCATAAGCTCCATTCCCTTACGTCGGCACTTCGTCTTCCCCGCAAAAGGAATCCGGGTACGCACCCACCTTTTGCGGGGGCCCCTGAAAAGGTAGTAGTTGCTTGGATGTAACTATAGTGTATAGGTATTGTGTTAATAGTTATAAATCAGGATTATTCGATTTTTGGGTTTGTGGTTATAATAATGAGGTGCCTTGCGATCAATGATTGAAAGGAGGAGGCGAAGCTCAGACGTAGAGGGGTGTAGCTTTTGTGATAAGCAAGACGGAACGGATCGACGTCTGTTGGGAGGAAAGGGGGGTCGGAACAAGTCCGACTTTTACCAGCCCCTTCGGTTCGATTCACTTTGTGAATCTAGCATGGGCGTCTCAATCGCCGACGGGCTCTTGACATTAATGTTAATTGTATTTAGATTAGATTAAACTATCCTATCTGTATTAATAAGCAGATATTTAAAACAAAATGTATGAAATCATCCAGAAACTTGGAAGTAAAAAATCTCCATTCTGACATAACTAATCAGGCGTTTGCCATCAATAAGCAATTCTCTCTCAGACATGTGTTCCGAGCAGGAGCAGTAGTATGGTGTAAGCACAAAGGCAAAGACTTCTACGTGGCCTTCAAATCCCTCTCGAGGCCAGGGCGTGGTACGCAGCTTCCTGGAGGTAGGGTCGAACGTAACGAAAACGTAGCCGAAGCGATTATCAGAGAGGTAAAAGAAGAGACGGGCATTGAGACCCGTATTATTTGTCCTCTAGGTTTTGTATACTTCGAGAATCCAATGGATAACTATTCTAATCTCCAGATCTATTACATTGTGCGTCCTGTCTTCCCGGTGGATGTGTTTAAGAAGTGGACACATATAGATGAGGACTACTCCAAGCAGCATCTAGAGTGTTGGTGTGTGCCTGTGAATAAGCCTCATGATTACTTAGCGATCGGACAAGGACAGGTAATCGAAATGTTCCGTAAATGGCTCGTAGATCATAAGAAATAAAAATACCCCCTGCCAAAAATAAATAGTCATTGACAATAGGGGTTATTTTTTTTATTTTGAGTGATGGAAAACCTTGAAAAACAGAAGGAAAATAATGGATGTTTCGAATATGGATTATAGATTGCTGAGCGCTGTATGCTCACTTTTCTTTACATTAACTATCCTCTATCTCTTCGTGTTGCCGATAAATGATTTTTCCTGTGCAGTAATAAGATGGCTCATACCTTCTGAGTGTCCGGTTGCTGGTAAAAAATTGATTGTTTTCGGCAGGACTTATATCATGCCCGCCCTGTGCAAACTTAATCCGGCGTACGGATTATTCAGTGCTAGAAGGCTTGAGGCTGATCAGTTTTTCATATTGCATAATTAAACGATTAGGAAACGGTTTATACTAAAACATAACCTGGTAGTATTATACTGGGTTTTTTGTTTTACTAAGAAGTACAATTAGAGTATAATTATATCATGAAGACCAATCAAGATATTTTATATTACTTAAGTAGCCTATCTAAGAATAATAACCGAGCCTGGTTTGATGAGCATAAGTCAGAATATAAAGAGCTTAGTAGTTATTTTAAAGAATTTGTTTTTGAACTGGCAAGTCGGGTCAGTTTGTTTGATAAAGGGGTGTATGCAGAACCTGATTTTATCAAGATGTTTCGTATTTACCGAGACATTCGTTTCTCAAAAAATAAAACCCCTTATAAAGAGAATTTTGGGGCCACGATAACTCACGGTGGCAAGAAGTCGATTAATCCTGCATATTACATTCATCTACAACCAGGCAACCGATCGTTTGTTGGTGGTGGCTGGTTCACCGGCGATTCGCAGCTTTTATATGCTGTGCGTAAGTATATTAGTGATCATCACCAAGAATTTGATACACTTATGAACTCAGCTAGTATTACCAAGAATTTTACGATGGGCGAATACATGGGTGTTCTCAAAACAGCTCCCAAAGGCTTTGCCAAAGATGACCCAGCTTTGGAATATATCAAGCATAAATCCTTCACGCTTGGGGTGGACTTGAGTGACAAAGATGTGGTGTCCCGTAAGCTACCAGATAAGATCATTGGCTATTTTGAACAACTTTATCCGTTCCAGCAATTTTTCTATAAAGCTCTCAAAGACATCAACAAACAGCCGGGGTTGTATAAGCGAAAATAAGGTAAGATTCTTAAGGGTTTTATTTAGTATTGGACATGTTTATTCTTTTCTAGGTAAGTTAGAAGAATATTAACTTAGGGATATCACAGGTAAGTTATAAGATTAAAATAATATTGGATATGAATAAAAGTATACCTACACAAGGAGACCAAAATTGGGCGCAGCCACTAAATACCCACATCGCCCAACTTTCTAACCCCTCAACAGGAGGCGTTAATACAACACCGCTGACGACACCAGTTGCGGATGATGAGGGTCACTGTTACGTAGACATTGATACCAAAACATTTTATCGCTTTGATGGTAGTAACTATGTTGAAATCGGTAGCAGTGTTATCTATGTAGATGATTTTATTGACCCAAATGATACTCCAGAGGATGCAGATGCCAATGGAATTCAGGCTGCTGTAGATTTTTTGAAAACAACTTATCTTAATGTTGGGAACACGTCTATTCCTAGGACTGGATCATATTCGTTTACTTTGAACTTCAAAGATAGAGTCTACAGCATAAATAAGTCTATTAACATGACCGGTATTAATCGGCGGAATGTGAAGTGGGTGGTGAATATGCTCGGTGCTACCGTGGTTGGCAAAGTGGCAGACAAAACCATGTTTGATTTGATCGATACGAGGTCTTGTCACTGGATTGGAGGGTATTTGATCGGCGATGAGACAGTAACTCCTTCTTCGGCCATTTTGATGGGGAGGGAAGGCTTGACTGCTCAAGGGGTACCCGGGCCTGGACCTAATGCAGATTTGCATACTATAGAGAATATTGTGATTGCAGGCTCTTACACAAAGGCTGGAATGTATAATATTGGTTCTGAGAACCTAACAATTATCAGCTCCGATATTTGGAATAACTATAATGACCCGGCTGCCTATGCTGCTATTTTTGATGGTAGCAATGTATTTGGAATTACCAGTGAATACGTTGATCCGATCCTCTCAGGTGATTCAAGTTTTAACGAGCTGTTTTGTGTAGGAACCAAATTCAAAAAATATACCACAGGTAGTGCGATATACTTAAATAGGTCTAATATTGCCAAGTTTTTCCAGACTTTTGTTGTCTCGCAAGATGCCTATGGTTTCGTAATCGATCAAAACTCTGTACCATGCCGGTCTTTGACAATCGACGGACATATCGAATCTATCGTTACCCCTCCAGGGGTTCAGGCTGGGCTACGGTTTGTTGATAGCTCGGGTTTAAGCAGGCCTTACGTACTGCGCAATTTTAAATTTGTGGAGCACGCGATGCACGCCTTAACGTGTATAAGTATCGATACTAACATTACAGAGTTGCAGATACACAATGCCAATATTAGTGTGGACCACGTTCACGGACAAAACCTTACACCAGAATTTTGTGATAATCCTGCCAAGCTCAAAATATCAGGTACTGTAGCTCTCACAGACGATCAAAATAGAATGGATTTGAACGATATTGGGGGTATGACTGGCACTCTGATTGCTATAGACCGCAATGCTGTCGCAGCGAATAACGGGAACTATAAGATTATCGACCCGAATGGTGTTCGGAATATCGGAAACCCGTAGGTCTTATAAGCTTACGGTCTGTATAGAAAATTGTAAGTGCGTAGCTCGTAAGAGATTACAGTTTATTTGGTTTGTTTGAAGATCGTATCAACTGATTTGTAAGATGATAGTCTAGTACAGTATTTCAATCCTTACATTTTTGGTGTAGCAAACCTCAAAAGTATTTTTAGGGATTCCGTGGTGTTTTTTCAATCCAAGGTTGATCAAGTTGGTTTTAAAATTAGAACACACTCTTTTAATTGAATGTATTGTTTCTTTGTCTACTTCAAAAGCTATGTGACCTAACCCGCAAGCTTTATCGTTTCTTTCCTCAAATTTATCAAACCATAAGCCAACACTCATATTGTCATTTTCGTAATGAGCATAATAGTTGAGCCTGTATATTTCTTTGAGTCCTAATGATTTGAATAATTCGTTGTGAAATTGTAAGTCTTCCTTCTGAATTTTTAATACTATATGATGTAATTTAGACATGTGCTATTACTATGATAAACTTGAGTATTGGTCCATAAATATGTTTATTCTATGTAAACTAAATATGATTATACTTGTTTATAAAGTATATTAAGTGTATACAATGTATATGAAGCAAAAAGATCTTCAATCACTTTTTCAATTAAAACCTAAAACCGCGTTATTCTTGGATCTTATAATTACTAACCCAGGTTGTAGCGTTACTTCTTTGATTTCTGAGTCCAAACTTAGCAAAAAGTCTGTGTATCATCACCTAAATATTTTGGTGAGTCAGAAGTTGGCTTATAGCGAAGATTCAAAATGGTATCCAAAGCCAAAAGACATGTTACTACAAAATGCCCAGATTGCGGTTTTTGATGTAAACAATGCTTTTAAGAACTTAGAAAAACAGGTGATTGCAGATGATAAAAATATGCAAATATACAGCATTTCCAAGGGGTATGAGGCTGTTGTTGAACATTCTAAAACCTTAGCTTCGATCAAAAAGCCCCAGGAATATTTTGCGATAGGAAATACCTTAAATTTTGAGTCTTTGATTGGGGTTGAGATTGAAGCGTTCTGGGTTCAAAATCGTATAAAGAATCACTTATTTTTACACTTATTTGCTAATAATCTGGAATACGTAAATAAGCTCCAGATAACTGATGGCGCAAATTTCAGAAAGACTCGGTTTTTAGAAATAAATACCGATAATTTTCTTCATGTTTTTGAAGATAAAATAATATTTTGGAATTTACAGAAAAATCTAGTGTACGAGTATAATGAGAAATTCTTCATTACACTTATCTTTTCCTTCCTGCAAGAGCTTGTCTGGTGAGTTATATATTATTCTAGCACAATTTACAACAAGCAAAAATTATTAGGTAACAACATTCAGTGTGAATTTTTCTGAATGTGTTTCAACTATATACATAGTATTGCCCAGCATTATCTTCTTTGGTGCATATCTTGGTTAATCCTAGAGATTTTGCGAGCTGAATACTGGCTAGATTATCTATGTCCACTTCGTATTCTATTCTTTTGTTCTCGAATCCGGGCAGGGATTGCAAGTAAGCTATGAATTCTGCCAGGCATTCTTTGGCATAACCTTTGCCTTGGTGTGGTTGAGCAATCCAAATGCGAGGTATTATTTTTCCTTTATCTTGAAGACTATCCAAGGCGACCATACCTATTTTTTCTTTGGTTCGCTCGTTCTCAATTATCATCTCTAATTTCTCCCTCTTTTTCATTTTGCAAATATTCTCTGCTATCCAGTCTTTTACAGAGGTCGCATTGTCAAACGGTATGAAGTATTTTCGGACATTTCCAGTATTGGCTTGGAGAATGAAGTTAGTATCAGATGTGTTTACAGGTCTCAGAATTGTTCTATTGGTGTGGATATTTTTAGCTGCGGTCATAATATTTAGTCTCATTAAGCTATTGCGCAATAAGTGTAATGTTTTATTGACTTGGTTGATTTGTACAAGTAGTATTACCATACTAAATTATGGAATGAACAATAACAACGATATGCATGTATTTATGAGCCAGCAAACTAATTTCCTGGTAAGTGAATATGCTAGGATTAAACAAAGAACTATTGAAGATCCAGCAACAGCAGGTGACCAAGGGGAGGAAAACTGGGCAGAAATACTAAGGAATTGGTTACCATCGGATTATAAAATAGTAACAAAAGGTCGACTTATCAATGACAAAGGTGATACAAGTCCTCAATTGGATATTTTAGTTCTGAAACCTTATTATCCGAATTATCTAATAAATAAAAAATTATATTTTCTAGAAGGTGTTTTTGCAGTGTTTGAATGCAAGAATTCTTTAAAATCAGAACATTTAACGAAGTCAGCAGTAACTGCCAAGGAAATTAGAAGTATGTATAAACCAGTTCCTGTGGATCTTTTAGAGTATATTTTTCACCCAATCATCTTTGGCGTATTGTGCCATACTCATTCATGGAAAAAAGCTAAATCTAAACCCATTTTGAATATCAATAACGCATTAAAAAATGTTGAAAGTCTAATAGAGCACCCTTTTGAATATATCGATATTTTGGGCGTCAATGATCTTCCTTCCTGGTTTAGTTTTAAGCTGCCCTTCACTTTTAATTATGATAAATCAAGTAAAAATCACTCACTCATTCCCCAACCTTTGACCGGTTATGGTATTCAGCATTTGGATGCACTGCCTTTTAGCCCGTTGGGCTCATCTTTAAGTAGGATATGTAAATTCTTACCGATTCATGATAGTAGATTGAAGTCGGTATCAAAGTATTTCACTGCAACTTTATCTGATAACTATACAACAATCACAAATCGCCATTGGCCAGGAATTTTTCCAAATTCTATAATTCCAAAGGTTTATACTCACTATATCGACTCACAGAAGCAGTGGATTGATTTTATATAAGTGTTATTCAATAAATAGACAAAATATATTTTTTTGGGCAGCCTTTAGCTTATGCAATCTTTACTTGAAGAATCTCAATCTTTGTTTACTCCCGATATGAAAGCCGGGGAGGTCTCGAATGTTGTCTCATGGGTGATTACTCAGAAGAAATCGGATAGTTTGTCGGAGCTTCGGGCGCTCTCTACACATAAGTCGGTCGCGGTGCGGCGGAAGGTTGTGGAGGCTTTTCGGATGCTGGGGACGGAGTCAGATTTGGCATTTTTGGAGCAGTGGAAATCTAAGGAAGGAGATAGGAAGGCGTTTGTGGCGATTGAGTCGGCGATGGATGCGATTGAGCGGCGCAAGTCCGGGGATTTTACAGATTTTAGCTCGCAGGTATTTACCGTTAAGGAAGCTCTAGTGCAGATCAAGCATGTGCTGGGTGAGAAGGAGTATGTGATTGAGGCGGAAATCTCGGAGGCTAAGAATTATTATCAGATGTATTACTTCACGGTGAAGGATGCGGAGAGCGAGGCGACGCTCAATTGCCGGGCGTTCCAGAATGTGATTTTTCGGTCCGGATTTCCTTTGAATGAAGGGTTGCAGGTCCGGATTTCTGGGAAGTTTGTGCTCGATAAGTATTCGAGGTTGCTTTTTGATGTGAAGTCGATCCAACTGACTGGTGAAGGGGAGTTGCTCCGGAATCTCAAATTATTACAGGAGAAGCTGGACAAAGAAGGTTTGCTTGATGAGTCACGTAAGCGGAAGCCGGCAATGTTACCGAATAATATATTGCTGCTCGCAAGTTCTTCAAGTGCGGCGATTACAGATTTTACGAAGGTGCTTGGGCGCCGGCGCGGCGGAATGACGGTGTATCACTTACCGATCAAGACGCAAGGGGTTGGGGCGGAGTCGGAGATTTTGGCTCGTCTCAAGCAGGCTGAGGAGGTAATTGTCGATCATGCTATTGATACCGTGGTCATTACTCGCGGTGGTGGAAGCAAAGAGGATCTGATCGTGTTTAATTCTGAGCCGGTGGTTCGCGCGGTGCACGGGATTTCGCGTCCAGTGATTGTGGCAATTGGTCATGAGCGAGATGTGACACTGGCAGAATTGGTAGCCGATATGCGGGCTTCTACGCCGAGTCAGGCCGCTGAGCTTGTGTCTTATAGTAGTAGTGATGTTGCAGCACAAAAGGATCGAACGGTTTCGGCAATTCACGCTCGACTGCTAGAAAAAGTTCAGCAGTACCGGGTGTATAATGAGCGAATGGTGGCTGTTATTCGGGAATATTTTGCGCAGAGGGTGTTGCAGGCTCGGCAGACCATTCAGTCGGTTAACCAAAGTGTTTATGCTTTGATTGGCTCAGCGAAGCATCAGACTCAGGATTTGGCACAGCAGTGTTATAGGCTTGTGATACAAGACATAGAGCTATCCAAACGATCACTAGAAGAGATCAAATATCTATATCCAATATACCAGCGTGGTGTGGATAACTTACTTATTCAGAATTCTAACCTGACCCACACAATCTATCAGCTTATACAGCAGAATTTGGCTCAAAAAAAGCAAGAATTTCTACTTAATATTACGACCATTCAATCGATTCACCCTAGGAATATCCTTAAGAATGGGTATGCTATGGTAGAAGCTAACGGTAAGGTAATCACTCGTAAAAAAGATGTGGTGAGTCCTGGTAATTTGCAACTGTCGTTTTATGATGGTACACTGGAAGTAAATACCTAAATTATATGGCATTATATCAAAAAAGTTTGGATTTGATTAGTATCAAAGATATTAATGAGTTGGTGGCCAATCAAGTCCGTGAAAGTAAAAATATCGATTACAAGCGGTGTTTACCGGAGGATAACGATCGAAGTAAGAAAGAATTTCTCGCTGATGTTTCTTCGTTTGCCAATGCTTCTGGGGGAGATCTGATCTATGGTGTGGTAGAGAATCGCGGGGTTCCATCCAGAATCGTGGGGATGAAGATCAAAGATGTTGAGACTCATTTGCTCAAATACGAACACATGATCAGAGATGGGATTGACCCGCGAATATATGGGGTACAGATTCGGGCGATCGAAGTCAAAAAAGATCGGTATGTGGTGATTGTCCGGGTACCCCGGAGCTGGTCTTCGCCGCACATGGTTGGCTACCAAAGCTATGGGAAGTTCTTCTCGCGGAATAGTTATGGTAAGCACCCACTAGATGCTTCTGAGATCCGAGTGGCGTTTTCTTTATCGCAGCAGAATTTTGACTATATTCGGGATTTTCGACTGCAAAGACTTGGGGCTTTGGTCTCAGGAGAAGTTCCGGCCGAGATGAAAGAATCTTCTAAGCTTGTAATTCATATCACGCCGCTGTCGATCAATAACCCAGCGCTACAGGTAGATATTTCACAGTTTCAAAATTCAGAATTTTTGCCGAGTCAAGTTTTTGGGGATTC
This sequence comes from uncultured Patescibacteria group bacterium, assembly GCA_938041505.1. GTDB lineage: Bacteria > Patescibacteriota > JACMRA01 > JACMRA01 > JACMRA01 > CALITC01. The sequence continues at coordinate 50,012 of CALITC010000006.1, read as the reverse complement.
GGTGTTACATCAACGGTTTAATTTTGATGGGTTCTTAATGTATTCGGATTCTGCATACGCTCAAGTTTTTCGGAGTGGTGCTGTGGAAATTGTGGAAAGTAATTTTTTAAGTTTCAAGAAAGGAAAAGCGTTTATTAATCCTGAATATGAGCGCGAAGTTGTGGAGCAGATTGAGGATATGTTTAGCTTTATGAGGCATCACCAGATTGAACCTCCGTTCTTGATTATGTTGAGTATGCTCGACGTCAAAGGGGCTTATATGGGCAAGGTTTCAGATTTTCATTGGTATGACAGTCAGCCAATCGATCGCTCGGGCTTAATCGTCCCTGAGGTGCTGCTCGAAGATTATGGTCTTAACCTGAAACAAATGCTGAAACCAGCTTTCTATGCTGTGTGGAATGCCGCCGGTTGGCCGCGTTCCATGAATTACAACGAAGCTGGAGAGTGGGTGAGTGTAACTTAGGTGTAAATCGGAAAAAATAAAGCTCTTCCTTATAAAATTGAAGAGACTTGTGTTTTTTGATTAGGTTACTTATTCGTAATCCCATGTTGCATTATATGTATATTGATTTGGATCAGAGGCGTTAATTGACTCGTTGCTTGCGATTGGATTAGTATCCATGCTTATAATCTTTTCTCCACTTATTAGTTTTTGTATTGTAAGCTTTGTTACCTCGTCTATATATTCAGATTGATAAGCTGATAGACGTAGGCTATTAATGAATCCTGCGTTCTCTGCGTCCAAAACAAGATTGTTTCCTAGTTCTATTGAGAGAGTTGTATCTCTTCTTTTTGCAATCAGAGTGATCCGAAAAATATTCGGAATTTCGATAAGGCAGGTAGTCTTACCCTTTCTCTTTTCTTTTGTGCAGATAGCGTTGTTTATCTTTTGCAGGTGAGTACTGGTTGATTTGTACCTATCCCAGAGGTCAAATTCTTGGTATAGCGATCTTAACAACACTTGCGAATGGTTATTGAGGCTGTACCTTGGCTTGGGGAGGTGATATTTTTGTAGTAACACATTCCACAGCAATAAATGTTCGGAAGTTTTGAGATTAGTGAATTCAATTTTTCTCATCATTTATAACGAAGTACGTAGTGGGCATAAGCTATCAGATATTTTATGGGTTGTCAAAGATTCCTTTAGTGAATATTGCTTAAAAAAAGCATCTTGCATATGAGCAAGATGCTTGATTAGTGATTTTTAGATATTTTTTATAAAAGTAAATGACCTATCTTGATCCAATAGACATGGTTTTGTCACCTGGTAGTATATCTTTACAGGCAGTCAAGTTAACCTCTTGTCCACGCAGACTTCCTTTAAAATACTCCAGCTCCGTAACAATCTAGAAGAGCTCCTGCTAGACTTTTGTGTTGAATGGCTATGTTACTGTAACCAAACTTTTCTATTTCAGATATTAACTTATTATCGGAAACAAAAGATGGTGCTATAATTAAAAAGATGGTGAAGACTGATACCCCTACAATACATATTCCTCCCATATATAATAGAATTTTATTAGGTTTTGTTTTTTCATTGACAGCTCTATTTTTCATGATTCTTATTATAATTACACCTAGTATTTATTACTATAATTATATCATTTTTTTATAAATGTCAAATATTGTAGAATAGTTTTTGCTATTGATTTATATCTGATGAGTATTCTTTTTACAAAAAATTGCATTGATGCTAATAGGTAATCATGTTTTATTTTGTGCCAGTGCCGATTGGGAATATGGAGGATATTACGTTACGGGCAATTCGGCTTTTTGAAGAAGCTGATGTTGTGCTTGTAGAGGACGGAAGGTTTACTTCTAAGTTGTTTGATAAACTGCTCATTAAGAATGAGCCGCGATTTATTAATATTATACGAAATCAAAGCACTAATCTTCGCCAAATAGAAGAAGCTGTGAATCTATACGAGCGAAACGCTGGCAAGCTGACTGTGCTTGTGGTCAGTGATGCCGGTACGCCTGGGCTGAGTGATCCTGGGTTCGAGATTGTTCGGATGCTCCAAGAGAAAGGTTTGGAGTATTCTGTTTTACCAGGAGCGAACGCACTTGTCCCAGCTGTGGTTGCCAGTGGCTTAGTGGGTAAAGATTTTACATTCCACGGATTCTTACCACTCAAAAAAGGCCGACAAACACTTTTGCACAAAATAAGTGAATCCGAAATTCCGATAGTTTTTTACGAATCTGTCCACCGAATTCGCAAAACCTTGATTCAGCTCCAGGATCTTATGGAACCTACCAGGAAAATATTCATAGCACGAGAATTATCTAAGCAATTCGAGGAATATATTTCGAGTGAATTAGGTTCTATCGATACCGAATCTATAACTGAAAAAGGAGAATTTGTGGTAGTGATTGATAAGAAATAGTTGATTATCGCTGATTGACTGGTAATATATTAGTTTGACAATATAGTATTAATATGTAATATTCAAAGAATTGTTTTTTTTGAATTAAATAATGAAAACTGCGATTAAAAAAATAAAACCATATATTTTTGCTGATAAAGTAGAATACAACTATATTGAGCGAAAGATTGTTCCTAGCGATTGCTTTCTAGATCACGATTACAACTCAAAAATTAGTCTGGATTTTTATAATCCCGATTATGCCTTGAGTCCATACCGGCTTTGCATGGGCAAGGGTGTAGTGAATCTCCGCGCTTTGTGTTGGCAAGACTGGGAGACAAGTAGCTGGCGGCGTTGTTACAAACTACTAGGGAGACCTGATTTGATTAATGAAATAGGGTCTAATGTAGATGAAAAGGTTTTGTCACCAGTTATGCATCAGCCTTACACCTTCGTTTTCAGAAAAAGCATAAAGTATAATCATGTAGGTGTTAGAGAAACGGCGAATAAAGTAGCTGTAATCGACTTACCTTCAGGTTTTTATACCAAGGCAAAGGAGTATTCAACCCTGGTATGTCCACCCAAATATATTATGGTGTATTTAATGTACAGAAATCTGGAAGTATTATTCCAAGCTCTGTCAGAAATTGGCCTGATTGAACAACAAGTTACTTCTGGTTGGCCGACAAACATAGGTGAAAAAGAGTTAGAAGAAATATACAATTTCTGCTGCTAATTTTCTAACTTAAAGAGCTACTTCGAGAGCCTGTACCATTATAGTTCAGGCTTCTTTTTTGCGAAATCTGAATTATAGTTAAGGTGGTCTATGGCGATTATTGATCGAGAAGGGTAAAGAGATTAACCGATGAAATATTGCAGCTATAAAGAGAGCCCCACAGATTGGGGATAATTTGTGGGGTAACGAGGGCAAGAACTAGTGTAGTTGTGCTTTTGAGCTAACCTAAGTAGGGGTCCCCGGCGATCTAAGATCGAGAGGGGTGTGAGGGCAAAGACTGTAATGATGACGCTTTTGAGCTATAAGCTCAAAACATAATCATGAAAGTCTTTGACCGATGGTAGCGAAGGAGGGAATTGAACCCTCGACCTCAGGCTTATGAGTCCTGCGCTCTAACCAACTGAGCTACTTCGCCATTTTTAGGTAATTTCACATTGAATAAGACCTCGTTTTGATATTTTTGTCAATACTCCTTATGGAATTGATAAAAAAGAGCGCCTACATAGTATAGTCGCTGCAGTTAGAATCTCCAATATTTGCAAAATTTATTTTGCGTAAACTAGTTGTAAATATCTTTCTTTTAGATATTCTGGAGTGTGCGGTGCTTCGTATTGTGAGATGTGTCCAGCGTATCTTCCAAATATATTAATATATACCTTACAGCCTTTGGATATATAATAGTAAATTATTCTTATATCTTTGCTTTTGGTTAATCCACTGATATTTATATTTGGGTCATCGCATGTAATTTCTACAGTTGGTAACATCGCTGTAAACCTGTGTGTGAGTTCATATATTAGTTAGCACACAAAAATATTGATTGCAAGTAATTCTTGATTTTGCTTTGACTAAAACCAAATTATACCCTTAGCTTATGCCATATTAACAACCTATATTTATATGCTTTCAGTTGGACTTGTTGGCCTGCCTAATGCAGGAAAATCTACACTTTTTAATTTACTAACCAAGCGCTCTGTGCCAGCGGAGAATTTCCCGTTTTGCACTATTGAGCCAAGTGATGGGATTGTTTCTGTACCTGATCAGCGGGTGGATACTTTGGGTAAACTAGTCAATGCGCAGAAGCTGGTACATGCGGCGATTGAATTTCGTGATATTGCGGGGCTGGTCAAAGATGCACACTCTGGAGCTGGCCTAGGGAATAAATTCCTGTCACATATTCGTGAAGTGGATATGATTATGATGGTGATTCGGGCCTTTAAGAATGATGATGTTGTGCACGTCGAGAATCGGGTAGATCCGCAAGAAGATTTTGATATTCTGATTTTGGAATTAACTTTGGCAGATCAAGCTACTCTTGAGAAAGCTTTGCCGCGTCTTGAGAAGGAGCTTAAGGGCGGCAAAGACAAGCTGGCAGATCAGAAGATAGTACTTGCTCAAGAAATATTGCAGCAGCTGCAGAGCAGTAATCCAGCCAATACCGTGCCCCGAGATGAGGAGGCTGACAAAGAACTTAAGATTTTCCGTAAGAGTCTTAACTTACTCACAGATAAGCCGATCCTGAAGCTAGCTAACATTATTACTGATGGAGAAAATATTGATTTTACAAGTGATTTTGCAATGGATGTGAAGTTGGAGTCAGAATTGCAAGACATGTCTTCAGAGGAGCGGGTAGAGCTTGGAGTGCCTGCGGAGACTGGTTTGGATAAGATGATACAAGAGTGTTACTCTACCCTTAATTTAGCCACTTACCTAACTGCTGGAGAAGTTGAAGCAAGAGCGTGGACATTCAAGCAGGGGATGAGTGCTCCGCAGTGTGCCGGGGTGATCCATACTGACTTTGAAAAGAATTTTGTGAAAGCTGAGGTTATCAAATATGCTGATTTTGTAGAACTCGGTGGTCGCAAGCAAGCTATGGAAAAAGGTAAGATGAATATGGAGGGCAAAGACTACCTAATGCAAGACGGGGACGTGGTAGAGTTTAAGATAGCTGGGTAGCTACTTGTAGGGTTAGGCGGTAGAGAGGTCGTAACCACAATCAATACTCCTTTGTGTTGACAAAATGAACATGTTTTGTTTTATTAGAAACACATAAATCTTTCCAACTCCAATTCCTCTTTATCGATAAGAGCATTCGGCAGGAATTGTGAGATATCTTCAGAATTATTTATGTTTACAAGCTGATGCATGCAACTCTTCAAATCAGCTTGTTTGCACCTGTAACTCAGTTGGTAGAGTCGTTGACTTATTTAATCAACGTGACGATGGTTCAAGTCCATCCAGGTGCTTTGGCTCTATCATCACTGTGAGCCTGTGCGATAAATCTATTGGAATGTTAATTGGTTTGCATTCAATTACCTTAAAATGCAAACTTTATCCACTATTTCTCGCACTAATTTTTCTCCTACTCCGTCAAAATATTTAGATGGGGTTTTTTTTGTTTAATAAACATCTTCTCTTTCTTGGAGAAAGGAAATGGTCAGAGAATATGGAGGAAAAAGACTATATGATGCAAGATGGAGATGTAATTGAGTTCAGTATTGTAAGTTGAATCTTGACAGTTTTCAAAAATTATTTTAGCTTGAGAAACGTTATAAAATTTTTTTATAATATGAGAGTCAACATTATGAAAATAACTTGATTTTGTTACATTCCGATCAAATTAAATTTATTTATGTACACGTTGACTCTCGCCCTGTGGATGTAGCTCAGTTGGTAGAGCACTGGGACTTACAAGGAGGAAAACCTTAATACTTACCTCTTTAGTATTGCCCCCAGGTGTCAAAGGTTCAACTCCTTTCATCCACGTTGGCTTAACATTAAGCCCGCCCCGGTAGCTCAGTGGTAGAGTGTTAGATTGAAAATCTAAAGGTCCCTGGTTCAAATCCAGGCCGTGGCATATAATAGTAAGAGAGTTTTTTCAATGAAAGCTCTTATTTTTTTTGTCATACTCTATAAATTTGCTTTGGATTCGTTGACAAAGATTAGCTACTAGCTTAGGTAACATATATATGACATCAACTAATCACGTCGGCATAATTGGGATGAGTACAATGGGAGGTAATTTTGCTCTCAATTTTGCATCAAAAGGGTATGATACAGCAATCTATAATCGCAGTTGGGAAAAGACGCAACATGTCTTGGATAAAGGTGCGGATCGAGTTCATGGATACAAGACTACAGCAGAGTTTGTGGAAAGTCTAGAGTCTCCTAAGAAAATCATGCTACTCGTAAAGAGTGGATATCCCGTAGATGCAGTAATTAAAGAACTTTTACCGATGCTTAGCGAGGAAGACGTGATAATTGATTGCGGTAACTCTAATTGGCATGATACTGTTCGCCGGCAAGAGGAGCTGGCTGGTAAAGTAGGCTTTGTAGGGTGTGGAATTAGTGGGGGCGCCGATGGAGCTCTCCATGGACCTAGTATTATGCCAGGCGGGGATTCAGAAACGCTTCAGAAGATTATGCCGTATTTGGAAAAGGTGGCAGCTAAAGATTTTCAAGGACACCCTTGCGTAACTCCCGTTGGATCTGGGCCAAGCGGTCACTTTGTGAAGATGGTGCATAACGGTATTGAGTACGCTATGATGCAAGGTCTTGGAGAGATTTATGATATGCTTCGCTCGTTTGGTCACAGTGCTTTAGAGATCCAAGAAGTTTTTCGTGGTCTTAACTATGGGAATACACAGAGTTTCTTAATGGATATTACTCTAGATATTCTAGGTAAAAAGGATACCAAAGGTACTGGGTATTTGGTCGATAGAATCAAAGATGTTGCCAAAGCAAAAGGTACAGGAGGGTGGACTGTAGAAGCAGCTCTCAAATACGGAGTTGCAGTGCCTAACATCGCAGCTGCAGTGATCGCGCGTACACAGTCGTCTCGGAATATGTCTTTTCTAAAAGGTTTAGATATTATGGATGAGCAGCAGGTTCCTAAGAAACCCCACGAGAATCTCAAAACTCCTCTGTATCGTACCATGGAGCTGATGTTCCTTACTTCCTATTTGCAAGGGTTGGATCTGATCTACCAAGCTAATCAAGAAGAGAACTGGGGTGTCGATATGAAAGAAGTGATAAGGATCTGGGAAGGCGGGTGCATTATTCGATCTCAAATGCTTGGTATGTTGAATTTGTTCTGGGAAGAAGATAAGAACTGGAAAGAAAAACTATTTAAGGAGATTCATGCAGATATGGACAATCTACGCTTGATTATGTACAAAGGTATTACGCCAAAACCTGTTATTCACTCTACTTACAACTATCTTCAATCAATGTTTTCTGAGCACTTACCAACAAATCTTATCCAGGCACAGCGTGATCACTTTGGTGCTCATGGTTATGCGCGTGTAGATGTTGAGGGTTTGTACACCGGCGGTTGGAATGGAGATATCGAAGAGTTTTAATAGTTTGTAATATTATAATTACTCACCTATCTATCGATAGTTTTTTTTAGTTGAAAACTAGGTATTTATAGCCTAGGTAGTTGATGATCATCACCGCTACAATACTGCAAATATTGACTAAGAAGACAAAATGATCGTACTTGGGTGTGTACGAAGGTAGTTTTTTGATCGCAAGAGTAGAGAACTTCTTGAAGTTGTGTTTAGTTGAGAAGAGTTGCATGATGCCGCTCGAAATAACCATGGAAATTAGCGAAATAAGCACATACAGGGCGAAACTGCTTCCACTGTCGCTGGTATTGCCAAAAGTAAACCTTGAGTTAAGCCAATACGAAACTATGTTTGCAATTATGAATGATAACGCTTGCGAAATCGCCTCAATCTTGATGGGTATCAATGGTAATATGTTGGTTTTAAATGATTTTTTGAAGATTTTATAAAATATCCAGAAAAGACTTAACGAAAATACTGTATTCCACACTCCCACCATTCCAAATTTGATAATTTGAACTAATTCATCAGATAACATGCAAGCATGCTCGCTGATTCAGGCGATAATGTCAATATTATCGATATTTTAATCTAGCACTAGCTCACCTCGAGTAAGCCATCTTTTGGTTGGGTAGAAGCCAATGCCTGGAACCCACTCTAAGATAGAGGTTTGCAGGGTCACAACACGCTTATCTGGGAAGATCTTGTATGCTTCTTGCACATCATCTTCTAGAATAGACTTGGTTTCGAATACACTGAACTTAAGTTCTCTTCCACACTTGTCCCAAACGAAGAATTCTTCTCCTGGTTGGCTTACTCGCTCGATTGGTTTAAATATGAAGTTGTAATCTGATTGAACAGAGGAGAAGTTGGAGGAATGTCCTACGATGTAAGAATTTCCTATTTCTCCTGGTTGGGCGGTGAAGGCGATGTGCACAATACCATCCACTAACAAACGCTGAATTGGATTCGAGAGAGGGCCTTGATCTAAGTCTTCCTCGATAGGGGCTTGGTAGTTGATACTTCCATCGTCATTAGATTGAAAAAGATCTGTTAATTCAGAGTAAATAACTGGGGTTGTGATGTTGTACTGAGGGTAACGAAGAGTGTTAACCAATTGAGGATTTTTAGGGCAGCTTATTAGTTGATCTAAGGGGGCTGCTTTGGAAAGCCTTATCTGTTCATTAGCAGAGAGATTGAGTTGTCCAAATAGATATTCAATGTTTTCATCTTGAATATTTTCTCCATTTTGAAAATAGTTGAATTTTTCACTTATTGCTACAACATTATCTCCAAATGTAAAAGGAGAGCTATTGGATCGTTCTACAGTAGAAAAAATCGCATTGCTGTGTAGAGTAGTAAAGCCAAAAGCTAGTTTTGCTTCTTGAGGGATGTTAAGTGATCCGGCATAGAGTACAGGAACCAAGGCTATCAGTACTATTATAGCATATATTCGGTATCTTAATCGCCATAATCCCTTAAAAAAATGACTAAATTCTGAACCTATACTGTGACGAGGTTGTTTTGGCTTGGTTGATACTCTGTGTTTACGCTCGGGTACACTCTGTTTCATATGATAATTATATCACACTTATCAATTATCTGCAAGTAATTTTAATGATTTACAGGGAATTTATTTATCATCTTTACCATCTCTAGCACTTTTAGCGAAGTGCATTTCTGATCGTAGATACATGGAGAACATATAAGCGATTGGCCCGATATACCAAATCCAAGGCACTATAGTCCAGATGTCGCGTTCTTCGACAGTGAGGAAGTTTCTAGAATCTCCCAGTAAGATATTGATTAAGTTGAAGGTTGCTGGCATCGTATACTCAGGAAACAGGGTGTTGAAAGAGTATAAATAGAATCCAAGACAAAGAATAGATAGGATAACAAGCTCGCCGTCAGAACTTGCATTGCCGTTGACATAGAATCCTAACGGTTGGATGATGAACTTGCGTATCATGAATGTGATTGCCATGCAGACACAAAGAAGTGCCCACCATACGGTTGTTTCACCAATTGCTTCAAACTGAATGTTAGTTGCAAACACGCTGAGTATCCACTGAGTCCAGGTAAAAAGTAAGTCTGGTATCAGTTGAAATATATAGAACGAAACCAGAGAGGAAACGTAAAAAGAGGTTATAAATAAGCGAGTGGGTTTAATGTTTCTCATACCAAATATCCTAGTAATTATACTTCCTATTAAAAGCAACCTAAGGTATGATGTCAAGAGCCCCCTTGTTCAACTTGTGCTTGTTTCTGTTTTCTCTATCAGGGTAACAAGCCCTTTTTCCCTTAGTGCTTTGTCTTGCTTGCTCGAGTGTTACGGTGCCAAATTGCCAATAAGTGCTTTGTTTTTGTGTAAAAAATACCCCTTATATGGAATAAGGGTTAGTTTGGATTTTATTGTAAAGTTTTTTACAATGTGTGGCCCATTAGTAGACCGAAAGCTTTGCACCAAATTATTGGGTTGCTATACTGATCATATTCATCTTGAGTAATAGCAAATGATTGAGCTCCTGAGTTTTGGTTAAGAGCGCTGATAATTATACAGTTGTTTACTGAGTTTGGCGCTTTATCTTTGCACATGTAAATTACTGGATCTGGTGCACCGCTAAAGCTAAAGTCATTTCCAAAGTTAAGACTAAGCTGTCCGTTGGTGTTCAAAACTGTAGTTGTTCCACTGGTTTGATAACTTCCTACGCTTGTAAAATTATTTGAAGCCAACACCTGAGGTTCGTTCGCTATTGGTTCTTCTGTTACAGGTTCTGGTGCAGGGAGAGGTTCTGGTGCAGGTTCAGTTACAGCTTCAATTGGGGTAGGGTTGTCATTGTTTACAACCGGGGTTGTTTCTTCTGGAGTTGAGACTTGTACTGAAGGTTCTTCAGGCAGGGTTTTGTTTTCTCCTAGATCACTATTTGGTGTTGGCAGAGACCGGTCTTCAAGGGAAGCAACCTCAGCTTTACTGTCTGCGATTTTGTCTTCTTGGAGCATGTTCCAGGCGAATCCGCTTACACCAAGAAGGATGATAATAGCTGTTAGTATAATAATATAAACTTTTTTACTCATATATTAACTAACATAGCTGAATTATATGTAGTGGTCAAATTTTCAATATAATACTTCGTTTTTTGATTCTCATATATAAGCTTCATAGCCTGGTATTCCTTGTAGGACTCTTGACAGGAAAGTTTAATTTTGTTAATATACAGGCAATAAACAATCTAATCAAGGCTATGAAACGTACTTACCAACCGAAAACCCGACAAAGAGCTCGAAAATGTGGATTTAGAGTGCGTATGAGAAAAGCACCTCATGTTTTGAAAAATCGTAGAAACAAAAAGAGGCAAAAGCTAGCTGTTGCTTAGGTCTTACTATCTTACCTCATGGTTTGTGCTTCCTAAAGCCTATCGAATTGTTCACTCGAAGGAAATACTTCAATCTCTACGTGCTAGACACCAGTCCAAAACAAAATATTTTTACATTAAGATAACTCCCTCACAGGAACATTTTAAGCTGCTAGTTATAGTATCAAAAAAAATATCTAAAAGGTCTGTAGTTAGAAATAAATTGCGACGTAGGGTGCACGCTGTATTTGAACATATGAAATCGGAAGGTAAGCTTCCCCACAATGTTAATATGATAGTACAAGTGTACAGTAAAGATCTTATTCCAGCGAATCACTATGAAATGGAGAAAGATTTGCTTGACGGAGTTGCAAAATTATATTTTACTTATATCAACAAATCATCGAAAACAAGGAACAAACGTTCTCTATCTAAGTAATTTGTATATAATACGCCGAAGTAGCTCAGTGGTAGAGCAGTGGCCTGAAGAGCCTCGTGTCGACAGTTCAATTCTGTCCTTCGGCACCATCACACAAGATTGAATCCTAATCTATATATTGTTTCAGATCCTAAAGATCTTCAACAGTACCGACCCTATGTTCAATCAACTACCTTTTTCTTTGTTAGTGGTACCATTCAAGGAAATGCTTTAGACACATATTAAATTATGTGTGTAGTTGCTGGTATAAATGGAGAGGTTTTGATGATATAACTATACTCCTGATGAGGTAGTACCTTAAACGGAGGATTTATCGCTAACATATGGATTCTGTATACGTTCTATACATTGTCTAAAAATACATGTATATTTTAGTTATGCAGCTTTTCAAATTTTTTACATTATAAAAAAATATTAATTTATGCAAAATAATTCTAATGGATCAACTCGCCCAGGTAATAGACCTCAGTTTAACACTGGGAACAATAATCGAGGAAGATCATCATCGAATAACAATAGGCGGTCATCTGGCGCCTCTTCATATAATCGAAGAAATAACAGATCCGGTGGAGGACGAAGAAATTTTCGCCGGGGCAATGACTATACTGGATCTTCCAGTATAGCTGCTCAAGCTTCCAAAAAACCATATTTTGTTGAGCGACAAGATCCTGAGAAAACGCTAAAATCTTTAGAGAGCGCACTTAATAATGTGCGACAGGTAAAGAATATTCGGAGTACATCCGTTAAGAAAGGGAATTTGGCAGTTACTCATTTAAATCCACAACTCCTTACAGGGACGGTTTTGCAATCTAACTCACCAAAAGAATTTCCTGAAGGACCTTCTGTCAAAATTATACCTCTTGGAGGTGTGAATGAAGTAGGTATGAACATGACCGCCATTGAGTGTGGTGATGATATTATAGTCGTGGACACTGGATTCGGTTTTGGAGGAGGTGAACGATTCCCTGGTGTAGATTATCTAATACCGGATTCTACATACTTGGAGCAAAATGCCCACAAGGTTAGAGGAGTTGTTTATACTCATGGACACTTGGATCACATTGGTGGTGCTCCGTACGTATTGCCAAAGTTCAAGAATGTACCAGTATATGGAATGCCTTTGACATTAGCTTTGCTTAAGAACCGTCTTGAGGAATTTAATCTTAATAAGGCTTTTTCATTTAATATCTTAGATATTACCAAGCCTCTTAAGCTTGGAGGGTTTAGTTTGCAGTTCTTTAGACTCGCTCATTCAATTCCTGATGTTGTTGGACTTGCAATTGATACAGCAATGGGGCGAATTGTGTATACCACTGATTGGAAGTTTGATAACTCTCCATTTGACGGTAAGCCGAGTGACTATGGTAAATTAGCTCATCTTGGAGACGAAGGTGTAAGATTACTACTCACCGACTCTCTGGGTGTACTTAAGCCAGGGTATGCAATTAGTGAGAAGGTTATTGAAGGGACGATCAAAAATCTCTTCAAACAGATTAACGGTCGTATTATTTTCACGACATTCTCCACTACAATCGGTCGTATTCAACAGGTAGTTAACGCCTGCGAACAGTCTAATCGAAAACTTGCTCTTGTTGGGCGTAGTATTGTGAATAACTTCAATGTTTGTTTCCAACTTGGTTATATCAAAGTACCAAAAGGAATGGTGATTGATATCCAGGAGGCTGGTAATATGCCACCTGAAAAGGTGTGTGTGCTCTCTACTGGGTCACAAGGAGAAGATAGGGCTGCACTTTCTCGAATGGCTCGTGACGAACACGATTTGATTAGGCTTCAAGGAGGGGACGCTATTATCTTCTCAAGTCGCCCTATCCCAGGTAATGAAGATAGCGTGCAAGATCTTATCGCTAAGCTTAGTCGTAAGGGTGTAGATATCTTTTTGAATTCTGATTTTGATCTATACGTATCAGGTCACGCTTCTGTGGAAGATCTCAAGCTGCTTATTAATCTCACTCGACCAGATTACCTCATGCCGATTCATGGTAATCACTTCTTGCTACGTAAGATGGCAGAGCTTGGTATGCAAGTAGGTATTCCATTTGAACACAACTTAATTGTGGAGAATAACCGTATTGTAGAATTACGTACGAAAGATATTGTTGTTACCGATGATCTTGCAGGGGAAAAAGTAGTACTAGTCGATGGTACTGGTGTGGGCTCTGTTTCTGATGTGGTGCTTGAAGAACGTCGTCAGATGTCGACACAAGGTTCGCTCGTTGTGGTAATGTTGGTAAACAAACAAAAGAAGCTTGTTGGTGGTCCTGAGATAATTGCACGTGGCTTTGTGTATATGAAGGCCAACTCTGATTTGTTTGAGGATATGAAGAAAAAGATCAAAGAAGAATTCGCTACTTACAAAGTAGATCCAACATCGTCTACGTATTGGAGTGAACTCCGGTCTAAAATAAGACACACTACTCGAGATTTTGTTTACAACAAGACAGAAAAAGATCCAATAGTTATCCCAGTAGTAATACAGGTTTAACTTGAGATTTAGTGATAATTGCAAGTAAGCCTTAAAGGCTTGCTTTTTTGTTTTGTATTTATATTCATAATTGTGCTAAAATTATTGAGAAATGCCATATACCTCCTCTGTAAGGCGTGAGCAAAATATGTTGACTTATGGAATGAATATGTAATTCGCCATAGATAGGCATATATATCAGGAAAAGTATATATCCTCAAAAAAAATCGTTGACAGAATTTTTATTTTATGTAATATATATTATTAACTATGGCTAAAATGCGTAATAGAAGAACTAAAGAATTCTATACTGCTTTGCTTGAAGAGTTCAAGAAATCTGGTAACGTCTTCACAACTGCAGATAAATTCGACTTTGATCCTAATCAGCTCCGATACTTCCTTCGGCGCAAAGGGGTTAAGTACAGCACGGTTCTCAACTACAAGAGACTCACTCCGGAAGAAAAAGTTAAAGCTCGAAATACAGTTATCGAACTTCTTAAGACGAAGACAAAGATATCTGATATTAAGATGCAACTTGCTCACGTGAATACTTCTGTTTTGAAGAATATAATTCGTGACGTAAAGAGGAAAGAAGGATATGTAATTGTTGGAGATCTTCCATATACTCAAGCAGAGATCACTGATATTATTGAGCGATTCAATTCTAAGGCTGATCTTAAGTCCAAGATTGCTGAAGAGATTGGTATTTCTCATTCTGGTTTAACTAAGTTTGTTAGCCGCTACAATGCGCGACAATCTAAAATCAGTAATTAGTAACCATCTTTCTATTCGCTTTAGGACACTATGATTTGTCCTATAAACTTTTATGCCCACAAATACCCCTTATAGGGGTTGTCTCTATTTTGTTCATATAAGTTGTTGACACCACACACGAACCTAGGAAATTCATTAAATTCGCTTAACCTAAATTTTGCTCTACACCATGCTTCTTAAGAATTTGTACGTTAATGGTGTCTTCTTGAGCATGTTCCATATCAAAACTTGTGGCCAGTTCGTCTGCAATCTCATTGTAAGTGTTTCCTGCGTGAGCTTTTACCCAAGAGAATGTGGCTGTCGGTAATTGTTTTTTTAGTTCCCAAAGAGTGAGCACTAAATCTAAATTCTTAATTTTTTTAGGATTGCTTTTTTTCTTCCAACCATTATTCTTCCAACCGTGCATCCAGGTAGTGAGCGTCTGTACTAGTAGGTTCGAGTCAGTAAAGAAGTTCACTTCTGTAAGATTGTTTTTAATGCAAAGGTTCATGGCCATTATCATTGCTCTGTATTCCATACGATTATTCGTGGTGCCAAGGTAGGTTTGGCTATGTTTAAAAATAATTTTGTTATTTTGGATGGCCACTACTCCTGTAGCTCCAATTGCATCTTTTTCTCCGTTCTTAGAGCACCCTCCATCTGTGTATATTTCGATCATAATTCCTTATATTTCAGTTTTTTTAGAATATAGTCAACGTTAAGAATTAAATATATTGAGTAGTTTTTTGCTTTGTTATTGTGGACTATTTCGTTGGTCGATTTTTGATCCATTTGCTTGACAGCTACATGTTTATTTTTCATAGTTAATTATAGTAGAAAAAGCCTAGAGAAACGAGAACTTAACCGCTCTTTTTTAGAAAATTTAAACCCATCAATTTCGAATTCTAAACCCAGTAATGGGTTTGGTTTAGACTCTTTTTTATATCTCAATCTCTATAAATGCCCGCAACAGAAGACTATTGGCCATTAGTGCTAGAAAACATTCGCGGATCTCTCAAGGACAGTGCTTACAAAGCATGGTTTAGTAGGGTAGAATTTGTGAAGACCAGTAACCATGGTCGGAAGATAGTATTGTCTGTGCCAAACTCTTTTTCAAAAAAGTATATTGAGTCCAAATACAAACAGGGTTTGCTTGATAGTATAAACAAATATTATCCTCAAGTTATTCATGTTGATTTTAGTGTTGATCAAGCTGAAGAAGAGCCTGTTTATACTCAACAAACTTTAACTCCACAGGAGATATCCAAGCCTCAAAGACAGGAGAAAACCCAAAAATCTCCAAAAGATACCTTCAAATCGTTTGATGTATCTCAAGACGTTGGAGCGTCTTATCTTCCTAAGAAAAATATTAATAATCTTAATCCTAAATATACCTTTGAAAAATTTGTTGTAACCGATAACAATGAATTTGCTGCAAATGTAGCCAAAGCGGTTATTGATCAACCAGGGCAAATTTATAATCCAGTTTTCTTACACTCAGGTGTTGGGCTTGGTAAAACCCACTTAATTCAAGCTATTGGTCACAAAATGCTGGAAAATAACCCAAGTTATAATATCAAATATATTCCAATGGAAACTTTTGTGTCTCAGTTCCAGATTGCTGTAAGAAAAGGAGAGATGCAAGGATTTAAGAATTACTATCGTACTATAGATCTATTGCTTATTGATGATGTGCAATTTATTTCTGGTAAGGAAAGCACGCAAAATGAATTCTTCCATACATTTAATTCTCTTATTCAAGCTAATAAACAAATTATCCTTACTTCAGATAGGCATCCTAGTGAGCTGAATGGGGTTGCTGATAGGCTCATTAGTCGTTTTAATTCGGGTGTTACAGTTGATATTTCTAAGCCAGACCTCGAGTCTCGTGTGGCAATTTTGAACGATAAAATAGAGCGAATGCAATTGCCATTATCGGATACGCAGGTCCAATCAATTGCCATAAAAATGGACACGAATGTGAGAGAGTTGGAAGGGGTTTTGAACAAAGTCTGTGCAAAAATTAAATTCACTCCAGGGAAAAATTTTTCGGATGAAGATTTGGATGGAATTTTGACTAGTGCCGTTAAGCCCAATCCAGCTTTTTCGCTTGCTAAGAATCCTGCAGCAGCTACTGAGAGAATAATGCATGCAGTTTGTAGGTATTTTGGCTTAGATAAAGCTGATGTATTAGGTGTTAGTAGGCAGCGTGATATTTCTACTGCAAGGCAAGTAATTATGTGGTTCTACAAGTATGATCTTGACCTTAGTTATCCAGCTATTGGTCGGCTTTTTGGTAATCGTGATCACACTACGGTTATGCACGCGGCAAACAAGATCTCCAAACTCTACAAAACCGATGAAAAGATGAAGGAGAAGTTGGATATTATTAGGACAATGCTTGTGAAAGCTTAGCTAATTAGTTGTGCTAGAAAACAGCTTTTGGGTACTTTTTACCCATTTCTTCATAGGATTCTTTGATAAGCCTCGCGAGAACCTTGGGATTAGCGTCTGATAATTTTTTCAAATAAAGGCATCCCTTTCCTGTTTTGTGTGGCCCAAGTTTATTCATAAGTTCGGGATAGATTTTGAATCCTGGCATTATATAAAGTGTGAGATTTTGTTTGCGAGGTGAGAAAGCTATTTTCATCCAAGTGAAGGCTTTCCCTGCAGAGTTCTTGTATGTATAAGATCCAAATCCAATGATGCTTTTACCCCACATCTTCGGCTCTTCGCCAGTTATCTTAGACATGATATCGAGCATCTCCAGAGAATCTGCTCTCCGTTGAGGATCTTCTACCGAGTTCAAAAATTTTAAGACACTCGCATCATTTACTTTTGTTTTTAATTCGTACATATAATAGTATTTACCTTAGTAAGTATACCAAACCTTCCTGTAGAGGTCAAAAATAGTGGGTTGGTGAGGGTGGGTTTAATAATTGGTTAAGGTCTAATTTTCCGTCACTTGAGGTGAAATAACTCCAATTACGAAGGAAAATTTAGATACCCGGCTGCTCTGCGGAGGGATGTATATTCATTATTTTGACAAGACTTACTATGGTGGTTACGATTTGTATCAAATGACCACCGGTGTAAAATTTGAACGGAATTATTCCGACCGTGATATTAAAAATGCGGTGCGACCTTCTTTTCGCCATGAGCTTTTAGAATACCTCTATTATTTTTTGAGGGTTTTCTTGGTTGTTTCGATTTTTTTTACCTTGATCCGTACTTTTGTTTTCGTGACAATTGGCATCGAGGGTCAATCGATGTACCCAAGTTTGAAAGATCAAGAAGTGGTGTATTTAGATTTGCTCACTCCTCGGTTTAGTGACTATAAGCGTGGTGATATAGTTGTTGTTAAACCCCCACAAGATATTTATGAAGAGGACGGAAAATTATATATTAAGAGAGTCATCGGACTACCTGGCGAGAGTATTGGTTTTGACGAAGGTGAGGTGTATGTGTATAACGAAAGTTATCCGGACGGTATTGAGCTTGAGGAATCGTACTTAGAAGATACCGTTTCCACGTACAAGAAAGTACAGGTTGCAGGGGCAGGCCACATAGAAGATAAACTGGATAGTGAAGAGTATTACGTTATGGGCGATAATCGCACTCAGAGTATAGATTCGCGCACTTTTGAAGAGGTGGAAAAAGGTCGAATTCTAGGTAAAGTTTTTTTTGTGCTTGACCACGATAATCAATCTGGTTTTTTTGAGTTGCCAGAGTACAATATTAATAATTAATATATAATATTGACGTGTGTATATATTTATTTCATCCTTTGGTTAAGAGATCTAATGATAGGATGGTTATCAAGATGAATAATATTTTGAAGCAAATTAACTCGATGCCTGATGGTGTTGATAAGAATTGTTTTTTGAAACAGTTCAGGGAGTGGCAACATAAATCGCCATTTCCAATGGCAATGTTCCAGATGGCGCTGTTGTATTATCAGCAAAATCAACAATGCTTGCTCAATCTAGAAGAGGCAAAACAAAAAATAGCGTTATAATAGAAGGGGTCAAGCTCAGTGAGGATTATGCAAAATATTGCTCTGACTTCTGATCAGGGCATATTTTAATGGTGCTTGTAATTTGGCTAACTTTGGTGTATACTATGGCTATGATGTCGAATAATTACACACAGGTTTCGTTACTGTATTCTAAAATTGAAAGTCCTGGTATTATGAGTTTTTGGTTTGCGAAGCCAGATGGATTTGATTTTCAAGCTGGGCAGTATGTGAAGATCTTTATAAAAGAAAATCAAGATCCTCGAGATCGTATAAGTTGCAGGTCGATGTCAATTGCATCTAGCCCACAAGAGCCTTGGTTGCAATTTTCTATGAGTTTATCCGATAGTGAGTTCAAGAAGTATATGGAATCCCTCAAACCAGGTGACTCGATTTGGATATCAGAACCAGCTGGGCCCTTCGTGCTTCCAGAAAACCAGGAATCAGAAGTGTATTGTATCGCCGGCGGGATTGGAGTTACACCTTTTAGAAGTATGTTTGTAGATTTGGTAGAACGAGATAGAGTGCGCTTACAAAGAGTGAAGTTCTATCATGTTGCTAAGGAGTTGTTTTTGTTTGATCGTGAACTTTGCGAGTTGCCAATTGAGCAAGAAAGAGTGCCTTTTGCCCTTATGGCCGAAAAGCTTGAGGAGAAAAAAATAGAGCTTGTTGAAAGCAGAGCTTACCTTTATATATCAGGATCGCCACGTTTTGTGGTTGGTGTACGCCGAATATTGCAATTGATGGGTGTGTCGAATGAGCGGATAATTCTCGATAGCTTTGCTGGGTATAAAGAAGAAATTTGATCTGCTGAGAGTCTCTTACCCGGGCAGGAGTCCTTTGATTGCTTCTTTGAGAATTTCAGCGCCTTCTAGTCCAAATTTCCACGTGAAATATAGCAGGGTTGTTGTGAGGGTGATCCCAGTGAGTGCGGCTAGGGCTCCGACAATAGCCGCTATTCCATCTTCTTCTAATAAGCTTAAGCCGATGACAAATATCCCAAAAGCTGGCGCTGTGTTAGTGAGTGGCAGTGGGATTATCATTGATAGACCACAAATAGCAATTAATATACCTAGTAGTCTATAGAAGATTCCCCTGGTTAAAAATTTGAGGCGAGGCTTTAAAAATACTTCAAAGAAAGAAGTGAACTTAATCATAGCTTTGAGTATCTTGGAGTCTTTGGTGATTGGTAGTTCTTTGTCTTGGATGAACTTAGGAAACCATAAGTGGGTACGTTTGACGATAATTTGGAGTCCAAGTCCAAGTAGGACTATACCAAAGGGTGTTCCATAACCAGGGGCAGGTACCGGCAGTGCTGCAGGTAATGAAAAAATCACTAAGAACAGGCCAAAGCTTTTATGGCTGATGGATGTCACAAATTCTTGAAAGGTTACACTTTGCTCATTGCTGAAGAGATCCTGGAGATCCTTGGAGAGTTTCATATGAAGAGGGTATTATATGAGATATGGTTCCTTGAAATAGCTCTTTTGTCAATCCGGTAGTGTTCGTAAAATTGAATTCTTCTTAATACGAAATTTTATTATTCTACAAGTGCACAAAAGGTTTGATCAAAGATATGGTTGTTAATTAGCTTATTCAAATTTTATTTACTTAGCAATGCTGAATGTAGGATGTTTTGGTTATCAAATTTTTACAATCCTAGACAAAATATACCTGGTTGATTATACTATGGGAAATGTCTAACAACGGTATTGCTCCAGGCGGTCAACAAAATCAGCCAAGGCCGATAAGTGGTTCTAATCAGGGTGTACCTATCAACTCTGCTCAAGGAGGGAGTGTTTACAAAACCCCAGATCTTGGCCAGCAACTTCAGCAAAATAATCAAGTGCGAGGTGCGTATGGGAATTATTCTGCTCCTCAGGGTCAGCAGAGACCTGTGGCAAATCAGTTGCCGCGAGTGAATGCTTCTTCGGCTGGTATAGCCGAGCAGCAGCGCCGGGGTAATCAGCAACAAATTCGTCCACAAGGTCCTCGAGTCCAGCAGCAACGACCGCCGCAAGGCTACCAACAACAAAGACCACCTCAGCAGAGACCTCCGCAGCAATCAGGCCGCCCTCCAGCTAATCAGCCACAACAAGCACCAAATGGTAAGAAGCTACCTAACCTTAATCAACTATCTCCTCAGCAACTGCGCAAAGAAGTTCTCAAAACTGAGATTGAGATTCAACGCACACTCATCGAGTCGGAGAAGAGTTATCGGGAAGGGGTGTCTACTGTTCGAGATTTGATCGCACCTAGTAGTATCAAGATTACGTCTGCGGTTATGGAGGTGGGAACTAAGTTTGTGCGGACATTTTTTGTTTTGGCTTACCCGCGTGTTATTAGCTCAGGATGGCTTGAGGGTATTGTAAATGCCGATATACCTCTCGACCTGTCTATTTTCGTTTACCCCAAGGATTCTTCGGAGATTCTACGTGAACTTAAGAATAAGGTCGGTAAGATTCAAGCCTCTTTGCAGATTAACAGTGAGCGTGGTCAAGCGCGTGATCCACAACTGGAGACTGCGTATCGAGATGTGGAGTCGCTTCGTGATGCCATTCAACAAGGCGTCGAAAAGTTCTACAGGGTAGGGGTGTATGTTACGGTGTATGGTCAAACTATGGAGCAGCTCGATAAGTATTGTGAAGCGGTTGAAGGTTTGCTTTCTCAACAAAACATTGTCATGAAAAAAGCTGCTTTGCAGATGGGTGATGGATTTAATGCAACGTTACCGATACTTAAAGATAATCTCAACGTTTTATCCAATATGAACACGGGTCCGTTGTCGGCAAGTTTCCCTTTTGTGTCGTCGGAGTTATCATCAGATGACGGTATTTTGTACGGAATTAACAGGCATAACACATCACTTGTAATTTTTGATCGATTCGAATTAGAAAATGCCAACTCTCTCGTGTTTGCCACCTCGGGTGCAGGTAAATCATACGCTGTTAAGCTTGAGATCCTGCGCTCACTTATGGTAGGGGTTAACGTAATTGTGATTGACCCTGAGAATGAGTATAAGACACTAGCCGATACACTTGGTGGAGCTTATGTGAACCTTAGTTTGAATTCCCCTAATCGTATTAATCCTTTTGATTTACCGAAAGCACTTCCAGGGGAAAGCACGGCAGATATTTTGCGCACAGCGATTGTTGATCTCATGGGTCTGATGAATTTGATGGTTGGTAAAATGAATCCAACTGAAGAGGGTCTTATGGAGCGAGCAATCCAAGAGACATACGCTAAGAGAGATATAACTCCAAATGCTGATCTTACAGATAAAGTTGTGCCAACAATGCAAGATCTTGTGGAGATTTTAGAAGGAATTGTAGGTGGGGAGAGTTTAGCTCAAAGACTTTACAAGTATACCCAAGGGACATTCAGTGGAATTTTTAACGAGCATACCAACGTTAATATCCGTAAAGAATTTATCGTCTTTAATATTCGAGATTTGCAGGATCAGCTGCGCCCGATTGCCATGTATATTTTGTTGAAGTTTGTCTGGGCTGAGATTCGTTCTGAGCTCCGTAAGCGTATTTTGGCGATTGATGAGGCCTGGATCATGATGCAGTATGAAGATAGTGCGAAGTTTTTGTTTGGTTTGGCAAAACGAGCGCGTAAGTACTACTTGGGTGTCACCACGATTACCCAAGATGTGCAAGATTTTATGAGCTCTAAGTATGGTAAGCCGATTGTCACGAACGCGGCGATGAAGCTACTCCTCAAGCAGTCTAGTGCGGCCATTGATACGGTTGGGGAAACTTTTAATTTGACCGGGGGAGAGAAGCAGGTGTTGTTGCAGTCAAGTGTGGGGCAAGGAATATTTTTTGCTGGGCCGAGACACGTGGCTATAGAAATCCTGGCCTTCCCTACAGAGCATAAGATTGTAACCACCAACCCTAAAGATATTCTCAATCTGCAAGGCTTGGATGATTTGGATGTGTAATATTCTGTAGTTGTAAAGGGTAGCTATTGACTATCTTGCGAAAAGATCCTAGCTTATAAGGAGTGTTTAGACTTGGTTCCCTAGCTCAATTGGATAGAGCAATTCCGTCCTAAGGAAGAGGTTGTGGGTTCGACTCCCGCGGGGACCACCATAATAAGAATTTTTCTAACTTTTAGTTTTTTGTAACAGCACAAGCGCCCTTATGGGCGTGTTTATTATTTCATATAAGTCTCTTATTCCTCAAAAATAAAAATGCTTGTAATTACTTCTTGTCAATATATTCGCGTACATCTTCTTTCAAAGTTTTACCAACTCTGTAAGCTACACTGGTGGATTGTCCGATTTGCATTCGCGCACCAGTTTTAGGATTTACACCCATTCGAGGTTTGCGTTTGACCACTCGGAAGTTACCAAACCCGGTTACATTTACTTCTTTTCCTTTCTTAAGGTTTTCTGCTACAAGATCTACAAAAGTTAATAAGAACCGTTCTGCCTGTACTTTAGAAATACCTAACTTGACTGCCAAGTTTTCGATGATTTCTGTACGATTGATTTTGTCTTTTTTCACGTCATACCACCTCCTTCCATAATACGCTTATCGTAAACACAAACAGCTGCGTTGTCAAATATTTTTATAGTATTATTTTGGACATTGCTAGCTATAAAATACTTATTTTATCAAAAAAAATACTCTCGAGAGAGGAGAGGTTGTTAACTATTTTTTGAAATATCGGTGTATTTCAGATGGAGGGAGTAGTTGAAATTCTTGTTAATTATGAAGTGGTTCAAGCTTGCAATTATTGGGTAATAGTTTTGGTTGTTGTTGATTTTGTCATGGTGTCTTTCGTGGTAGATTCTTGAAATATCAATCAAGGTTCTGGGGATATAATTATATGGAGTTGGTTTGGCTCTCCATTTGCGTTCTAACTTGGTAGAATAGTGAGGGAAATAAAACAAAAACATTCCGTTGAGAAGGCCAAGTATCAGCATCGGAACAAGCCAATAATAGACCCAAATCAGTCTATATGAAGAGAAGAATAAAGTGCTAATTAGTGTAATTTGTAAAATTCTTGTTATTAAGTAACTTTGCCAACCACTGTTTTGTTTCCATAATCCTTGCCTCCAAAAAAAGACGTCGTGATAGAGTATTTTGAATGGTATACTCCAGATTGGGCCGCTTTTGGTAATATATAAGTCTGGATCTTTATCCTCTTCGGAGGTAAATCTGTGATGAAGAAGGTGAGTTGTACGGAAAGCAGCAAAGGTTATACCACCAAAAAACGCTGCCACATTACTTAAG
Organism: uncultured Patescibacteria group bacterium; assembly: GCA_938041505.1. GTDB lineage: Bacteria > Patescibacteriota > JACMRA01 > JACMRA01 > JACMRA01 > CALITC01. The sequence goes on along the minus strand of CALITC010000006.1, from coordinate 26,276 downwards.
ATGGAATTGATTCGTCGGTTTTTTGAGAGTAGATTATGGGTGCCAATGTGAACTAAATTGAGTACATAATGAAGTGAGATCACCACAAGTGCAAAGCATACTATACGAACTTCCCAAGATGTTACCTGGCCAGCGATTACGAAGGCAGTGATGAAGCTAAGGATTGAAGTAGCTAACGTTAGTTGATTGATATTGTGTTTAGTGAACATGGGAAGGTGGTTATACGATACGAAACTTAAGTTCGACGTTTTTGATTTTGGTGGAAACAATTTCTTGAACTTTAGTCAAAGTCATCTCTTGGAGTTCCATAGCATTGGTTCGAAGGTGGGTCAGGAGCAGCTTGTTCGTAGATTGAAGATGAATAGTAATTTGAGTATCTTTTTGTTTAGGTAATATCTCTAGCATATCGGAGGGTAAATGTAGCTCTGCAAGGGATTCTATAAAAGCCTTGTTGCACAAGTGCTGGAAGTAGATTGTTTGCAAGGTTTTGTTCTGAGGCCGTGAGGTGAGAATACTTCCAATTTTTTTCATAGATTAATACTACTTAAATGGGTGTATTAATAATTGCTGTCAATATTATTGACAATAACATACTTTTGATTTATAATCAAACTAAATTGTTGAGGTTCTATATAAAGCGCAATGAGACCAAAAGGATTAATTGATTCTGTTCTTGCAGAGTTACCTTTCTCAAAGAAAGAAAGCAGGGTTATTACCCTTCAAAAGAGGCAACGGTTTCAAGTGTGTATAACTAGATTAATCGTTTCGTTGGATGAATTTCTGGAATACGATTATAAAGTTATCTCTAAGAATACTTGTACCAAAAAAGATAAAGCAATCTTACTGCTTATCATGGCCATCGGGATTTTGGTAAAAGACCTGCTTGACCTGGACTCTCTTTATGAAAATAAGTCATTAGAGCGCACTCTAATTTGTTATGAGTGTTCTACTTATTTCCAAGAGGCACGTGCTTTACTTGTCACTAATGTGGAAGAGTATGCTAAAGCTTATTATGGAGATGACTTTGGTATTTTTTTACAAGAAACCATAGCAATTAGTAAAGCTCTTAAAGATTACTATTCCATAATTAGTATATAATACTTTAATACCTGCTTGCAAAGTAAGCATTGTCTTTTCCTATCAAACTTCACTTACGAGTAAGTGAAGTTTTTTTTGTTGTTACTACATCTAGTAGTACTTTTCTAGGTTTATTTGACATAATCTCCTTTTTGATTTTTACTAGAGTAGTTAAAAATATTGTAAATAATTATATATATGGCTGATTTTGATAGAAGTAAAGTACACATGAATATTGGTACCATCGGACACGTTGACCATGGTAAGACGACCTTGACTGCTGCGATCGTTGATCACAGTGCAAAGTCTGGAAATGCAAAAGAAAGAAAGTTTGAAGATATTGATTCAGCTCCTGAGGAAAAGGCTCGTGGAATCACTATTAACACAGCGCACGTTGAGTATGAGACTGCTGGGCGACACTACGCTCACGTTGACTGCCCAGGTCACGCTGATTACGTTAAGAACATGATTACCGGTGCTGCCCAGATGGATGCTGCAATCTTAGTAGTAGCAGCCACTGATGGTCCTATGCCTCAGACTCGTGAGCACATTTTGTTAGCTCGCCAAGTTGGAGTACCAAAGATTGTTGTATTTTTGAACAAGTGCGACATGGTAGATGACGAAGAAATGTTGATGCTAGTTGAAGAGGAGATCAAAGATTTGCTTACTAAGTACGGTTTTGATGGAGCATCTACTCCAATCGTACATGGTTCAGCATTGAAGGCTCTAGAAGGTGATGCTGATTATTCTGCAAAGATTGATGAGCTTCTTAACACTCTAGACACTTACATCGAAGACCCAGTTCGCGAAGCAGATAAGCCTTTCTTGATGGCGATTGAAGATGTATTCACAATCACAGGTCGTGGAACAGTAACTACTGGTCGTATCGAGCGTGGAACTCTTAATCTTAATGACGAAGTAGAGATTGTTGGTCTTACTGACACTCAGACTACTGTTGTTACTGGAATTGAAATGTTCAACAAGCAGCTCGACAAGGGTATGGCTGGAGATAACGCAGGTGTTCTTATCCGTGGTATCAACAAAGATCAAGTTGAGCGTGGACAAGTCCTTGCAAAACCAGGATCAATCAAACCTCACACTGAGTTTGAAGCAACTCTATACGTACTAACCAAGGAAGAAGGTGGACGTCACACTCCAGTACTTCCAGGTTACAAGCCTCAGTTCTACATTCGTACTACTGATGTAACTGGAACCGTACAATTTGCTGATGCTGGAAAGCAAATGGCTCTTCCTGGAGACTCTGATATTAACATCAAAGTTGTTCTTGAGAAGCCTATCGCAATGGAAGATGGAATGAAGTTTGCGGTTCGCGAAGGTGGACGCACAATTGGAGCTGGTGTTGTGACTAAGATCGTAAAATAATCTAGTTGAAACATTGTTCTAAAAGCTTGACCCCGAAAGGGGTTTTTCTGTTGTCTCGATTCAATTAGCCTACTATAGTGATAGTAGAGGGTTAGTATCCAAAAAAAACAGATAAAAAGGACATTACAGAATATTACGCTATTCTTGTGTAGAATGAGTATAGATAGATCTATGGAATAATTACTAGACCGATTCTTATATTATTTTGACATTATGAGTTTTCTATGTTTCTTATATAGTGTAAGTTCTAGAATATATAGGTGGTAACGTGGGTGGCTTAGTAGCAGATATTTATTTAGCTTTGATTTTTTTAACAGGAGTTTCTCACAATAATAATCAAGTACTTGTTTTAAACAGGCAATCCAAGTACCCAATTACGATTATACAGACAGCGCTTAAGGGTGATGGATCTTTGGTTATAGACGTTCGGCTAAATATTTCAGCACGAAATAAAGAGGGTGAAAGAGTGGTTGTTGATCTAAATAATGTTTTTCAAAATCAAATTAAGTTCTTAACTTCACTCACTGAACGCATTAGTGAAGAATCTAGAACTGAAGGATCGCAACTAATTGTTGGGCATAACGGCTCTGTTTATCAAGCTAATCCTGAGTTTGGTTGGCAGAAGTTTGCTTCCAAAAATATAACTAATATTGCGAGTTATAGTTAGGGTGCCAAATTATGATCTCCACTAGTAAGTGCTGAGATCTTTTTATTTCGTTTCAGTTTTGCTGATGGGCAAGCATTGCTTTATTTTTTAGAAAATAAAAAAGCACGTTTTGTTTTCGTGCTTGTTAATTGCTCTTACAATTTTATTTTGAGATTCTTATTGTTTGAAGTAGCTATGATTGTTATTCATTAGAATAATTGTAATTTTTTTGGTAAATTCTCCCGCTTTAATATTGAGAAAATACTTTTCTTGAGGGAAGCACTTACTATAATCTGGATCATTATGGCCACCTATTTGTAAGCCTCCAACATATTCCTCGATCGGTAATATATACTCAAAAAATGCTTTGTTGGGGTTGGTTTCTATTGTATTTATAGTCTCACTGTAGCCCAATAAATAAACTTTACTTTCGGCTTTGATAAAGACTATGGCTTTCGAGTTTTCTAAGTCCACATCAGTTATTAAATACGAAAGATCCAAATAATCTTTTCTATTGTAGACTGGGGGTAGATCTTCTAATTGGAAGGTTTTGTATACTCCTTTGCATATAGCTATATGCACTGACTGTGCTTTCACTGGAGTAGGTGTGAGGGGTGTCATCACCAATGACAATAGCAAAGCACATATCGTGTTCTTTAAACCCATTTATTTTACTGTAGTATAAGACTGGCAAATTAGAACACGATAATTACAATATGTCAATTATTTTCTTTTTGACTTCCTAGTTCTATTCGCCTAAAATTATAATACTCTTACAATAGAATAATAAAATGTTTGATAATGTTAAGTGGGGCACGCTTATTGCGATCTTACTGTTGCACGTGTTTAGCTTGCCGGTGCTTCTTCCAAGGAATTTTTCTTGGTTGAATCTAGTTGTATTTGCCTTCTTCTGTGTTTATACAATACTTGGGATTACCTTTGGTTATCACCGGATGGAGACTCACAAAGCCTTCGAAGCTCACCCAACTGTGCGCACTATTGCTCTCATAGGTGGTTCTCTGGCAATTCAAGGACCTGTTACCGCTTGGGTGTCTGGGCATAAAAGGCATCACCAATACTCCGATCAAGATTCTGATATGCATAATAGTAATTTGGGTTTTTGGTGGTCTCATATGGGCTGGCTTTTCAAAAAGTTTGATCTTCTGGATCTAGAAAAAAGAGTTATTGCTAATTTGAAAAAAGATAAACTGCTTGCGTTTTTATCTAATGACTATATCTATATTCTCATGCAGGTTGTTCTGGGATTGATTTTCTTGGCTATCGGTGGTTGGAGCATGGTGTGTTGGGGTTTGTTTGCAAGAGTTGTGGTCGTGTATCACATTACTTGGCTAGTAAATTCTGCAACCCATATGTGGGGTTATCGAACCTTTCAGACTGACGATAATAGCTGTAACAACTGGTTGGTAGCAGCTTTAGCTTTTGGTGAAGGGTGGCATAATAACCATCATGCTCACCAGAGCAGTCCTCGGCACGGTCTTAGACTTCATGAGATTGATTTTACTTGGTATTTGATATGGATACTCTCTAAGCTTGATCTGGTTTCAGATCTCAAAGAAATACCAAATATACCGTAACCATTGTTGATTAGTATCGAATTCGTGTTATATGCAGCTTGATTCTCTTGAGCTGCTATTTTTTTGACATTAGTGTGCTATTCTGATATGTTTTAAGAGTTGTATTATATAGAATAGCTATGGTTACTCTTCCTTCGACGATAATTAATTCTCTTTCTGCTCGATTTCCACAAGGATATAAAATCGAGAGCATTCGGGATTATAAGCATATTACTAAAATAATCGATCCTGATGGGCACGAATTCTTTTGTAAGTATGACAATTTTACTAAACTGGAAGCGATCTTGTACCAACATATAGAAGAATTTTCAGCTCATATCAAATCTGATTTTTCGAGAGTTGAGCTAAATCAAGAAGGTTTGCTTTTGACTAAGTATTTACCACACTCGACTAAAAATAATTTTTCAGAGTTAAAGAGTAAGATTCTTGATTTTATTTGTGACTATCACGAATTTTTGGATTTTTTGATTGCAGAGACTGAGGTTGCTGGTATTCTCTATGCAGAATCTCCTGCAGAGGCTTGTCAGCAATGGATTGAGAAGTCTCTAACTTCTTGGTCGGAGAGTTTGCTCAATCTCTATCCAAATGAGCTGCGTAATCTCGATGAGGTTAAAAATATTCTTTTTGAGATAGCCGGTAGTAATAACATTTGTCATGGGAATATTATTCCGAGATATATACGGTATGGAGATAATGGCGTGTTGTATCTCACAAAACTAGATCTGAAAACTCGCCCAGGTGGCCTACTCTACGACTTGGTGCGTGGTGAGGATTGGAGATTAGTAAAAGGAAATACTATTGAGGACGTGGAGGCTGCAAGAGACGCTCTCAAAACTATCCTCGCTGGAGATTACCCTTGTAATAATAAGAGAGTCTGCGATGAACTTAAAAAGTATGACAAAAAGCGGCGGGCAGCACTGGTCTATTTTAGAATGATTGGGATTTTTGGTTGGGATGACCTTCGTATGAATACCTTGGATGGTGACTCAGAAGACCTGCGTAACTTCAAAAGAAAGTCGATGATGGATTTGTTACAGCAATGTTGTACAATTCTATCTTAAAAACATGATTTATAAGTGTGGTTGTGATACGACTACACTTTTTTGTTGCTAGAAATGATTTTGATGCATAGAATATAATCATATGTCAAAAAAAGTATTGTACGGTTTGGTTGGGCTCGTAATTATTGCTCTTTTAGGGAGTTGGTGGTATTTTGGCACTCTTAATACTGCGAAGCAAGAGCGTAATTCTGCTGAGACAAGACAGGTTGAATTAACTCAAAGTACGAGCACCCTTCTTGAAATCACAAGGGGTAGTTTTGTGGAACTTGATAGGCTTCATAGCGGCGATGGAGAGGTGGCAGTCTTCAAAGACGGGGATAATGTTATTGTGGAGTTGCAAGATGATTTTCGAGTTGATAGTGGGCCGGACTTGTTTGTGTGGCTTGTTAGCGAGCAGGAGCTGGGTGGCTCAATTGGGGGTGTGGACACAAATGAAGATACATTTTTGGAATTAGGTCCGTTGAATCAATTCGAAGGTAAACAAGCGTTCGAAGTGACAGCTGCCGAATTTGCAAAACATGACTATGCGGTGGTGATCTGGTGTAAAGCTTTTGGAGTACAGTTTACGAATGCAGTTCTCTAGAAAATTACTATTGACAATATATTTAATATGTGTTATACTATATAAGTTGTCTATATGAAATGTTTTATAAATGATATTAGACTTAACTTATACTGTTACTATAGAAGAAGGTTCAAAGCTATCAATATTGAAATTCGAAACCGAAAATGAAATTCAATATTGCCATCTTATGTTTGATGATGTTGAGCCTCAAAAGACGATTTTTCGAGGGTTAATATGCTATCTTAACCATTTAAAATTGTATAGTGAGACTTGCCTTAATCTTACTCTTGGTTTTGATAATAAGAATCAATCGTACTTTGATTCCCAAAAGGTACTACGCCGTATTGTTATGTGGTTGAATACGAGATCTATAGGTGGGCAATTTGTTTTGCCAAACAATAAAGACGGGTTGATTGATGCCTTGTCAAGATTCTCTACGACTGAATTTAACTCAATTTCTTCACAGGATGCTGAGGTTATTGATATCTTTGCAGATCGTAGTAGAATGATAAGTTGTAAGCCAATTAATGACTTATCTTTGATTCAAGATTTCGCAAAGAACTTTTATGGATAAATTGCGATATTTCTCAACTGCAATAATACTGCTTATCATGTATGAGCGGTATTTTTTTAGGCGGATTTTTGGCGTTTATCTAAGAATTTCTTGATGTACCCTGGTGCTAGGCTGATGACGGCTAGTAATACGAAGGCGCCAATGAGGCCAGGGGAGAGGATGTCACTGGTTTTCTCTATGCTTGATAATTGTGTTCCTGCATTGATGTAGGCAAATGTCCCTGGGATAATCCCGAGTGCTGTAGTCCAAGCAAAAGTTGTAAGCTTAGTTCTAGATAGCCCTGCTAAGATATTAATCAAGAAAAATGGGAATATTGGCAGTAATCTAAGTGTGAGTAAATATCCAGTTTCGTTGGCTTGGAGTTTTTCATTGAATTGAGTGAGTTGCTTTGAGAATTTTTTCTCTAGAGAGGTGCGAAACAGTGATCTTGTCAGAATAGAGGTTAGAGTGGCCCCAATTGTAGCCCCGATGATTACAAATATAGTTCCAACAAGCCCAAATAATAACCCTCCTGCTAGAGTGAGGATAGTGGCTCCTGGGAGGGAGAAGGCAACACTAACGATATAGATCAGGATATATCCTAATACAAACAATAGGTAATTGTCGTCTCGAATATTGGATAAACTCTCCTGATTGTCTTTGAGGTTTTCGAGGGTCAAGATGTCTTTGAGACCTGCTTGGTAAGCGGTAAATACACCGGCTAAGATGAGTGCTAAAATAATGTAACTTTTATATTTGCGAAGGAAGTCCATATGTAGTACAGTATATACCCCTGGGGGTATTTTGTAAAGGGTATTTTTTTTAGTTATAAAGGTTAGCTTGACAATCAAACAAAAATGACTCTATAATAATAAGATTCTTCTTATAAATTCTATTAAATAAATTACTCTTAAAAAATTTATTAAATAGGTTGTGAGTTGAATTCTCCTCTAAAAATTGTTTTAGTTTTCGTATCTATCCAAGTTCGAAGGTAAAGCAATTCTACCTCGCGCACGTTAACCGAGGTATTTTCTTTTGCAAAAAATTCTTAAATAAGTAATATCCCCACAAAGCAAAGCTGAGTGGGGGTGTGAAGGAATACCTCCGTTTTTTCAAATATCTCTTGCGAGATTAAAAGGTGTATTAGCGTATTTCAGTTTGCTAACACCAAGGATTTGCAAGAATTCCAGTAGCGATTTTTTTAGTTTGGATTTCAGCTAAATTTGTAAAGTTAAGCGGTCGCGATAATAACATATCAGTTCCTAGTTTCTAGATTAATTTGGGCAGTTTCTTGGCATTTTGTTTGGAACAAATGTCACAGAAACGGATATTTTTGTTGATAAAATATTAATTCTATCAATTTCTAATTCCTCTTGTTGAAAATAATCTATTAGTAATAATAGGCTTTGGAGCGAAATATGTCAAACACCTTCATTTGCTTTATTTAAGCCATGTACAAGTTGACTATTGTTTGGTATGTGAAATATTTTGTTTTTTGTTTTGTTTGCCTTAATAATCTGCTTTGACAGATTGCTTAAAGATAATTAGAGTGTCATAGTTAAGATACAAGAGGCGTCTTAAAATGGCTAATATATCAGGAAAAATTAAGCCAAAGAAACAGAAGTTAATATTACTAAAATCCGTACTCATTACTGTAAAGATCGTTGTAAAACATGTTGAGATTCGGCTAGTTAAACAACGGAGATTCATTGAGAATATAATGAATTATCTCCAGAGTATTAAGTCCTATTTTCTTTCGCTTGTTAACCTGGGGATTCTCTTAGTCGTAGATATTCACTTGGTACTTTTGTTGTTCCGATATGGTGCGCAAGCGAAAATTATTGTACAGTTTTTACTTATGACAGGCTTTATAGTTTTTTGTTGGTTGCCTTATTGTCGATCTTCGAAGAGAAAGTCTCTCGATAAGATGGCTAATTTTGAAGAAATCTAGTTCTGTAAAAACATAATTATGAGTTGCTTTTTAATAATAAAGCGACTTTTTTTGTCGCCTTGATAGTTTATTTGACAATTACTATTTTTTATGGCAAAATACGAGCTGGTCAAGTAATAGAGGACAATAATGAAAAGTATTCACGTAAAGATTCAGTCTGCAATAGCCGCTATTCCAAGTACATCAGAAGTTAGATATGGAACTGTTCAACGTAATGGTGGCACTATTATAGCGAATGATTGGGTTCAAGCTTGTGAACAGGCAAGGCAAGATCAAAATTTAATTGTTGTAGTTATGGTTACAGATCTATACTACAAATCACTGCGTAGAGAGTTGGAATCGATTGAAGATATAAGGGTATCTTGTGAAGACGTTGAAGGTCTTTACCCGGCATTGTTCGTTGATGAAGAATCAATTGTTTTTAGTGTGTGTGGTGACGGGGAGCGAATTAATGCTCCCAAGCTACCAGTAGCTACCTAACAATTTACTTTTGTGAGTTGGTCTTCAAGTCTATTTATAATTTGTAAATGGGCTTTTTTGTTGTCTGCGCGCCGAGAGATTCAACTGAAACAGGAAAGACCCGTATGGTTCGGTCGATAATATTGATCTAGTACCCTGCTTCTTCGACATTCCCTTGACAAGAATCTACTTAAACTTTAGGTTACCGATACTTTATACATTAACCTGGATTACTTTCTTTAGTTTACCGCATTTTTGCCCAATTTATCATTCACAACCCGAGTTGTGTTTGTGTGTATTTTTATCTGCTCGATAATTGATACGCTATGGTTAGAGGGTAATTTTTTGTGGTTTAATACAACTGTAATTGAGGTCTAACTATTTTGTTTGCAACTATATTACATATTTATTTTACGCGCTTTGTCGCCCTGTTTTCACTAATTGGTCTTTTTGTTTCTGTGCTCGCCTCGATGCCGGTTTTTGGTCAAGAGACAGCACCGCCTCCCCAGAGTGTGATTACTTACGAGCAGATACTGCATAATCTTCAAGATAATGGAAGTTTAAGAATGCTGATTAACCTTGATCCCAGTGGAGAGGGGCAGGTAAGTAAGCTACAAGAATTTGCCCAAAGCAGTTCTGGAGAAGATGCAATGATGGGTGAGGGGTTTGAGCTACCGTACCTGTATGAGACTGAGCAGAGGCAGCTTATGGAGCTACTTGGCTTGAGTAGAGAACAAGTTGAGATGAGCCAGCTTTCACCGCTGCTGACTGTTGAGGTTGAGAGCGAGTCTGAGCTGAGCGCTATTTTTCAAAAAACCCCACCTGAGTTTAGCATTGAGATAGATGGCTTGATGACTCCCTCACTTGATTCGAGTAACCCGATAATCGGCGCCACAACGAGCTGGAATAGTGGTGCAAGTGGAACAGGTGCTGATCAAATGATCGCGATTTTGGATACCGGTGTTGATAGGGATCATGAGTTTTTGCAAGGCCGGGTGGTGATGGAGGCCTGTTTTTCGACTAATAGCCGTTTTGCTACTAGTTTGTGCCCCGATGAGGCAGAAGTGCAGCAAGGAGTGGGGGCAGCAGAGCCTTGCGATCTTCCTGGGTGTGGCCATGGCACTCATGTGGCTGGAATTGCCGCAGGGAGTAATGAGGAGATAGCTTCGCGTTCGCCGGTTTTGCAGAGCCCTCAGTTCAACGGTGTTGCGCGTGGTGCGGATTTGCTCGCTATTCAGGTGTTTAGCCGAGTCGACGCTCCTGGGGCTCAAGGGTGCGGTGAGAGACCAGCTCCGTGTATTGTGAGTTTTCAGTCGGATCAGCTGGAAGCAATGAGCTATTTGGCACTTGTTAAAGTTATGCAGCAGCGTGGCCAGGCTCCGTCTAACTTAGCTGCGATTAATTTGAGCGTTGGTTCGGTTCAGGCCACGGCTGGGGAGTGCGATAGGTTCTTCCGAGATATGACAGCGGCTATTACTAATCTCAAAGATCTTGGCGTGGCTTCGGTGGTGGCTGCCGGAAATAGTGGTCTCTATGGGGTGGCAATGCCAGCATGTATCACGAGTGCGGTGAGTGTGGGAAACGTTCTGGATGATGGTAGGCTGCACCCTGGTTCGAATCGTCACGCAACTGTAGATATCTACGCCCCTGGTTCGCGTATCGGTTCGAGCGCTCCTGATAATCAGTATGCTCTTATGACGGGTACCTCTATGTCTGCCCCGGCTGTGAGTGGCGCATTAGCTATCCTTAGTGCCCGTTTCCCCGAAAATGATGTAGATGATAATCTGCGTATACTTCGAGAGGTTGCTGAGCCATTTAGCTACAGCCAGAACGGTCAAGAGATTGAGGGTAATAGGTTGAGATTGTGCGGCGAGTATATCACTGGTGCAGATGGGCGTGTAAGGTGTGGAGAGAGTGAAGCAATTACGGTACCAGCTGCAACAGTAGATCCGCTGCAAGATACTTGGCTAGATAAGATAAAGCAGTGGGTGTCTGAACTCATCCTGGATATCTAACTTGTGAAAATTCTTCAAATACGCTATATTGATATTTATAGATGAATGGATATTATTAAAAAATTAATGCTCGAATTTTTTGGTGTACATTATAACAAACACTTACTTATAGGTTTTGCATTGGCGGCGGTGTCGTGTGTGCTCACTTTTGCTACTGTCGTTGTGCTTTATCAATCTTGATTTTAACATTCTGCTTTTTACTTATTTAGCCACTTTACTTGCTCAAGGTGGTTATTTTTTTTGCAAAATTACTTTAGCACCACTGATGTTTTGTCAATTTCGTGTAACTGGTGTATACTTTGAATAACGGAATAACAAAAACAAAAAAATATGATCAAACAAGTATCAGCAGCAATTTCGCTAGGACTATTTACTATTGGGGTAGTTGGTTACTTTGCCAATAGTAGTGCTTCAGAGCAACAAGTATCTGCATCAGAAAATAATATGGTAGTTTACGAATCGAATATGGAAGGTTTTGAAGCTCAGTATTCTGAGGATATCTACACTATTAATTATAGGCGAGACATTCACACAGCTCAAGATTTAGGGACGGAGTTTGCTAAGCTGCTTGGAGGTTCGGATATGGAGAGTGAGATCATTATCAATATCGCGGGGGCGGTAGGTGCCAACGAAGTGTTGGGTATGGATGAGTCTAATTGTGCCGCTGGAGACACAAGATCTCCATGGTGTTTTAGCTTGACTAACTTGGAGGACAATGAGGTGGAGGTGGTGATCAAAAGACGAGTAAAATAGATCTGGTTTTAGTATTTGTATTGATGAGGTCTGCGTATAGAATCTCTCACTGGGATTTTGTCTAGTGTTAGATGTACGGACTGCATTCCATCTACTGTGTATTTGAGCATACCACTTAGCCATTCGAATACTGCGAGCTCTGGGGATAAAGAACTTGCTATTCTGGTGATGTTGTGGTGAGGTTCGAAAATAGTATCTTTGTAGAGGTCGACTAGCTCAGAATCTGTAATATGCTCTAGAACAACGTAGGATCGAGGCTTATTGTAGCTTACAAAATGTTTTCCATGTGAGTAATGTTTGAGTTCATATGATTCGCTATCTATAAGTAAACATTCGTTGATTTTAAGAGCTCCTTCAACTGCGACAGATTGAGCAAAACCAGCATATAGAAAACAAGTGAATTCTGGTGTTACTTGGAACTTCTGACTCAGTCTTGTGCTCATTACATCGGATATTACTTTGTAATCTATATGAGGCACAGGGTTGTCTTTATGTGTGCATTGGAAAGTTATCCATTTTAGCAGGGCCGCATAACCAGATGCATAACTCATGGAGGCAACAAGAATTTTTTCTATTTCAGGAGCAAACCAATACACCTCATCGGTAATGTTATATAGATCTGTTGTTTTGGAAGTGAAAAGTATTGTGCGTGCCCCTTTCCTTTTTGCGTGCAGTAACGGGCACCTGTTGTCGTTACGTTTTGCTTCTTGTGATAGGTGAATAACTAAATCATGCGATGTGATATTATCGTATTTAACAAAAGAGTAAGGATTAGTGTAAATAGCCTCTATGCCTAAAAATTTCCTAGTTAATTGTGCTCCATATATAGATTGTGAGTACGAGGATCCACTACCTACAAAGTAAATTCTGTTAATATCTGATGTAAGAGGTGCAAAATTATGAGTGTGGTTGAATGTATCTTGTACCGCCTGAAGGGAGGTTGTGGTGTGTTTGGCGAAAGTCATGTTGGTATTAAAAAGTTACTTGGGTTGGTAGGGAGGTAAAATAAGGTTCTGGTTGACGCACCATGTAGGCTGCCATCTCCATAGCTTTTTGGCTTGCATTATCGAGTGTGTAGTTGAGGTGATAGTGAAGAGCAACTATCGACGCTGTTACTGAGTCCCCGGCGCCAACTGTTGAGACAAGAGATTCTTGTAGTTTATGAATAGGGTGTGTAAATGATTCGCCATTCTTACTTACTATTATTCCATCTTTATCTATTGTGGTAATCAATATACATTTGTTTAGCTGACTAAAAGCGTTGATAGAAGCTGTGAGGCTGGTTTGTTCTGTGGAGATTTGTAGAAGTGCCTCAGTTTCTTCTTTGTTAGCTATGATAAAATCAAACATGTCTAAATAAGGCATGATATGGTTGATAGTTTTTTTTCCTGAAAATTCTAGGCATAGAGTGAAGCTGAACTTTGATTTTTGACTTTTGATGTAGTTTAGTATCTTCGTATTGGTGGAGCTAAGTACAATTATTTCGGTATAGCTTTCCAAAGAGGTGGATAGTTTTTGAAGTGGAAACATCGAGGTGTCTGCTTTATCAAGGATACTATTGCCAGACGAGTCATGCACACCAACAAAAACCCCACCAGAGGCCTCTAATTTGTTCTCAGGTAGTAAGCCTATTCCAGAAGTTGCTAGTTGTTTAGCAATGTATTCTCCAGTATCATCACTTCCGTACATTGTGGCGAGGTCAACTTGGATGTTGAAAGCAGTAAGATTTCTGGCAATATTATAACCTTTTCCTCCGATGCTAAAGCTATTTTTGATAGAGCCCTTATGAATATTTTTGAGAAACACTTGAATATCCAAAAAAGTGGGTCCGACGACAAGTATTTTATGATTCATAAGAGATTACTACTTCAAAAATTATTATTTTGCAAGAATATTGCCTGTATATTTGTATACAGGCAAAAATAAGAGTTTTAAACCAAGTGGAATTTTGCACCTATCCTTTCGGCAAATACTTTATCTGTGAGTTTGCTGTCTCCGTAAAACTCTCTAATGGGAGGCAATTTAAAGTACTTACGAGCTTCGGTATAAGCGTCTATACTAGGTTTAGCGTTGCCAGTAAGCTTGATTTTCTCTCCACCATTGACTCTGAGTCCATAATCTGCACATATTATGTAAGAAAAATATTGTAACAAGTTCCTTTGCTTGAGGAAGTATACAATAAATTCTAAGTTATTATTTGTGACAATTATTTGGGTGTCGATAACAGAATCTGCTATTATTTTATTAACAGTTGATGCAATAATAGGGATTTTATTCATGTCATAAGCCATAAGATACTCAAATTTTAACTTCACAAGTTGTTTCGCAAAATTATCTGCAGGCATGCTAAGTTCGCATTTATTTTCTATTAGCCAATTGTAAATGTTTAATCCGGCGTTGTAATTGGTCATTCCAGAGTTGCTGGGTAGGTCACTAACACTTAGGTGATTAAAGCCAACTTTTTTGAGAGAATAATCCCAGGCTTCTCCGTGAAGATAACCTGTTTCTGCAATGGTATCGTCAAAATCATAACCAACAATTTGTTGATAGTTTTTATTTTTTAGCAGAAACATTATGCGATTTACAACCTTACTGCTATCTTTTACCCCAAAACACGTTACGTATTTATCAATAGGTCTAATGGCTAAATCTTCCCCAGATACGAAAATATCTTTGTCCTCAAAACCAGGATTTCTTTCAGAAATTTTCTTTATTTCTCCAAAATATATTTCAGGTACGCCGATATACACTTTGGAAAAAATTTGTTCCAAAGTATTCCGGACAATTTTCACAGAATAACCTGTGGTGATGTTGTTATCTACAATTAAGATTTGGTCTTCATTAGATATTTTATTTATTAACTCTGAAGGTATGATATTGTGTAACTGGTTTTTGTTTATAACACCGTTGCAATCAATAATCTTACTATCAATAATACCTTTGTGAACTCGATTTGTTGAAAATACTACCGGTAGCGTCTTAGCGTTTATTTTTAGATTAAACGCAGAATTATATCCATGTAGTGCATATGGAATTTCTATTCCTCCGTACAGAAGTGAGGCGCAGCAAGTATAGTCGATGTTTGCTAGCTCAGCTGATCTGGCAAACCTCAGCAGGTTTTTTGGACTGTCTAGTTCTTTAATTTTTCCAGTGATTTTTAATTCGCTAAATAAACTAATCAATCTAGTAAAATCTAATGAGCCTGTAATTTTTCCATTTGCTTCAAATAATACCCGTGCATACCCTTCCCATAAAGATTTAGCTAAGCTGTCTAGGTAATACCAATCATTGATGTTGAAGTTTTTGAATTCTATACCTTCTGTTACTAGACCGTACATTACTTTAAATAAAATGTTCTTAATATGGTCGATGACCATTAGAACAAATTCTTTGGGTATATCTTTGCGACTTTGTTGGCAAATGTTATAGAAATCAATATCGACCTTTAAGTTTTTAAGAACATCTATTTTTTTGTCACTTGACACATTTCCAATGACAAAGCTTTCATAGTAGGCGCTACCTCGAAGCGCGATTTGACTTGCGACTTTGCGAGGCGATTCATACTGACTAACCCTCTCTTCTAAGTATGTCTGTAAAAATTGTTCGTAACCTTTGCAGCTATTGAGTAGTTTTGACTTTAGTTCTTCATATTTTACCAAAGGAATACATGGTGCGCCGCAATCATCTTGGGTTTGTAAAAATTCATTATGCTCTACTATATTAAATAGTGGGTCGTGCAGATTTGACATTTTAAACTCGCCCCAAAGATCATTTTCGGTTGTCCCTGAGTCGATAATGTACTGAGTTTTGTTCAAGTTTGCTGATGGTAATTTGTTCAAAATACGAACTCCTATCCTCTTATTTAAGATAAATTAAGCCTCTCTTTTTAAATATGTCAAGCCTTTTGCGGTATTGATGGTAAAACTTGTTATTTAAAATATTGCCAATTAATGGAATTTGTGGTAGGCTGGATTAGCACTTATTGCTATTCGAATTATTATATTTTTGCTTAAGGTGATCATTTTATGAATATTAACCATCGGCTCTTTGAGCTGAATTCAATTGTGTTTCGACATTACCCTTCTGACAAGAAGTGTGAAATTGTTCCGCTGAATACACTTAATTACTTTGTGAATCTTGCCGACCAGGTTACCCATATATGCCGGAGTGAGCCGAATTACTCGGTGATGTTCAAAGACCTTCCGTTTATTGCTGAGCGGACTGGACAAGAGCCCAAATATACTCGCCAAGATGCGCAAGAATGGCTTGATCATTTTGTAGCTCAGTGGCAGTCGAGAGGGCAAAATATTGTGTTTCTAATGCTGGAAGGTGAGAGATTAGTGGGGGCAGTTGAGGTTCGCCAGCAAAGCGAGTATTCAGCTGAGCTCGGATACTGGTCTAATCCTTATCATAAGGGATATATGACGAATGCTTTGACTGCGTTTGTTGGTGAGCTACAAACAATTGGCTTTACTAATATCTACGCACTTGTGAAACCAGATAATTTTCGGAGTAAGCGGCTTCTGACTTGGTTGGGTATGGGCTTATGCGGTACTCAAGACAATATGGAGAAGTATATGCTTACCAAAGAATAATTTATCAGACCACTTGGTCGGTATACCTGCCCTTGTCGAGATTTTGACAGGGGTTTTTTATTTTTCTTTTATATGTATGTGTCTTAATGCTAATCAATCAACGAAGACAGGGCGAGCTTATGCGATAATTTTGACTTACTTCGAAGTATCAACGAGAGACATCCTCAAACCGGCGAAGACTTACACAATATTATCCAGGTGAGTTTGAAGAAGAGGCTATTGCTCAATTTGCTTCAGAGAGTATCAGTGACGAAGCATCAACTGATTGAATCATTCTGTTTTGTTGGTATAAGCACCAAAGGACTCCTAGAGATTCAGGCAATTATTGCTATATATTTTGAGAATGGAGAGATGGATACAAATGCACAATTGAACGAGCAAGATAAACTAACGGTTGAAGATATTAAAACATGCTTTAGTTAATTTTGTTATAGAAAGGTTTTCGGGGTTAAGATAGTTCCTATTAAAATTTTATGTAAGGCTACCTAATGATATTTGACTTATTATATTTTGTATGTTATATAGATAAGTAAGAAAACATATTTGAGGTGATTGATGGCACAGCGAAGTCAAAATTGGAACGACATGATGAGTTCCTGGAACCCAGAAAACTCTGACAGAATAACGCATAACGAATTCCCCAATGAGTATCAAGGAGTGGATTATTTATTATTTCTTACCAGCGGTGTTACTGTAATTGGTAGGGTAGATTACTCACAACAAAGCAAATCTAATATATTGCGATGGGTGGACACTGGAACGGGAAATATTGTCACCAACCAAGTTATGGCTTGGCAACAGTATGAGAAAATACTTTTATTTTCTGGTATTGAAGTCAAGAAGTTTTTTGATTTTGAATTCAGGTATGTTACCTTTGTTTTGCTTACTTACGATTACACTCTAGATAATGTCTATGCTTTGGGTGAACTCGCTCAGCGACTTTTTCATACTAAAGAGTTGAAAGACTTTCGAGTCAACAAACTTGAACAAGGTACGTACAAGAACCATTTGGTTATTACTCTTATGCCAGGCAGATCTTTTGTTCCAATTGATAATTATCATATTATTGAAGGAGTGCTTACGGAATTGTAACGGCTGAATGTTTGCTAGAGACTTGTCAGATAAAGTAAAAACAGATAACAACCCCAACGTAATTACGAAGGGGCTTTTTGTTGCCTTGATTCTGCACACGAGCGCTTTAAATTTTTGCTGTTGATATGAATTAGGTTTATGAAACCTAGAATCCCTGACCAAACTCATGCGATAATTTTTGACCTGCTCGAGTAGAACCCTCAGGGTTACAATGGACTCAGCTTAACAAAATGGTTGAGCAAACAGACCCATCTCTACACCCTATGACTGTGAATGGTTGCGTCTGGAAGCTGATTCAAAAATATCCAGATCGTGTGTAAAGCCGGCTAAAGGATTGTTTCGGCTGATCAAGTATAAGTAATTTACAAAAAATCCCCCACAACATTGTAGAAGGAGGGCGGAGGTGGCATAAGCTGCCACTATTATGTTAAGCGGAGACTTCGTCTTTGACTTGGTCTATAAAGACTTGCCAGGGTACTGATCCGCGCGCACCTTGGTGGTATAGAGTTATATGCTCTACCAGATTATTGAATGTTTTCTCGACCTGCTGGTTACCAAAATTATTATTGGGGCTTTGATCCCAGAATACCTTGAAGGCGATATACAGGCTTAGAATATTTGGAATAGAAGTTGTTAAGTTGATGGTCGTCACTGTGAATTTGCAGCTGGCTACTGATTGCGCACCTTCGTTATAGTGACTGTAGACCATGTGGGCCCGATTAGAGATATCAACTGGTGTGCTAGAGAGTATTCTTGTGGGTTATCTGGTTTGGTCAAAGATTTGCTCCTACTCTATGGTTCGTATTTAGCTAAGCCGATTCTTGGTGATTGGTCAATGTATTTTGCTCAAAGTAAAATCCTCACATTATATAATGCAAGGAATTAGGGAAGATCGACGAGTGGCCGATATTTGTTCACTGAATTTGTATGACGGCTGTGAAGTTGAGGCCGTATTCTCAATGAAAAAAAATTAAATCTATAAATAGCAACACTGGTTGCGAGCTGTATGAATCACCTGTAGGCTAGTCCTATCTGAAATGGCGTCTAATAACTGTAATTATACAATATTAGAATACAACTCCTATATCGTATGTTACTATACATAATTTGTCAATATCAAAGTTCCAAGATTTTGTCTGATACTCATCGCAAAACTTAATTCTTTTTCTCTATACCGAGGGCGATTAGTCCGAAAGTGGATACCTCTTGAGGGGAATGGAGAGTAGAGAAATACTCTTGAGCTTCTGAATAGTTGGCTTTGTCGGGGAAGATGCCCCTGACTCCAACGCTATTGAGCAATTCCTCAAGAGAGCCAAATCTAACCACCGAAGTGATGGCTAATAACCCGGATGAAGTCTGGAGTATATCACCCGGCTCAACTGCAGCCCATTCGGAAGTGTCCAGCTCCACGACAGTATTGACGAGGTCTTTTTCTAAGTAGAATTGGTATGGTTGCGGTAGGTGGTAGGAGTAAGTGGACATAGATTGAATTCTTCATAAGCTAGCTAACGGTTCATAAATAGTCAAAAGATTCTGGAAATATAGCTCTTTAGAAAAAGGAATTTTTTTACATGGCAATTATTTGTTTGATTAGAAATTTGAATATTTGATAATTGAATATCAATAGTCAACCTCTTAGTAGCGTTTGCAAAATTGATAAGAATAGTGTATGGTATATACCATATCAAAATCCTATTTTAAATCTGTCTATGACCTCCAAGATTCTTAAGTCTAACCCACAAAACCAACCTCAACCCTCCAAAAAAACAACACCTATGGGTAACGTAAAAGCTTTCCCACCCTCTATAGATTCGAAACAAAACAAAAAGCTAATCGATAACTTGCTTCAAGATCTTAAACCATCTATTCACAAACTAGCTGAACATGACAAAAAGTAAAGTCAGTTTTTATCTAACTGTGGAGATTGTTGAGTTTTTGATACAGTATGCTAAAGAGGTGTATGTCAATGAAGAGGATATTGTGGAAGATATTCCTGATATGGATCAGGTAAATAAGGATAAAATTGCTTCTATACTCGAATTAAGCAATGCACAAATGTATGGACAAGAAAACTATCCAGATCTTTTTTCTAAAGCTGCTTATATTTTTTATTCGATAATCAAAAACCATCCATTACATAATGGAAATAAAAGAACTGCAGTTATTGCAACGACCGTATTTTTGAGTATTAATTATACACAGAATGACCCGCAGTATTCCAAAGGCAAGGAATATAGAATTCTTTCTAATCGCATAGATCACTTGTATTTTTATAAGCTGGCTTTGAAGACCGAAAAGATTGAAAGAGAAGAGGGTGTAGATTATAAAGATGCTCTAACCTTCTTGGAGAAAGAATTCAGAAATTATTATTCTAGTTTGGATATAAGTCCGCGGTAGATATGTCTTACAACAAAAAAGCTCCAAGACATTGTCTTAGAACCATCGTAAAATTATAACTTTCAACCCCTTATTTTATGAAATCGTTAAGTGCCAGGTTCAGAATCATGCTGAACTTTTTTTCTTCTCGATAGAGAATGAGGTAGGTTATTGCTACCCAAACTATCGAAAATATTACTAAGCAGGCTAACATAACCAACGGAACGTATCCCCAGTTATTTCGTATTGCCGATGTAACTAGCCCAACTAAGAAAGAGAGTAGTATTACCACTTGCAGGTTATCAAGTAATTTCTCGAGCATTTTCTTGCGGTTTACTTTAGCAATTTGTCTCCAGTTATCATACAGAAAATCGTTTTTATTTTTGCAGGTAAAACTACTGACCGAACCAAATGCTTTGATTGCGAGTGTGGTAACTGGTTGGACCTGGTCGGTTTTGAGAAGTGCAAGCAGTTTTCGGTTTTGGGTTGTAAGGTTGTCACTCATTTGAGCATACTCCACATAATTTGGTAGCTTATATAGAAGCTCAAAAAACACGTATCGTCAAGCTCTCTCTGTGAGAGAGAAAATATGCACTAAATTTTTTGCCACAAAAAAGCCCCAAGAAATAATCTTAGAACTTCAATTCAATAGTTGGTAGGATAGTCTTATTACTATTACCAAATTTTGGTTAACTCATAACCAACAAAGGTATCTTTGATACCAAAACTGTGAGTGGTGTAGTCATTGTCTAAATACACACCTGCAAAATCTTCGGCTTTTGGCTTTTTCATACCTTCACTAATTTCTAAGACTATTATTATTGTGTAATAAGAGTCATGGGGTGTTGCATTCTCGTCTGTACCGCGCCACGATATGATGGGTTCCGTTGAGACGCTTATAAGCGTCTCATCTAGAACAGATGATCTGTAATCATCTTCTTCGTAATTGCCATTAACTTTGGCAATTACATCAAAGATTTTTTTAGCGATTACGTCGGGTCTGTATTCGCCTCCAACAAGAACTCTTCCAAGCTCATTATTCTTCAATTTTTCACCTTTGAAAGACTCGAAACGAAGACTACCGTTGTTATTATCAATTAGCATTAGTGTAACTCCTTTTTTTCGATAACTAATTTAGTAAAATTATACCATAATTGTATACTAATGCCAAGTAATAAGTGAGTTTTGTGCTATAGATTGACAGGATGCTGCATAAGCTGGTAGATTAGGGATATTGTTAAACTAATTGCGGCGAATTATGAACGACAAAAAAAATCAAAACCACCAACAAACCAGCTCCGATCAAAATCTAGTATGCCCCAATAAGAGCGACAAGAAATTGTTGCATAACGTTAAATCTGATTATTCCAAAAAAATCAATAATAAGTCAGTTGATGAACTGTTGCTCAATCTTCAACCGACTATAAAGAAGCTGGCGGATTATGATAAAAAGAAATAAAAATTATATTTTTTATGATTTAGCTTTGGAGGTAGAAGCTACTGATCCTTCTACGCATAAGAAGGTAAAAAAACATTTGAGCTGTAGTTTTGAAAAGTTCAAGGCTGGTCTAGTAGTGAGGAAGAAAAATGGTGTAGATTGACAGTGGTCTATT
This sequence comes from uncultured Patescibacteria group bacterium, assembly GCA_938041505.1. GTDB lineage: Bacteria > Patescibacteriota > JACMRA01 > JACMRA01 > JACMRA01 > CALITC01. The sequence continues at coordinate 4,542 of CALITC010000006.1, read as the reverse complement.
ATCTTTCTAATAGTAGTGGATATGTTTTCTTTGCAAAGTTTGATCTGTGAAGTAAACAAATTTCGAGATGATAGAGATTGGAGGCAGTTCCATAAACCTAAGAATTTAGCGACCATGATTGCTATTGAGGCAGCCGAACTACAAGAATAATAAATAAATCTTCGGCAATTCAATGCTAGTTTTATAATGAGATTAATTAATACCTTCCTATTACAGTTGTCGACATATTTTCTCTATAGAAATATCTACACCCGATCATGTATATGCCGTTTTCTATTTTGGGGTGTATTAATTTAAGATTTCCTATGTAACTTTGATAAGTTGATTCAGAGATATTATTATAAATAACTATAGAATGCTTATCACTTATATCTATGATTTTTATTCCGTAATCTGGATTGTATCTAAAACCAGTCTTTTTATAGATTTCTTCCTGGCATTGCAAGTATGATCCTGGATTGTATATGGGGTCAGCTAAAAGTGACAGTTTTTGTATCGCTTTTTGCTCTTTCTTTGTGCCGTGTAGTTCACTCTCTTTACGAAAGGACTTTCTGATTTTTCTATTCTGAGTTTTGACCATTTCTTTACGCATTTTTAAAGTGTACTTTTGCATGATAAAGATTCCTTCATTATTTCCTTTATACTTTCTTATTACCCCAAATAAATTTATTCTATTAGCTTTGATACCTGCTGACTTTATGATAATTGGTTCTGTATTATCTTGGAACTTGGTGTGGATTCTTCGGAAATTCTCATCATTATTAAAATTAGCATGCAAAGATACATGATCTATTTTTGAATGAATTTCTGCTTTAGATGCCATTCCTTCGATTAAGCTATGGTTAATTGTTACTTCTTGTTTGTTTACAAATAATTGGCTGTTATCTCTGTCTTCAATATAAATATGCTCACCTCTATGGTCATTTACCATATTAAAAGTAAGTCGTAGATCCTTGTTTGAAAATAAACTAAATTGTATCTTTTCTTGGTTTTTCTCATTATCTATTTTTTCATTTTCTAATTTGTACATGGTTACTGATCTATTTTTTGCATTAGGTGGTGGGTTTGTTCTAATATGTGGCAGATTTTTGTGTAGTGTTGGATGTCGTTGTAGTCTAGCTGTCTACCTTTGCGGTCTTTGAGCCATTTACGAGCTGGTTGGTAACCGCCTATGTAGAAGTTCCAGGCTAGGTTGCTGACTCCTTCGAAGTATTGTGTTTGGTTGATCCAGACTTTGTCGCCGGTCTTGGTTGGCTTGTCGACAATGTTGGTGCCAGCTTGCGGGTAGGTTACTGTCAGCTGGGAGTCTTCTATATCCTCCATTAGGTGAAGTTTGCGAAGCTGCGACCCAAGTTCAACAAGTCGCCAAAATTCTGATTGGTCTACATCAAACGGTACGCGCGGGAAATCAATCTTAAGAAATTCTTTGTATTTATCTCGGTAGTTGGGTGAGTGTAGAAAGGCGTAGATATAATCAAGCAAATCCACAGGACAAAACCGACTCTCTCGCTCCTTCAAATAAGAAACATCAATCCCAGCCTCCCAATATAATTTCATCTTTAACTGAGATTCAATAAGCTCAACCTGCTCAGTATCTAAATTTGGTACTACTTCTTTTTCATATGTATATAAAGGGATTTGATAGCCCCACTCTTTGGTTTGTAAAGAAATCATACCACTCTCAACAATTAGATCTGAGATAAAAATATGCTGAAAATCAAAAGTGCTTTGCTGTTTAACAGTCAGTAGACCATAGTTTTTTTTATCCACGAAATGTCTAGAAGTTGAATGTCTTGGCCGACCAATAAATCCACCTGAATTTGTGGTATAACACGTATATCTAATATCAAACGGTCTATATAATATTTTGCAAAAAGTATGGCTGCTGTCTATTATACTATTCTTTGCTCTATCTACAGTCCAACCTGATGTATCAATTAAATCGTATTTTTGTTTCAAAGAATTTGAACTCATTGTATTGAAATCGTTAACAATTGCTCTAATGCTTGCATCGTCAAAAGATACACATACTTTGTCGTTTTTAGTTTGTATACCACTATTATATAATTTAAATAGACTTGATAATATTAACCCTTTTTCATACTCACCTTGCAGTGCAAAATCTTTAGGTACAAAGAAGTGATATTTAGGATCTGGTTCAAGTTGGTGCCAGCTTATGGAGTCTATGGAATTGCTTTCTAAAAACTCGTATTTAGTTTGACGCTTACCGTAGAGATCAAGGTGAAATACTTGAGCCTCCTCGCCGCTTTCTTTTTTGGTTTTTACGAAGAAATAAATTGCTACTCCTTGCTGAATATCAAATACATTTTGGTCTACTGCTCCCTCTGGTGTAGTTTCTTTTTTCTTGGCGTTACCATGTAAGTCAACAATGTATATCTTATCAAAGGTCGTAAGTAACTTTTTTCGCATTTGCCGATGAGTTACTCCATCCAGGAACGAATTATTTGAAATGTAGGCGACGATACCTTCTCCGTTTTTCTCAATATAATGCTCGGCATAGCGAATGAACTTGATATAGTCGTCGTCAAGATTAATTTTTCGCTCGTTCAAATCTTTTTTGTAATCACCAATGAGGTGATTGATCCACTTGCCTTTGTTGCTGGAGCTGACGGCATAAGGGGGGTTGCCGAGGACGACCATGACTGGGGTTTGGGTTTTTATTTTACTTGCTTCTTGAGATTCTTTGGAGAGGAAGTCGGAGAAGAGGGTGTGGGTTTCGCTGTGAGCTTCTTCTAAGGAGTTGGTTAGGTAGATTTCCAGGCGTTGTTTTTCTGTGAGTTCGACTCCTGTTTCTTTGAGGAACATCGCTAGTTGGAGGTGAGCCATGGAGTAGCTGCTCATCATCAGCTCGAAGCCGTGGAGTCTTGGGAGGAGTTCGTTCTTGGCGTAGCCTGGCCACATACCTTCCATGTTGGCAAATTGGCTGTAGATATGTTTCATTACTGCCAGTGGGAACGTGCCTGTGCCTGTGGCAGGATCTAAGATCTGAACCTTGTGACGTTCGATATATTTGGTACCTTTGCCCTGGATTAATTCGTTATCTGGAATGCCTTGTCTTTGAGCTTCTGCGATGGTGATGGGTACTCTGGTCTTAGTTGTGTCTTTGAGCCCTTCGCTGAGGCCAAACTCGGTTTTGAGTATCTCATCTACTCCTCGCACGATGAAGTCTACCACTGGTTGAGGGGTGTAGTAGACTCCTTTGCCTTTGCGCAGCTTCTGGTCGTACTCTCCAAGGAAAGTTTCGTAGAAGTGAATTATGGCGTCAGTTTGCTCGGTGGCCTTACCAAATCCGTGCATGATCTGAGCTACATCAACTCTGATAAAGAGTTCAACCAAGTCTTCAATAACCCAGAGGATTTCGGAATTCGCATCAATACCAGCGACTGAATCAAAGAATTTGCGCAGGAATGGATTGGAGCGCGGGAGTAACGTTCTTGCCTCGTCTCTTGAGAATGTGGGAAGTGTAGGGTCGTAGAATCTAGCAGAAAAGAAACCATACGCCAGGGTTTGGGCATAAATATCAGCGAACTCTTGCTCATCTAAATCGTGAATCAAGATCTCTTTGAACGCAGTGAATTGATTGTGAATGACTGGGTCAGGGTCTTCGCTAGTGATGGAGTTGTAGATGGTGTGTTTTACAAGTCTGGCTTTGGAGGCCATTTGTTTGGCTAGGTCTTTGGAGGATCGGATGGAGACCGCTTGGCGTTTGAGAAAGTCTTGGAGGTAAGATTCGAGCAGGGCAAAATTCTCAGGTATAAATTCTATCCCGTCTGGAGTGTAATAACCAATATTAACTTCACATAGTTTTTCTTCACCACGAAAAAAAATCCAATCTAGGCAGTTGGTGAAGCAGAGATTACCTAACGATTGATAGCGTTTGATTTGGTCTTTGGTTTGGAGTTCGTTCTCTAAGTCGATATGTGGATCTTTGGCTTCTAGGTACGCGATCTGGATATCTTTCTTAAGAATAACAAAATCAGGAGCTCCGACTTTGGTCCGTTTGGGTTCGTTGACTGCCTCAATATCTGGATTCACAGATTCTAACAGCTCTTCGATTGCTGGTCTATATGAGTGTTCTTTGGCAACACCTGTGTTATGCTTGTTGAGAACTTGTTCCGTGAATTTCCTTACTGTATCCGACATAATTAGGCTAACTATGCAATACAAGCCAAAAAGTGTCAAAATTATATACCTCTAGAGAAGCTAAAGGTATTTGTTGGCGGTGCTTCTAATAAAGTTAACTGTACTTTGCCGATAGTAAGCACAGCAAAGAGGGTGTCGATATTGATTAGAATAGTGTGGAATTGACACACTTAGCCTTATTTTGTAAAAATATAGTATGCTGTCTCATATTTTTTTGCCTAAAGTTATAGATAACCAATTCCGAGGTAGGAGGGTTGCTCTTTATACTTTTTTTGGAATAACGGCGCTTACTTTATGGCGATCTCAGCATCATCTCTTGGCTGCTGATGGAGGGGCGCAGTCGATTGCATCGGTTCCTTTGGATCAGTTTAGTCAGCT
>CALITC010000005.1 GCA_938041505.1 uncultured Patescibacteria group bacterium | reverse complement strand
ATGGGTGTGCTGGTATGTAGTTTTTTTGGTTATTCTGATTTATTACAAGTTGAGGCTTCAAAAATAGATGTAGAGCATAATTATTCTTTGTTGAATTCTAATACTCAGCCGACAGGGTTTGTAATTGATAGTCAAGATAATATCTATGTTGGTGGAGAGTTTACTGGAAGTGTAGATTTTGATCCGACGTCTGCAGATGATACAATTACTTCATCGGGGAAAAGTCTCTATGTATCAAAGTTTTCGCAGACTGGCCAATATATTTTTACAAAAACAACTCCTAGTCAGAACGGGGATGTGGATATGATAGATATTGTTATTGATAATAACGACAACATATATTATGGAGGTAGGTTTAGAAACACTTTTGATTTTAGCACGACAGGTACTCCAGAATCTTATACTAGTGATAGCGGTAGTTTTGATGGATTTGTTTCTAAGATGGATTCTACTGGTGATACGGAATTTACTTATGTTATAGGAGGTAATTTTAACGAGTTTATCAATGACCTGGAAACAACTTCTAACAATGATCTAATGATTATGGGTGATTTTGCAACTACAACTATGGATTTTGACCCTACGAGTGGGGTGGATACTAATTCAAAGAATAACAACACCTCTTCAAACCAAGCATTTCAATTCGAAACTTTTGTGACGAAAATTAATTCAAATGCTCAATACGAGTATACTAATATCATTAGCGGATCTAATCCCAATACCGTATACGACAATCAAATGGCGACTGGATATCTGAATGATAATACGCACATTATGTTCAATAGCCGGACATCTGGTAGTGGGGTGATTAATATAGTTATCAATGGTTCTACAATTCTACCTGTTGATGATGCTCAAGAAGAGGTGTTTATTATCGAGTTTGATCCGGATGGTGATTTGATTACCAAGAAGACAGTCGGTTACGGTGGTTTTGAAGTGGAGGATATTGAGATAGATTCCAACGGAGACTACTACATGGGCGGAACATTTTCGAATACTATCACTTTTCCCAACAATGGTAATCCCCAATCATTCACACCTATAGGAGATGAGGAGCCATATTTCTATAAGCTTGATTCTGATGGAGGTTATGTATTTGCTGAGGTTATTGAAGGTGCTGATAGTAGTGATGAAATCTATGCCGAAAGTATGCTCATTGATGAGGGTTCAAACAAGATGTACTTGACGGGTTCATCGTATGGCGCCGCTAATTTTGATGATGATTATGCAACCAAGGAGATAGATTCCACAAATAGTGTCTCATACATCGCGGTGTATGATTTGGCAGGAAGTTTTCAAAAACTTTACACATTCGATAATGTTTCTGGAAGTGATATAAATGGAGTACTGAGGGATTCTGATAGCGGATTATTCATCCTAGGATCTGCGTGTTCAGACTTGGATACAGATCCATCCGAAAATGATAATGTAATCAGCCCAGCCAATGGCTGCCAGCCATTTGTAACCAAGCTAAACGAGTTCTTCAGGTATTTTGTACAAGATATTGATAGTGCGTTGGCAGTAGAACTCATCTCTGGTGAGAGTGTTGACGATCAAGAAGATGTTGGAGTCGTGGAGGGAAACACAGAGAGTCTCTTGCTAAGGAATGGAGACAACGGTATCTTAGCTCAAGCAGAAGCTGCATTTAATTCGGATCTTGACTGGTCTGGTGTAGCAGGGGCTACAGATGCTGCAAATAATATGGCCTTCGTACATAACCTAAGCACAGCTCCAGGTGTGACAGGTAATTACACTATGTATGTACCTTTCGCTGAAAACATGGATGCAATGATAATCTGCCCAGGAGTCAGTAGCTTTGCTGATATTTCACCTGAGTGTGCAGGGGCAGAAAGACTACCTCTCGATGATGCAAGGGTGACTATTGAAGAGCTCGAAGGTACTATGTACTATGCGGTAAGTGATATATCAGGCACCGGAATCATGCTTCAGGCAGACGAGGCGGATGAAGAAGAAACTCAAGAACCAACAACAGACAACTCAACACTGATCAGAACAGGCGGGTACTAATATTGATATAAAGTATTGCTGTATTTAAAATTTAGTCATGCCCAAAATAATCCTAGAACAAGCTAAAGCAGCAGCCAGCAAACACCTAGAAGGAAAAGAACTAAAGTTTAGTAAAATAATCCCCGGGAAATTAGTTACTTTAGTTGTAAAATAAATAGAATATGTCTATCAGCGTCGAGTTAAACGAAGACCATAAATCTTTCCGAAAAGGCTTTAAAACAAGTTTAGAAGGTGATTTAATATTAATATCTGGAATAAATGGATCAGGTAAATCTCAGTTAGCCGATATGATTCAACAAGAGTATAGAAAAAATAATACTGGGCACCCCATAAAAATAAATTCGAGTGTAAAAGTAAATGACTCACCAATAGATTCAAAAGATGTTTTGTACAAATCATTTAGAGATTTGATTGTTCTGCAAGATTTTAGACAGGTAAACTCTCAAAATAAAGAGCAAAACATAAATACAGCATGGAATTTAGTAAATCGACATAGATTTGGATATAGTGATTATGAAGAAAAAATGCATTTAAACTCGTTAAGAAGAATCTACGATTATCTTGAAAATAATACAGTTAATCCTAAATCGGTGCAGCAAAGTGAATTTATCTCATTGATGAAAAAATGGGATAAATTTGAATGGCAGCCTGATGATATGTTTATTTTAAAGATTGAGAGTATTTTTGTGGATTATGCCTTCGAAATTCAGAAGTCTGCTGCGGACAGAGATAATGTGTCCGAGAGTGTATTAAAGAAAATAAAAAAAGATGCCCCATGGCACAAGTTCAATAGAATACTATCGGAATTAGGGATTAGGTATCGAGTCAGAAGTGAATACAGATTTGATAATTATAGAGGTTTGGAGGAAGAGATAAAGTTACACCCATATAATACGGATTCTGGTAAAGTAAACCTTGAAGTTAAGGCTGGTAGAAATTTATCTGATTTATCTGATGGAGAAAAAGCAATTATTAGTTTAGTTTTTGCAGCGTTTTATACTTTCGAAAGAACTCCAAGAAAACTTCTAATACTGGACGAATATGATGCGACATTTAACCCTTCATTAATTAATGCTTTCTATAAGGTACTTCGAACTTATTTTTTGCATAATGATGTCAAAGTAATAATTATAACACACTCAACAACAACCCTATCGCTTGCTCCCGAAGATACGGTGTTCTATGAGATGTTTAACATAACTCCAAGAGTTGTAGAAGTTAGTCGTGATCAATATGCTGAAATGAGAATAGCTCATAGTGAGTTTTATAGTAAATTAAATTCTTCTCAACAAAGAATAAAGAAACTAACCACCCAAAATAAAAAATTAACAAAGGAAAAAGAGTCGTTAGAAAAATGGTTCAGCGATCTGAAACCTGATAATATATTTATATGTGAAGACAAAAAGAAAGCTACCACCAAGCTCTGGGAGCATCTGCTTAAGGTTTATGATATTGATAATGTTAATGTGTTACCTTCAGATGGTTGTAATCGCGACATTATTGAGAATCATATTGAAGTCATGAGGTTTAATGATAAAAACTACAAACCTAGAGTATTTAGACAGGTAGACAGGGATATGCTTACAGATGAGCAAGTGTTGGCTATTGAGAATGTCGAAAATAAGAAAAATAAAGGGTACGACTACAAAAGAAAATTTCTACCTGTAAATGAGGTTGAAAATTTTGCTTTGTTAATAAAAAAGAATAAGGATGATTTTGATGTTGTGAAAGATGAAAATATATACGATACAATAGAGGATGATATCATGGATTCATTGAGACAGTACAAAAGATATGCTTTGCATGCAAACGCAAACAAAAAACTATTTTCTGAGACTAGTAAAACAACAAAACAGTCTATGCGTGATTTCGCACGAGCTGATGTTTTAAAATATGCTAATGGAAAAAAATGTTGGGAATGGTTTCAAATATCAATGCACCGAGTACTATTAAGTCAACAAACAAAGAGGATCACCCCAAGGAGTTGTCTGATTACATGGCAACCGTTGGCGATTTTTTTAACAACCGTAAGACAACAAACTAATTAATTTTAAATGACAAATTATTTTAAGAGTATTGTATATGCAATTAAAAATAAGAACTATATACTTCAAGTCGAAGAATATTCAGGAGCTCAAAGAATTTTATAATGAGTTATTCGATATTCAGCCCAAAGCCCACAAGGATGATGAAGAATGGATCGAGTATGATTTTGGAAATATAAACTTGGGTTTGCTACAAATCTTGGAAGAGTGGTCCGGGAGTGCTTGTGTGCCGGTGTTTGAATTCTCTGCCAGGCGGCAAGTGCTGGAATTAAAGAAGAAAGTAATTGAGCTGGGAGGGAATATTCTCCTGGAAGATCACGATGGACACACCTCAGCAGTCTGCCAAGACCCCCAAGGTAACGAGTTCGAAATAACCAACTTCCATGATTTACAAAAATAACATCACAATTGGGTAACGACTTAAATAGGGTATTCAAGGGAGCTATCCAAACTAGTAGAGGAAGGAAGTGGCTTTAAGTTAAGTGTATCTCTATAGACAGCCTGCTAATAATAGTTACATATCGGTTGACATATGATTACACACACTAGCCAATAAAATTACTTTACAAAGTAAAAATAATATGTTATGATCATCCTAGATTACATAACGGGGAAGAAATAATGTTAGAAATTAATGAAGAAAAGTTAAAAGAAATTATAAGCGATGAAGACTTCGTGAAGTATCTCGGACTTGCGTATGGGTCTGGGGTGAAAAGTTATACAGGAGTTTTTGAGGCGTTTTATAACAATCCGACCAAACAAGGTTTTATCGACAAGATATCTACCTCGATAGATTCTTACTTCAATAGAATTACAAAAACTGCTGTCGTAGCTAGTAATATAAAAATTGGAGAAACAAAAGGTTTTTCGTATAGTGCTAGACGAAAGGTGATTCTATTTATTATATTGGAAGAATATGAGTTATATTCTATGGAAAAAGACGCACAAGCGCTTAAAGCCAACCAAGGCACTATCGTAGAATACGATAGTGCTAATCCAATAATGCTAGACCAGTCTCTAGAAGAGGTGTTTTCGAATATCTCTTTTATAAATAATCTAGGAGACTTATACAGTCCATCTCAAAAGCCTTATAAGGATATCTTTAAAGCGTTCTACGAGTGTCAAAATCAAAATAAATTTGCCGAAAGAGTATCAAATCGTTGGGGCAGTTACTTCCAATACATAAATAAAACCGCCCGAATAAGATTAGGAATATACAATTCCGAAGCTAAACTGTACGCTGAAAAACGTGCACATGTATTATACATTATCTACAGAGAGTATCAGCTATATGAATCTAAAAGCATTAGTCTCACAGAGTCCGATCGCTCAACTCAAACTGATGGGGGTAAGAGTATAGAAGCAATACTTGATGAAAAAAGAGAAATTTACTCAAGTATTAGAAAGTTAATGATTAAGCTAGAAGTATTAGACAATCTTGAAAAAAAACACCGACCAAGATTACAATAGCTCGACTGAAAATCTAAAACCAAACCAGCATTCATATATTTTTATTGATGTTTTTCACTTCTTTGTTAAATCGAAGAATGCAAGGTAAAAAATAGCAACCTGGTTTAAAGTTGCTTAATTGTGCGATTCTAAGTCGTAAGAACCTTGAATTTCTACTTTCAAAATAGGGTCCTATCGCGATAACCCTTTTCCTTGACAAGTTTCATAGAAGCTTCGATTTGTGCTAAAGCTTTGTTAAGCCTCTCGTAATACAAATAGTTATTACTATATTTTAATAATAATTCTTTTGTTTTCATTAAGGCGAGTTCTTTAGAAACAAGCTGCCTTGCTGTTCGATATAAATTATTCTGAACAGCGCGATTATTAACTTTTACTTGATCTAGGTAACGAGGTATTTTTTTGATTTGTTTGTGCATGAGATCTTTTCTCAAAAGGCAAGCGGGTGAAGGTTCCTCTGAATTGATAGAGCCAAGTCCAGAATCTAGCAAATATATGCTATCTTCATTTTTATAACTCTCAACAGATCTGCCGCTTACAGTATATCTACCGTGAACGCCAAGATCTCTTTTGGGGTATTTTGCATAATACTTATATGCAACAGGATTCCAACCGCATACGGAAATCCCTGTCACTACACCCTCGACCCAGTCATGGCAATCATGAGTGCTGCCATTCCATCTAGAAGCGTAAGTTAGTTTTACTTTCACTGTGTCGTTGATACCGTACTTTGGCATAACGCCACTTTCATAGATTTTCAGAATATCTTCAGGACTCCTAACGTCGACTCTGGCAATTATTTTGTCCCATCCAATAAATGGGGCTAAGTATAATTTATAGTTCCCCTCGTTGCCTGTAACAGTCCAGTTTCTCTCCAAGATAATTCTTTGGACATCTTCTATATTCTGCATGGTTAATCTCCTTCATTACTAATACACAGTATATCCTATTAACATAATTATGTCAAATAATCTGCAATCCTAGTCTGTTTATCCTAGTTATATTTAAATCACACTTTATAACGATTTCCCAAACACGATTTTATTGCCACCATCGTAGTAGAAGTTTGAAATGGTTGCTAGTTTTTCAAAGCCTTTGGCGCTATAGAACTTACGAGCACCTTCGAATTCTTGGATGCTCAGAGTTTCTACTAGAAGTAGGCGCTGCATGGTTTCTCTGAGCTGGTTTTCGATATGTTGTAGCAACTTACTTCCAATCCCGCGGCCTTGATGGGTAGGGGAAACTCCAATAAATAGAAGATTCCAAGCTCTATCAGTAAATCTTTCGGGCACTGTATATGCAGCTCCAACTAGTGCACCATCTTCAAAATAACCTATCCATTGACTTTGGTTTTCAACGTCACCTGATAACCAATTATCAATATCACTAGAGAGTTCGTTAAGCTCAGCCTCTTCGAAGTGAAGAGCCTCCAGGGCAATGGTCAGGATATTCTGCTTGTGAGTGTCATCTATTGGTTGAATCATATCGAGAAAAATACAATACAAAACCCGTAAAGTCAACAAAAATCACCTAGAATATCTAAGTGATTTATATCCAGTCATATAGGATATTTATAACGTAAATGAGGTATATAACCTCGGCATTGAATTAAGTCAATATCTTGATTGATTGAATTAATTAAGACTTCTAATCTATCTCGATAAAGATAGTGATGTTTCCACTAGTTGAGCAAAAACTCAAGCTCTGCTAGATCAGAATATGCAACAACGAGCTGGCGATCACCGCGCGAAGGTGGATTTAATTCGTGTTTCTGACTAAGCTCATATTTCTTTTGATTGGCAATATTTTTGGATTCTTGTGAAGAAATAATATTCACAAAGTGTGTTCCAGGCCACATGTCATATGGCCTGGTTTTATATAAGTATATATTTCCTGTTGCCTTGTAAAAACCATAATGATCTAGCTTAGTCATATATGTAAGGTAAAGAAAATTACCAAATCGAGAGTTATAATAAATATCTTTGATTGCAATAACTGTACTAGCCCCGATATTTACTATATCGTTAATACCAAATTTAGGAAGTGTTGGGTTTGATAAAAACTGTTCCACATCCTCAATCTCAGAAAAGTTTATTGCAACATGGACATGATTATCTTGCTGAGGAACAACCACAATTCTTCTGGCATACAACTCGCAGCAGGGAGAACAGCTCCATCCTTGGTCTTTAATCTTCGAATCCAAATTCTCATTACTCATATTAAAATCCTTTCTAATTTATGATTCTATTTCGCCAAAAGTTCTTTTAAAAAATTAGACTTATACACCTGAACAGAGGGTACACCGTTACGGTTAGGTCCGCATGTCTGCATTAATCGTAACTTTTCCTTATCTCTGCCTACACCATATTCACCAATTACATTCTGCCAAACATAATCACAATATTCGATTGTTTTAATACAATCTTGTATGCACTGGTTTAGCCTTTCGTTGCTCACGCTTTTTTTGTCAGTAATAGTCACTAAAATGTGATTCTCTTCAACTGTCACATTTTCTTGTATGAACCTAGATAATTCTTCTTTGACCCAATCATAAGACTCTCCTTTGAATAGTATTTTAATTTTACAAATCTTACATTCAACTCTGATAGTAAGTATTACTTGATCTGTTGCCACAATCTAAAACTTCGCTAGTTAATGTATTCACTTTAATTTTCTAAAGTCAGATTTAATCTGACCTTAAAAAACAACAAATGTCAATAATGGCGAGGTAAGTTGACTTAATTTCTTATTTTAAATATATTACTAATAATCTCTCGTGTGTTAAGTATAAGCTAAATCCACTCAATTTTGCATTACGAAAACACCAAAAGCTATGCACCCAGCAGATTTAACTGAAGGAGCCTCAAAAACATTACTCTTACATTATAGTGAGAGTATTTTCTTTATAATTAGCAATTGAGTCTAAAACCCCACCTTTTTTAGAGTGGATTAATCTCTAATTACAAAAAGGGCAAAATTTTTCTTGAGAAAAATTTTAGATACCAAGTTAACATGTAGCGGAGTACCCGTTTTCATATATTCTTAGCATTGCTATTAAAAACACATTCATACATAAGTGACGGCTTGTTACTGGTATAGAATCATGGCAACTTTACATTCTATTATGGGAATGAATATAGACAGCCTGCTAATAGTAGTTACATAGCGGTTAACATAATATCCAGGGGTCTTGAGCAGGAACATAGACTGTCTCAGGATTATGATATTCATAACCACCACCTTGCTTGCAAAATAAACACAAGGGTGCTCCAGTCCAAAAACCGTATCAAGTATTTGTTAGTTAAACTCCTCGCTGCTTAGCGTACTTTCAAATAGACACGAAAGCTTTGTTTTGTTATAGGTGTTATACATGCACATTGTTTATTCTCCAACAAGAAAAAATCTAATACTAGGAATTATTGGAGTTAAGGCATACACCGCCATAATTTTTTTTAGTTTTTCTTACACGATCCTAATTATCGGATATTTACTGTTGGTGTATATTGATGCAGGCGAAGTCATGTTAAGAAGTTTTAGTAATTATATAATTATTCTTACTATACTGCCTGTTATTTCGTTGGTTAAAAACTATCTTAGTTTAAGAAAGCTTAGAAATCATAGTATAAGTATAGATATACCAGAAAATAAGAAATATATAAAAATAAAGTCCAAAAGCCCTACGAAAGAGAGCGAATCAATATATAGAAGTGTCAAAAAGGTTTACAAAAGACTAGGGGTTGTTTATGCCGTATTCGATAATGCTACGCAGCCTATATTTTTTCCATACGATATCTTCGATACTAAGTTGCAAAGAGTAATGTTTATCAAATTCCTTAAGGGATTAAAAAAATAAGGCATGCCGTGCATATGTAAGACTATTTAGCAATGATGAGAATAGGCATCTTTCCTAACTCCAAGGCCATTAGATTGTGCTTATAGTGACTGAATACATTCTTAGAGAGCAGTATAATGTAGCCGTAGCTACACTATGCAAAAGATAAGGATAGAGGCAGTTGCTAGAAGTGTGATATAATCGGTTTTGAATTAGGGAAGATGTCTAGTATTAGAATTGTAAAAATAAAATCACCCAGGTATTATCCAGATGATAGATGGAGATGCACAAAAAGAATTTTTTATTAGTTACACTCAACTCTATATGAGAAGTCAGGCTGCGAAATATCAAATTCCGAGTCAAGTATTTGAGAGTCAAGGTATCGTTGCCTATAATTATTAAGCGTGGGTTCCTCTGCCAAACTCAAGTCAGGCGCATGAAGGGCTAAAAACCTACCTACAAATAAATCTGCTTCTGAGTTAAGTATTTCGAAGCTCTTTGAACCATATACGTTTGCTGGTGTACTCGAGTTATACTGATCTATAAATCTTGTAATATTATATACGTAGTGGAGAAAATTAGCCTGAACAAAAAGTCCACAGTCTTTAGTAAAAAGACAGTAACTCATCTGAGCAATAATCCCAACATTTTGTTTAATAGCAATTCCAAAATCACCCGTAATTGAAGATACAGTCTCTCCAGTAGATTTTTGATTAGATAAAGAAGAGGCTTTCAAAGCACCGATAGCTATTAGCGTAATGATTAAGTGTTCCTCATCTCTTAATAGTTCTTGATACCGCTCTTCTGGCAAACTTCTGCTCTCAAGCTCTAGCCACATATCAGGCTGAATAGGAGAGGGGATACCAGATATTGTGAACGAATTGGTGTCGTAATAGTACAGGTAGCGAGCCAATAAGTCATTGATTAGTCTATCGACTATAACAGGGTACACGCTAGTTGTAGTCGAGTTATCAATACCTAAGAGTGATAGCAAGCAGGACTCATGGTGCAGTCTAATTCTCTGAAGATCCAAAGCAATGAAATCTGGGAGTAGAATCATTATTCTAAGTAAGTTTCAACAGCAAACTATGTAACACACTAACGAGGTATTTGCAATAGGCAATGCAATTATAAAATTGCAATGTTTGACATAAGGCCTTTTGTAAGCTATAAGATAAGAAAGTTACGGCAAAGTAGAAAGTTGATATGGAACTAAACGAAGAGAAGTTGAAGGCTGTGTTTGAAAACGTTGAGTTTATAAACCATATTGGAGAAGAGTATAGGACAAGAAATCAACTATATACAAAAGTATTTAAAGCCTTTTATATAGCTAAGACCAGGGAAGCTTTTACAGTCTTACCGCGGTCTAGCATCGATTATTACCACAAAAGGATTGTTAACGGTGCCAAAAGAAGACACGCAAACACGATCATTCGAGGCCAGCGCACAGACTATCTCTCTAGGAGAAAGGCGATTATGCTAATTGTCTTAGCAGAATACGATATTTTTTGTAAGGCGCAAGAGCCTATAAATCAATCGATTGAGGAGATTAGAGCCCAGCAGAGAACAATGAAAGATATTATAAAGGGTCTAAACAAAAGGCACCAAGAATTAGAGGATCAGGCAATAAGGAATCCCCAAAAAAATAGCCAGAATATTATTTAGCTAAAAATGAACTTCCAGTTGTCTATGAAGTTGATATATCCTTTTTTTAAATAAAATGCAAAGTCTTTGATTATGTCTAAACAGTCTATCTCTTCTGCATTATACCAATCTTCTGAGTGATATAAGAATTGACAGTATTGATTGAAAGAAATATATAATTAGTATTATGTCCAAGAATATGAAAGTAGCGATTATGGTACTTATCGTCATAAGTATTTCTGTTGGTGGGCTGTTCCTTGTGCTGAAAAGCCTTCGTATTATACCAACTGTTAATTATACTGGTAACGATCTTGTGTTGAAGTGCGGAGGTCAAGACACTCTTGAGGTTCGAGAAAAATCAACTGAACAGTTCTCGCTTGTTAGTGACGGTATCAGTAAGACAGTGGAATTTTATTTTAACGACAAGTCGTTCGAAGGCGGTGTGCAAGTGCCAGTGATTGAGTCCTATCGAGATTTTCCTTATGAGGTGATCACTGACTTGGATTATCGTGAATATTATGAACCCAGCAATATCTTTGTGGACTCAGGCAAAGTGATGAATGTGAATTTCGACCCACGTGACTTTTCTCAAGATGACTTTGAAATTGCGGCGCGTTGCCTCAAAGAAAACAAAGACGAGTTCAATACAAAGATAAGTGGCTATGCGGTGGGCAGAGGAGGCCGGCATCTGGTGTTGGCTAGTTATAACAAAATCCCAACCAAAGATGAGGTGTACGAATGTAATGATACCGATGCTCTTTTTCTATCATACAGTGGACAGTGGAATATAGAAGCAAAGGGAGGTGAGGCCTGGAAAAGCAATACCGGAAATATATTGAGTAGGCTGCAAAGTGAGAGTGATGCTTTGAATAGCGCACGTGGTTACTCGACATATCGCGAAAATAAAAACTTTTTGGTTGTAGAAAATGAAGACGCAGGCCCCAACCAGGTAGAGTTAATCAAAAATTGCCAACAATTTGAAGGCTCACAAAAAATCGGTGATAAGTACACTGTAATCACAGAAGAAGAATTTGAAGCGGGGTATAAAAACCTCGATGATACAGATGGATTTCAGGTGCATAAGATCGACAATCTAGTTGGTTTAGATCCGCAAAGCGGAGCCCCTTACAAGTCTTTCTGTGGTTTGAAGGTTTATGGAGAAGGTATTCTACATGTAGGTGACGAGAAAGGCTTGAAGATAGGTGACAGAACTGCCTTAACTTGCACTAGTGAAGAAGAGGTAGTCACTCGGTTAGATAACAGTAATCGTTATAGCATTGTCCCTTCTACAAGATTCAATCTCGTTGGAGAAACATTGGACTATTCTATACGATTCACTTCTAATTTTATTGAGCCTGGTCTAAGAGAAGATATATATCTAGTCAACAGCGGCGACGTGTATTTTGAACTAAAAACAGATCTTGGCCTTAATCAACTCAGGGAAATTCTCTACATCGAATTCGAATAAAATATCCAAGATCTCCACTAAGCAAAGAATTTATTGGCAATTATCAACCATTTGCTTTGATTGAGGGAATAATTTGAAAACGACAAGTAGATATTTATAAATTGACTAATCATAAATTGTGCAGGATAAACCTGTTGGTAATAAGTAGACAAAGGACTTAGGACAAAATGACAAACAAAGCACTCGTTAAAAACAACTCTGGCAAATCAAACAGGATCAGTCTACAGCCAGTAGATACCTCTGATCTAAAATGCTTAGAATTAATTCAACTATGTGGCGAACTGTATTCGCGTTTTCATGTCAAGTTAGATATGGAAGTATTTCGTAAGAATATAGTGTCTGGATCTGGCGACTGTTGCGGCACAGATTCAGATGAGACTATACTTATGAATTTGATTCCTATTATAAGTGTTTATAAGCATAATGAGGATAGTAATAGGTATGTATTTATAATCAAAGTCGAGAGTTTTAAAGAGTATTTAAAGGCAGTTTGTGGTGTCGTATTAACCAAGGAAGGTTTATATGAATTAGCTAATAGAGTATTAACTTCAGTGGCTTGCCAATATGGATTAGAAACAACGATCAAACCAAAAGGTGAAAGCGTTGAACGTTACTCAATTGTAACACTCAGTGCAGTACAGGGTCTTTTTCCAGTAGCTTGATGAATACCTCTAAGTTGAATTATGCAATAACGATCAATAAATACCTCCACTATAACATGAGGTATTCTTTTTAGTAAAACCATCAAAATTTTCTGGGCTAATACGGTAATTATGGAGCTACTTGTCATGTAGATGATGAAAACAAAGCTTTACAATCTCGCAAAATTATTTCTACAATTAACCATATGTTTGATTTTATTTCTCCTGAAGTTCGTGATAATCTGCTCACTGGCGCAACGTCGGCCCTATCAAAGCTTGCCCTTGCACTACTGTTCTTGATTATCGGTTTGCGCGTGATTGGCTTTGTCTCCAAGATGGTTGGTCAGTTGATTGCTAAGTATGATTTTGACCAGAGCTTGTCTAAGTTCTTACTTTCCCTCCTTAGCGCAATCTTAAAAATTCTCCTTATTATATCGGTACTCGGAGTGCTCGGTGTCGAAACTACTTCCTTCATCGCGCTCATTGGTGCGGCTGGTATCGCTCTTGGCGCTGCATTGTCTGGAACATTACAGAATTTCGCCGCAGGGGTTATGGTGCTCATCTTCAAACCCTACAAAGTAGGTGATGTGGTAACTGCTCAAGAAGTAACCGGGCAAGTCGAAGAGATTCAGATATTTAATACCATCTTAGCGACACCAGCTAACGATACAGTCATTGTCCCTAACGCTCAGATAACTTCTGGGATTGTTACCAACCATACCGCGAAGAAATACAGAAGATTTGATTTTGTCGTGGGTATTGGCTACAATGACGATATCGACAAAGCGAAAGAAGTCTTACGAGAAGTGGTAAGTGGCGAAGACCTAATAGAAGATCCGCAAAAGGCTGTAATTGAAGTAATAGAACTCGGCGAAAGCTCAGTAAATTTGTCAGTATTTTGCTATACTAAGCCTGAGAACTATATTCCATTATCTGCAACCCTTCCTGAAAAAGTGAAGAAAGCTCTAGACAAAGCTAAGATATCAATCCCGTTCCCACAGCGAGATGTGCATATGCACAACTAGTCAAAAAAAGTGTTTTAAAATAATAGCGCAACTTTATTTATGGGCGCTATTTATGTTTTATCCTAAGAAGAATATTGGTACTAGTTTTTTGGCAGTAATCTCATACTAATAAAACTAATTCCATAAGTGAGGAAAAGAAGTCCTATCGAGAGCAGACTTCGCATAAAAACAAAACCATATATTTCTGAATTTGAAAAAACCGAAAAAATTGCAAGCTACAACTAACAGATAGTACAAAAGCTAAATGTAAAAGAGAAAATCTGTTTTCCTTGGTGTCTTTAAAAGTAATAAAGTTGGATAATGCGTAACCAAAAATAGCAATACCTATTGGATAAAGTATTATCCGAAATGTGCCTAAGAATTGAATTTCTTCGATCCCATTTTCTGTTAGAGTAGTCATAAGATCGTAGCTCTCTAGGATATTGTTATGGAGTATATTTCCAAATAAAATACCAGGGATAACAACGGTCAAAAGGGTAGGTAGAGCTCTACGAATCTTAGTTGATCTAACTGATTTCTTCATTGTCAATTTTTAAACAACTCAACTCTCAAGTACTAGGTAGCTATCAACAAATTGTCATAAGGGTTAGTTATATACAAAACCTTGCCCTAAAAAAAGCAAGATAAGTTTTCCACCGATCATTAGTATATTTATAGCGGCTTTACTACGAAGCTGCTAGTAGGACTAAGCCACTTATAGCTCCAGAAATTATTATAATACTTATTAATGTGGTAAAGTTTGAATTTGGTTGGTTAGAATTAGGTTGATTAGAATTTGACATAGGCTTTAGCTTTAATGATTTAAAGACTGATCGAATAATAAGCGTAATATAACTAATCTTGTAAAGAGCATTTTTTAATTCTGCACTAAAATTTGTAAAAATATGCCAGATAGCTGTATGGTAAATTATACTTGCAAAATTAGAAAAAAGTGAGTAGGTTACAAATTCTGTCTATTCGATAATTCTTTGTTTATGAGTATAAGTATTGATGAATTAATAGAAAATTCTATGGATACCCAAGGGCGTGCAGTAACAAGTCAAGCCATCAAGGAGTGGGTTCGACAAAATGCAACCGAAAGTGAAGCATTGCAGTTCCGTATCACCCAAAAATTACCAGACAAAGTAAAATACGCCTTTTGTGGGAGTAAATACGCCTTAACATAAACCACTATATCTGAATTAATTGTGGAGTATGAGCTATTTATAAGATAGCTCATTTTTTTAGCGGGTGTATTCTTAGTGTCTTAAAAGAGTATATTATATTGTTTTCATTGATAACTATAAAAGTATTGGGTTTGGAACAAAGCAACTGCCAGAATTTTGGTAAATGTATTCTTCTTACTTAAGCAGCTATGAGGTATATAGGTGGTAGGTGTAAAAATATCACCGGTCATCAGACCGGCATTTTTGGATCCTAATCTTGCCTAGTATTCCCGAGATTCGATAATTGAAGAAGCTACTTGTCTTCCAAGTTTCTGTCCTACAGCATTATCCATATCAAAGTGCACTCCTGCCCACAATCTACTATCCGCAGCTTCTTGCGCTTGCGCTTGGAACTGATCGGTTTTTTGAGGTATAAGATAACTTAGAATATCAGCCGCCGTCTGAGATACTGTGGCGTGCCCAGAGACATAGCTTGGGAAGTAAGGGTTATCAAATTGTGGAGCAAATCCTTCAATAGCCATGTCTGGTCGCTCTGTCCAGTAGGTGTATTTTATCCTCCAGGCTTCAATAAAACTATCTGCCACACTTTGCGTAAGGAGTTTTTGGTGTTTGGCTATTTCAAGGTCACTAAGCCCATCTGGGAGCTCCTCATACATAATGCTGAGCCATAGATCAGCAGGGTAAACCCCTTTGTCGGTGAATCCGCCCCAGTATTGAGCGGCAGCCTTTTGCTCAGGGGTGCTATTGGCCACGGCTGCGACTACCTGCTCTTCCTGCTCTTGGTATTCTGCAGTACCTCGCTCGATAGGTGGCTCAACTTCAAAAACGGTTCCTTCAGGGACAAGCCAGTGACTCCAGCTTCCTGCAAGTGGCGAAAGAGGGATTTCGTCTCCATTTGCTAGCCAGCCACCAAGGTCAGTAGGAATCACAATCTCTTCAGTCTCGGTAAAGTTATCATGTCCAGCACGGAACATATACAAGTCAAGAAGGCCTTGCAATCCAAAATCTAGCTCAGTACCCAGAGTAGAAAACTCTTGATGATAATTATCTCTGATTTGCACCGCGTACTCCGGAAGACAATATTCGCTCAAGCGTATAGCAGCTTCTTCTGCTTGCTTAGGCTGAGCTTTCTGGAGCAAGGCATCATAATAAATACCAGCAACGTAAGCTTGCAAACGAGCAGATTCCGGTGGGGTCAGCTCCGCTTGCACAGAGATTTCTTTTGTGAGATTGGTTATCCTATATAAGCTAGTACCCGTGTAGTCCTGTTGTAAGAGGTTGTTCTCACCTCGAACCATCATCATGTAGCGCTCTTTTGCTGGCATAGCTTGCGTAAACAAATCTCGGCCATGAATACCAATAAGCGAGATTGCCAATACTGAACATACAATAAGTGTATGCAACTTCCTTTTTTCCTGAGTCATATCAGATAAAGTTAAAATACAGATAATTGTTTGTCAAGATAAATTCAGTTTAGTCGAATACTTTATATTTATTTCGTTTGAAATAAGATTTGTGTTCTATACTCAGACTCATCTACTTCGCTAGGATCGTTCAGATACATGTTATAGAAATTTCTTGCGGATTTATTATCTTTCATGATTTTCCTATATGCCACACCCATGTTTTTATATGGTCCTACAAATTCAAGTGCTAAAAAATCTCCTTTCAAAATTTTTATTTCCAAATCACCATCATAGTCTTTTGGTTTTTTCATGCCAATCCATCCATTGCCAAAGGCCTTAGCTGACTCAATCATATACTGGTTTTTGGAAAAAGGTATTATTTCTTTGAACTTCTCATAAGGAACATTTATTGGTCTATACAATAAATAGAATCCTTTCTTCGTGCAGTATTCTTCGTTTAGATGTATGATTTTGTAATCAGTGTTCATATGGATAGTTATATTTTTTGGTGAAGAGAATGTCAACGAAATTTTTGGTATGTTGTATGGCATTTTCTATAGACATATTATGTTTTATATGATATAATTATACTATGAACTCTGTAAAAACTTTTGCTACTTCAGTGGTTTTTGGATTTTTCTTAATATCGGGAACTATTGGCGTCTTTGGGAATGCGTTTGTGTTGGATATTACAGACGATGCTGTTGAATCTGCTACACAAGCTGAACGCAGTGCAGAATCTGCGGTAGATATTATACAAGATCCAGCATCAATTATCGACATCGAATTTAGCGAAAGCCTCACAGGCGAAGTGGTCATTATTGTAACTGATTCCAACTTGAGAACAAACACGTATAACTGGCAGGACAATCCGGAAGAGTTTGCAGAGTATTTTGATCTGCATTACAACGGTCAAACTGAAAGCGAAGGAGCAAGTAGCTCGATTGAAAACAATCAAACAGAAAGTAGGAATTCTGATAACGCAGAGGACCAGTTTTTATTACCTGGCCGGGAAGAACTGTGCGGTATTGGAGCAGATTGCTCTCTAACAGGTGGTTCAAATCGTTTTGGTGATAGTTTTTAAAGATGAATCTGCTAGCTCGCCCGTCGTAATTAGTGTCTTATTAATGCTAACTTATATTACCGCTGGGCTAAGCTTTTTAGGAATAACAGTAGGTTCAATAGTGGCTTTAGTACTAGCCTTTACTACTAAGATAAAAAAGTGGAAATTAGTATTAATCCCAGCCATATCGATTGGGGTGCTAGTGCTCTCAGTGATAGCTTTTACGATAATTAACCTTTTTGCAGTAGCGAGTTATTCTATGTCGATACTTTGAGGCAAAAAAATACCTACTTCAAATCGAAGGAGGTAGGTGGTTAAGACCAAGGGCTAGAGCACTCTTTTTTCAGCAAATTAGCTCTAATAGCCTTTTTTGTTGATTTGTGTCTAAGTACTCTTTGTCTAGCAGGGCCTGTACACAAGCTTCGTAGAAAATAGGCTTGCCATCCTTATCTTCGACATTCAAGCTAAAGGCTGTGAGGATCTCTCGCAACATTGCGCTCGCTAAAACCGTGATTAAGCATTCGTAAGTTTGTAACTCATCCAAATCTAAGTCTTGGAACTTGTCATTGAGATCGTCAATACATGTATTATTTACTCCTAAACTGGCGGGGTAATTACACTCACTACCTAAATCAAACACGATGTTAAGAGCTCCAAATAATTGTGGAGATCTGATTTTTACCAGATTGAGAACGATCGCTTGTCCCGTTATTTTTTCACGAAGGGATTGCGTCAAGAGAACTGGCTCACTAAGAGGCATACCTTCCAAGTCAGGAGGCAGACTATAGTCAACATCGTACTGTGCCAGCTTATCAAGAAAACTACATGAGTGTAAGTTATTAATTAGAAGTGTAAACGCATCTTTAAAAATCTGAGTATCTTGATCAGTCCATTGAGACAGGTGTCTTAGTTGTGGCGTATCAAAAAGGTAAAAAAATCCTTTGCAAGGCTTATGAAAAGCTAAGAGACAACCCTTTACATTCCACAAGTTATCTAGCACAAAATTAGTTCCGTTGACCCCAAAAACCTTTTGTAATAATTTCATGAATTTTATAATATTTCCACTAAACAGTACTCTATATATAGTATATATAATATAATATGTCAAGTAATAATACATAAAAATTTATAAGAATAATAATTCGGAGACCTCAAAAAAATAGCCAGAATATTATCTAGCTAAAAAGACTGGTGTTTACTCCAAAAGTCGATCAGGTATAAATGGAATTGGGTAGAATTCTCCATTTAAAATACTCCTCTTATAATCCAAGCAATCAAGTTTGCGATAGGTGCGTATTACCGCCATTTCCACAATTGGCAAGTGAAAGTTATAGTCATCCGAGTCTTGGAGCCGGTACAGTGACTGTAAAATCATCTGGTTACTTGCGCCAACTACGCAAAGATCCTTTTTGTTCTTGAATTTCCAATTATCTAAAAGATTAACATATTCAACAATATATCCATGATAGTCATCTTTGAGTAAGTCCAAGAATATCTTGGACAAAAGTCGTAGTAAGAAGTATGAAATTACAATACCGAAAGTGAAAATAATCAACAAATTTGCATCAATTATTAAATGCGAGATCAGGGTCGTAATTACATTGATTGTAATAAAAATAGCGATGTCCCTAAAATTTGGTATGTATTTTAATCGATAAGAAATTTGAAACTGAGAGGCTAGAATTATCCCGGTAAGACTGCTGAGTTTATCGAACTGAGTTGCTGTCTGCATGAATGTTATCAGTGCGTTGATCTGCTTGAGCACAATAGCATAATTTGATAAAGCTGTCGATAATTTTCTTGATTATATAGTATTATTCACCTAAAATATAAAACAATCACATGCCTACAATTAAGAACCACAACTCAACAGTCTCCATCGATCCAAGTAGCGGGCAGGTAGTAAACTGGAGTAAAAATGGAGTTAACTTCCTCTATCAAGGATCAAGTGTGCGCCGCTCAGGGATACCAATCTTATTTCCTTTTGCCAATCCTCTTCGGAACAACACCCTCAAATATTCTGGCGAGCAAATGCCTCAGCACGGTTTTGGTAGAGATGTGGCCTGGGAGTTCGAGCAAATAAACGATAAGAAAGCCATAATGAAGCTTGCTAGTTCAGCGCTAACTGAGGATCTGCAACATAAATACCCTTTTCAGTTTGAGGCTACAATTAAGATAGATATATCTGATGCTAAGTCGAGCTCAACTTTGGCTTATATCTTGGAGATTGAGAATATTGGAGATGTAGATTTGCCAATTGCTCCAGGGATTCATCCGTATTTTCCATTATCTCATAAACTCAAACCAGACCTTAAGATAGTGCAAGATGAAGAAGTTCTGGATATTAGTGCAATTAACTGGGAGCAAGAAATGGATGGTAACTTCTATGAATTCAAAAACACGCAAGTATCCTTAGAAAATTTTGATTTAACAATATCGTGTAACAATCCAGACCTGTATAAGCTAGTACTATGGTCCCAAACCCCAGCTAAAGATGACTCTGATTTTATTTGTCTAGAGCAGTTCACAAGAGACACAAATGGTATCAATGATAACCCAATTCTGGTACAACAAGGGAAGGTATGGTGCTGTGGAATTACTTATGAAGTAGCACTCCATAGTGCCTAAATTCATAGAGACATGTTTAGCATATTTGACAGTTAGTACAAATTGATTTAATATTATCTAATTATTCAACCCGAATCATGAAATACAACACAACCCCGTTAGGGGTTGTAATTGTTGTTTGAAATGAGGGACAGTGGAGTTGTATGACTTCAACTATCTCTTTAGCAAACACTCCTACTTCACTTCAAAATTTAGATCTTGTCACTCTTTACTGTATTTTAGATGACTACTTAGCATTGTTCTCCCCTAAAAGAGTTGGGAGAAAGCCCTCTTTATCTTTAAGTGAGATTGGGACAATCGTGGTCTTGCAATGTAAGTACGAGATTAAGACCCTTAAAGCCTTGCATTTACTTTTGAAAGAGAAGTATGGCAGTGACTTCACACTCCCTGAGTATGCAAACTTCGTGAATCTAATGAACAAGTACGCTCCGTACTTGCTGCAGAGTATTCACACTCTCCTGCAGCTAGTTAGTAAAGAAGATGTGGTGTGTTTTGTGGACTCTACTAGTTTACCAGTGTGTAAGATCTATCGGTGGACTAAACATAGAACCGCCAAGAGTATTTCTAGTCGTGGAGTAAGTAGTTTGGGATGGTTCTACGGAATGAAGCTCCACATCATTTGCAACAAACAAGGAGAGCTGCTTAGTTTTCGATTCACTACTGGGAGTGTTAATGATCGGACACCACTCAAAGAATTTTTAAAAGAGATGAAGAAGTGTCTTGTGGTAGGAGACGCTGGGTATCTAGGACAAGAACTAATTCAAGCAGCGTGGATAAATCAGAATCATATACTCACTACAGTGCGCAAGAATATGAAGACATTAGCCACCCACTGGCAACAAAAAATGATGAACAAACGTAGTCGAGTCGAAACAGTCTTTGGAGAGCTGAAAGAACGGTATGGATTAGTAACTAGTTTACCTAGATCAATCAATGGATATCTAGCGCATTACATTCGGAAGATATTTGCGTATGTTGTTTCGTGATTGGGGTTTATTAGATTTAAAATTTAGAGCTAGAGTTATGAATAACTCCTATTTTAAGCAATAATATCCCAATCAGGTACTTGATTTGCAATGAAGCTTGCATCGCCTGCGAACTGGCCGTCAGCACCGTTCAATAAAATGGTATGACGACCATCGCTGGGACGGTAAAAACTTAACTCTTCAAAGCCATCGCCGTTGAAGTCTCCTGAGGAACCTAATTCCCAACCAAGATTAAACGGTAGGTTTGTGTAACTAACTGAACTTAAAGATCCGTCTTCGTTACCTTGCCATTGAGTAATATCACCACGATCTCTCATAAAGAACAGATCGTCATGACCATCATTATTAGCGTCGATAACAGCTGCAGGTCTCCAACCAGATGAAGGTGAGACAGTTGCATGAGTCAAAGTAGAACTTACTTGACCATTGGAGTCGTAGAAATCAGTGTATAGGCCGCCAGTTGTAGCATTATACATTAATAGATCTTCAATTCCGTCGTTATTAAAGTCACCAGCTTCAAACAAGCTGTAACCTGAATCAGGCGAATCGACTGCTGAATACCCAGTATACTGAGCGTTCTCATCGTAGCAATGAAATACTAGACGATTATCAGACTCACGGTACCAACCAATTTCATCACGACTATCACCGTTGATATCCGCTACAATTCCAAATTGATATTGATGACCATCTGGCATTGTAACTCCACGAACAGAATTCAAGCCTGCCAAATCGTTATCAAGCCAGAAAGTAGTTTCGTTGGTTACAGTATTGTAGAGATAGATATCTCCTTTTTTATCACCATCTACATCAACATCGGCAGAAAGGATTTTCCAGTCTGGACTCCATCCTAGAGGGAGAGTTCGCTTAGTAGATCCAAGATCGCCATTCTCATTCATGAACCAGATAGATATCTCTCCTGCTTGAGTTGTGTTATTATGGACAACAACATCAGAAATACCATCACCGTTAAAATCATGTTTAGCAAAAGGAATTTCAGGCTCTGGTTCTGTTGTCGATCCTGGTTCAAAAAATCCAACAAAATTTGGAATATAAGTGTTTGACGTAGT
This sequence comes from uncultured Patescibacteria group bacterium, assembly GCA_938041505.1. Taxonomy (GTDB): domain Bacteria; phylum Patescibacteriota; class JACMRA01; order JACMRA01; family JACMRA01; genus CALITC01. Next base: position 43,848 of record CALITC010000005.1, on the reverse strand, counting down.
TTGTCCAAATCTTTGTATCCGACGTTCGTAGTGGAGATGGCGGCCAGTGGAGAAACCAGTGTTACCCATATCCCCTAGAATGTGACCTTGCCCTATTTCTTCGCCAACAGAGACATTAAGAGTGTTGTCACGCATATGCGCATAATAACCATACTCGCCGTTATCATATTGGATGATTACAAGGTTTCCATATCCAGATGTATCCCAACCCGCAAATAAAACCGTTCCGGCGCGGGTTGATAAAATATCAATTCTATCAGAAGAAGCACTTGCATAATCTGTAGCATAATATTGACCAATATGTACACCTGCATGATCGTATGCCGAATGAGATGTACCAGATCTAGAAATTTCCACAGATTCATGAAAAGTGTATGGATTAGTGTCTACCATTTTCTATTACCTCAAAAATTTAGTAAGTTTTTTTATAGTCAGTTAATTGACTTAACTATAAATAACCTACTTTTTTTATTTTGTTAAGTATTTTTTACACATTATTTACACCTGGAAAGCTATTTTTTTGTATACAAAGTATTTTATAAGCGTGGTTATTGGTATGATAAAAGCTATTGTATACACATAGCTGAGCTCGAATATTTCTACTATATTTCTCACCACAAAGATATTTAAAATTGCGAATAATATCATTAATGACACGAATCGGAACATTTTATTATTACTATGTTTAGTCCGATATACCACACGTGAATTGTAGATATATCCGTAGACTATGAGGATAGATTGCGTCACTGAGAAAGAGATAATATAATTTAACCCTAGAGTCTCAGTCAGGAATGCAGTTAGAAAAATATTTAAAAAATAATTTACACCTCCACCGAGGAGGAATTTCGCAAGAGGTGCTGCGTTAGATTTGATGGCTTGCATATTATATTGGTTGTTATACCTTCTTACCAATTACTACTACGTTCTTGCCGAATGGGATCCATTTTGGTTCTCTTCTTCGCTGAAGTGGAACTATAACGTTGTCGAAGAGGCTGACTTGCCCTTTGGAGACTTTGTCTGACCTTAATGCTACGAATTTGGCCCACCAGAGGAAACTACCTATGAAATCAAAGTAGTGTGCTTCTACTACTTCAAAGCCTGCTTTTTGCATTTTGTCAACCATTTCCTTCTTGGTATATCTTCGGAAATGCCCTACTCGTTTGTCCCGCTCAGAATAGAGGATTGGAAGTGCTGGTGAGAAGGTACATAGATGACCTCCTGGAACTAGCAGCTTATGGAGATCGGCCATTTCATCAACGTCTTGCTCGATATGCTCTAGGACATTGATGTATACTGCACTTGTTAGATCAAGCCTCTTAAGATCCTCGGCATTGTCTTGGATAGTCCCTTGGAACTTAGCTTTGAGTTTATCTATATTATTCGTAGATTGGTCGAACTCAGGGAACATCTCTGCAGAGGGTTCTAGCGAGTAGAGATTCCCTTCTACATACTCATGTAGCATCTGTGTAACTAGACCCACACCAGCACCAACTTCTAGTACGTTATTGCCAAGATATTGCTGGAGATCGCTAAGAATCCAATGATGGTAATTCTCTGCTACTCGGGTTGCCTCCAAATACTTGCCGCTCACTGCGTCATATCCAAAATCTTTTTCCATATCAAGTTCTTACTTATATACACTACTGAGATTTTTGAAATCTGTCGAGGAAATTATTTCTACCTTGAGTATGGGTTATTTGTCTAGACTTTGGACTTCGCTTTTGGAGTCTTAGTTGTACGGCGAACAATCTTGCGGGTTTTGGGCTTCACATTAACTTTGGTGGAGTTGTCTGTACTCAGACCTAGCATGATAGTTTGTTTGCGAGAAATATCTTTGTTCACCCTGTATAATGTCTCGTCTAGGATCATCCTATTGGCTCTTTGGAGTCTTCCGTTGAGGCCGAAGAAGATGAGTTGCAGACCTAGGATATAATTCATGATAGCACCCATCAATAGTGTTAGTCTTGGTAGAGAAGAGTCGAGCTTAAGTAGATAGAGTCGATACCCAGTGGCAGCAACACCGATGGTGACGAAGATTGCACCGAGCGTCAAAAAAGTCTGGAGGGGTCTGTAGACGAGGATGTTGTCCAGAATGATCGTCATTGATTTGAACACATACTTGAACTTAGATTTGAATAACCTACTAGGTCTCACAGCCGGATTGATACGCACATCAACAACCTTAATCTTCAGGCCTTTCATTGTCATTTGGATTAGACCTTCGAGAGGTGATGAATAGTTGGCAAGCAAATAATATCTTTGCATGGCTTCTTTGTTGATAGCGCGGAACCCACTAGCGGCGTCGTCTAGCTTGAGTTTGGTAATAGATGAGATCACTCTCGCACCCAAGAGTTGTAAATATTTTTTGAAAGAAGAGAACTCAGGATGATCTTTGATTGGTCTTTGGCCATACGCTACGTCGGCAGTCTTCGCTAAAAGCGGTCTTAGTAATAGCTCAATATCATCAGCTTCATATTGATTATCAGCGTCAGTGTTCACAAGGAAATCTGCCCCGTTTTCGATAGCCCATACCACACCTGTATTGACTGCAGCAGGAAGTCCTCTGTTCCCATTGTGGCGCACCACCTTCGCGCCGAGTTTGGTTGCGACTTCTGAAGTGTTATCGGAACTTCCATCATCTACAATAAGTACTGTTATCTTATCAATCCCTTCTATTTTGGTCGGGAGCGCTTGAACAGCTTCGCTTATATGATCGGCTTCGTTGAGACAGTTGATCTGGATAACTAGGTGCTTGGACATTTGTAATGTTATTTGGGCGATAAAAGAACAATTGTCAACCTCCTCCCGCTCGACTTTCTTCCGTTTCGTTTTGCCATAGTATGGCAAAAGCTGCACTCCATTACGTCGGCGCTTCGTCTTCCCCTCTTCAGCACAGCTGGCCGGGGACCCCACCCTTTTGCTTTACAAGATTATTCTTCCGCAAAGTAAATTTGCTCCAGAATAGGTTTGTTGTCTTGCTAAAGCCTTTCGTTTTTAGACGCTTTTTTGACCCATAAAACCGACTATTTGCAAACAATAATGGAACGGAGAGAACAAAAAGAATCCTGATTGTTTAAGCGAAGCGAGTTTCAGGATTCGTTCTCGCAGTGGAATGATTCTGCAGAATGCAGAAATACGTTTCAACAGGTCTTGATTTTTTCGGTTCGGTTTTGCATCAAGGCAAAATGGAACGTACGTGTAGTTGAGATTGAAAAGAAGTAGAGATTATAAGTGGCAGCATATGAAGAAAATTCTCCACACATCTTGCAAGAAGTTGAATACTCATCTATTACTATAACCATATGCGAGTAGCTATAGTACATGATTATCTTCACCAGGCCGGTGGAGCAGAGAAGTTGGTAGAAAAATGGTTATCTATGTACCCTCGTGCAGATGTATTCACTAGTTTGTACACACCCGAACGCTTTGAGAACTGGACTGAGATCAACAAAGCTGGAATTGAAAAACGTATCCACACCACCTGGGCTCAGGGATTGATATCTCGATTTCCAAAATTCTTCAAGCATTTGTTTTGGTTATACCCTCTTGCAATGAGCCGTGTCACTATCAAGGATTTTGATCTTGTTATTATTTCTTCCACATATTGTGGTAAAAATGTGCAGATCCAGAACTGCAAAAAGATTGTGCATTATATCCACTCCCCTACAAGATTTTTACATGGGCTGGTTACCGAAACAGACCATCAAAGCTTGAGTATGACCTATAGAATAGTCATTCCTTTCTTCAAATGGTGGTTGCGTAAGCTGGACTTGAGAGCAATAAAATACTTAGAAGATAAGAGCACTATTACGGTGACTAATTCTCAAAATATCCATGATACTGTCAAAGAGGTCTACGGTATAGACTCAAGAGTAATATACCCACCTGTAGACACTTCGACATTCAAGAATATTCACCGGCGTACGACTTATGGCGAACGGGCTTTTTATCTTTGTCACGGAAGAGTGAGTTTCCATAAGAGGTTGGACCTGGCGATCAAAGCTTGCTTGCAATTAGGTCGTAGACTCAAAATATCTGGAGCTTCTGCTTTACCGGCTGAGATAGATCAACTCAAACAAATCGTGACAGATTATGAGCAGGGTCATCCGAAGGCTAAAGGGTTGGTTGAATTTTTAGGACGTACCTCTCAAGAAGAGGTAGAGGAACTGGTGGCGACATGTACAGCATTTTTATTCCCTGGTAAGGAGGATTTTGGCATAGCACCGATTGAAATGCTTGCTGGTGGTGTACCACTTATCGCCTACCAGGACGGTGGGGCACTAGAGTATGTGCAATCTGGGGTGAATGGCGTTTTTTTTGAGGAGCAAACAAGTAGCAGCCTTGCCCAAGCAATTACCGAATTCGAAAGTATGAAATTCAATGTACCAACAATTCGTAAAAGCTCAGACGCATTTAGTTCTCAGAATTTTGTGAAAGAGTTTAGGAGGCTTACAGATAATTAAGATATCTATAATTTTAAATTAAAATTAGCAATAAAGCAGCGAAAAGTCCTACAATGATAAAACTCAAAATTAGCCCAGCAAATACCGACAAAACAAAGCCTTTGACATTAAATTTTGCACCATATTTTTTGTTTAAGTACCTACCGATTAGCGCTAAAATAACAAGCGATATCAGCCCAACATACTCGCTGTTTGCCATAGCCGGAATCAATTCCAATACTACACTAATGAGTATCTGCCATCCAATACCAGACCAGAATGAGGGCCAGAAATAGGATCTTTTTTTATCTTGTTGATCAGTCATACTGTAATTATAGCATATAATTTACTTATGTATAATTTGAATTTACTCAAGACATAGACATTTGCTTTGCGGGTGTCTTTTTTATCCGTGATTTCGTAGCCTCTATCGAAGAAGTGGTCTGCAAATTCTCTGCCTGCGACATCGATATATTGGATTTTGGAGCGGCTTAGATCCGTTTAGCTCTCAGAAATTGGTAGTAGGTTTTAAAAAAATATTATTGACAGTTAATATTTTGTATGTTAACATATGAAAATTCAAATTCAAGAGGACATCAATGCCCCCTACTACTGATATTCAAAAACAGCTTAATAACATTGTTCTAGTACGTGATAATGAAAATCATATCGAACTAAGACCAGGTGAGATATTTTTGGGAAATGTCCCGAAATCTTTTGGAGCTGATGAGTTCCAACAGTGGCTCAATGAGAAAGGTGTTACAGCACCAGTCCGTTGTGGCACAAATGCCTACGCCACAGCTGGGCTTCGACTAACCAGACATAGGCCGGTGTTTCTTGTTTCTTAGATTATTATAATCTCAATTATTTGAATAATTGTATAGATGCTATTTATAGTGTCTATTTTTTTGGTCTTATTTTTCTGATGTATCATTAGACCTCATTCCTAATTCCAAGGCTATTACTCGAACCTGGTCAACACATAGATGTTAGCTTTTTTTGTGGCATTATTATCGGTGATTTCGTAGCCTCTATCGAAGAAGTGGTCGGCAAATTCTCTGCCTGCGACATCGATATATTGGATTTTGGAGCGGGTTAGATCGCTGTTGCGTAAATAGTCTTCGGGCTCTAGTATCGAAACTCCGGACCACGAAAAACTGTCTTTTTGCGGATCGAAAAGATGGAGATTTGTGTAACCGGCATGCTTGAGCTGATAAAAATATGCTGGAGAGTCTATGATGATGACACTCGATAGTTCACTAGATGCCAGATGGTCTTCCACATTATAAAACTCCGAACCATCCATACTCTGAGTTACAGAGTTTAAGAAAACAAGATTTGCAACAACTATCGCGACCGAGGCCAGTATACCAAACTCTTTTTTTAGCGGTAAGCTATGAGCTACTAGATATGCTAGCAAAGGCAGTGTAATCATTAGATATCTATAATAGAAGAGTGGAGAAACAAAAGAAAGCACAAACATCATTACCATCAACAGTATTGTATAAACTGCCACAGTCTTGGCATAAGGCGATCGATTTTTGCGCCATACTTTGGTAGTTATGCCATACAAGATTCCGGCATAGACTACAGCAAAAACCCATTCACCTTGCTTGTATAAAGGTGCAAGTGTAAAGCCAAAATCGCGCAATGCTTCGTGCGGATAAAACCCCAACCATCCTGCTTCGTTGGCTTTAGTTGCGATCTGTCCGTACAGCACCTGACCCCATGGGGCGTAGAAAAGCGCAGTAATTGCTGCAACTTTCAAATATGGCATGAGTCTAGTCCACTTAGATTTTGTTAATAAAATCATTACTTGTATCAGAACAAATAGCACCAGACCAAGATTGTGGGTATAGAGCAAAGCCAGTTGAGAAGCTGCTAATAATCCTATATCTAGGTTGGTTAAATTCTTAGACCAATTTTTAAAGAGCAAATAGAAGGTTGTGTTAATCAGTAATAATAAAAGGGCATAATTGCGAGCAACAAAACCATACACAACAATTTGAGGAAAAGTTACATAGACAATCGTACCAAATATTGATGATCGCTCCCCTAATTTTAGTCTCAATAGCTTGTAAAATAGACATGCACTTACCAAAGAAAACACTATCGATAAGCTACGTGCTGAGAAAAGCGTGCTGCCAAATATCTTCAGCCAAGCCCCAAGAAGAACAGAATAAAGAGGAGGGTGTGCATCCATTCCTGTGGCACTGATTATTTGGCCAAAGCGCAGCTGAGACAACAACAACTGAAACCCTTCGTCGATATGATAACTACTAAGCAAGCTGGATACATAGACAAGAAAAACACCATACACAGCAAGGAGAATAATGTGAACAAAGTTTTTGGGTTTTGCTGGGAACATTGAACTTACTTTGTATCATAAATACTCTAAGGTCAAGTATTGAATCTCTCATGCGATTTCCGATATAAACTTTTATGCCTTATCTAACACCCCTACAAAACACGTAGCTGTGATTACAAATACTTGAAGTTGATTCCAAGCTTACCTTGGTAAATATTGACAAAACTGAATATTTGAGGCTGTATTATGGAATAAACTATCAACACTATGGCCCAAAAAGTTCTTAATTATTTTATATACATATTAGCTAAGCGGGATTACACTTCGCAGGAGCTTATTGATAAGGCTCTTGATAAAGGCTATTCAGGGGCCGAGACAAAGGCGGCTATTGCTAGCCTGAAAGAGATGAATTATGTCGACGATCATCGTTTTGTTGAAACAGCCTTACACACCTACAAAGGTCAAAAGGGTTATTTTTGGATTACTCAAAAACTTCGAAGACGCAAAGTCCCCGAATCAATTATCGAACAAGAGCTCGATGGAGTTGAATTTGAAGTTGATGATAACTTTAAAGCTAAGGTTCAGCATAAGTATAAACTTGAATCGTTTGCCGATCTAGATTTCAAGCTCAAATCAAAAATCCTAAACTATATTTCGAGACAAGGATTTCGCAATAGTATGCAGATATTGCAGGGTTGGGAGCGAGATGCTGTAGATAGTCACCACCAATAACCGACTATATAAAATACTATTTTGCTCGACAGGTTGGAGGTTTTGTGTTTTGTTTTAGGTATAATTTATTACATATGGCTATAGTTTCTTCTGTTAAAGCACGCTGGATTTTGGACTCACGAGGTCTACCTACTGTTACTTGTGAAGTGGAGTTGGATCAACAAGGAAGAAAGGTTTCAGGATCTGCAAGCGTACCTTCTGGGGCTTCTACAGGGTCGCATGAGGCCTTAGAGCTACGCGACGGGGACCAAAGCAAATTCCATGGTAAAGGTGTCGAAAAAGCTGTCGAAAATGTTAATACCCATATTACAGATAACCTTGTTGGACGAGATTTTGGCTCTGCTGTAGACGTAGATACTCTTGTGCTCTCTTTGGATACCTCTGAAAATAAAAGTATGCTTGGCGCAAATGCTGTATTGGCTGTCTCAATGGCGGTACATAGAGCATATGCGACACTTTCTGGTTTAGAATTATGGCAGTATTTGCGACGGCTGTATTTCTCTGATAGGCCCAACACTGCTCACTTTCCTAAGCTCATGTGTAATGTGCTTAATGGTGGTTCGCACGCCGATAACGGTTTGAGTATTCAGGAGTTTATGGTTGTGCCGAATACTGGAGATATTCAACAAGATGTACAAAGCGCTAGTGAAATTTACCATACTCTCAAAAATTCTCTAGCAGGCGATGGTTGTTCTACCGCCCTTGGAGATGAAGGTGGATTTGCTCCAACGTTGGAAGCAGGTGAAAAATCGCCATCCGAAGAAGCCCTGCTCTATCTCCAAAAGGCTATCGAAAAAGCAGGTTATGCAGATCGATGCGCCCTGGCTATGGATGTCGCTGCTACAGAATTCTACGATGTGGAGACCGAGCTTTACAATTTGGATGGAGCCAAAATAACTAGAGCTGCGCTAGCAGAAACGTATACTAAGCTGGTAGATAATTACAATATAATTGCTATCGAAGATGGATTTAGTGAAGATGATTTTTTGGGTTGGGAAATTATGACCGAATCACTTGCCGATAAAATTAAGCTCATTGGCGACGATCTATTTGTAACTAACCCGCAACGATTCAAGGCAGTAGGCTTAGATAACAATATTGCCAACGGGGTATTGATTAAGCTCAACCAGATCGGATCAGTAAAAGAGACATGCGAAATGATTAATCTAGCAAAAGAGAATAATTATGTGACCGCAGTCAGTCACCGTTCTGGAGAAACCGTTGATGACTTTATTAGTGATTTAGCTTTCAGCTCTCAAAGTGAGTATATTAAGCTTGGGGCTCCTGCAAGGGGGGAGCGAGTTGCTAAGTACAATCGGCTTCTCGAGATTAATTCTCTTTTAGGATAGAAGACGAAACCTGGATTATATTATACTATGAATCCACCAAACACTTTTGACGAAAGAGAGTTACAGAACCTCCTCGAAGAATACAACCATCCAGTACTCTCGCAATTATTAAAGACATATTTAAAGGCCGGTAAGGACAATTTAATTGAACTTCAGATAGAATCTGACACACTTACTTGGAAAGGGATGCAAGTGGGCTTTTCAAATATAGATATCGAGCGGTTCGATAAACGTAATGATCAACAATTTTTTAAATTACTTTCTTTGAATGTCGGAGGTTTTGGTGTGGACTCGAATGCTTTTGATGATTTAGACAGAGGGACTCAAGAGAATATTCTGTTACCAAAGCTCAAGAAATATATCGCATCTCACGATTTTGATATTGTACACTTCCAAGACTTCCCGCTCGAGAAAAAATATATAAGGGAGCTGTGCATGGAGGGTGCTTACAACTACGTTTTTGTACCGCATATATTTTTGAAACATCGTTTTCACGGTTCACAGGACAGTGGGTTGCTGGTGCTTAGTAAGAAGAAGATTTCATTGGGGAATTTTCGCTTACTATTCCACCAAACTGGAATACCTAAGGTTAACCATTATCAATCTCATTTTCAAGCTTCGGATATGCTTCTTTTTAATTCTACACTTTTCTATGATATAGAGTGCGGTAAGAAAAGGATTACCATGGCCAACACCTATATCTCACCGATTAGCCGAAAGAAAGAACGATTGGAGAGTATTGTAAGCTCAACCATGCGTCATGATACACATAATTCCTTTTTGATGACTGGAGATATGAATATCTATGGTAGCAATACCCTGAACTCTGGATTCGGATTAAGTGCTATTCCCTACGGCTTCTTAAAAAATGCAGTATCTGCACTTCTTACCCATAAAAATATTCCTCATTATCTCGAAAGAGCTCAATTATCCAGACTTCTTAAAAAATCCCATTACCGAATCGCAAACTTAGACGGAACTTATCAATCCACAATTAACATAAAACTATCAGATTACGCACCCAATTTTTTCAACTTTTTACTAAACAAAATTGAGGCTCGGTGGCTACTTGACTTAGCAATAACCGACATTGATTGCTTAGTCACTCGAATTGAACCAGAACCTTTTGGCGATATTGACCATTCATCACTAATTGTTAATTGGAGAGTATGATTGAACTACATCGGCAGAGATGATTTTTGACTTCGTTTTTTGCTTGACACGATATTTAAAAAGGTTTTAATAAGGAAGATAAGGTTATGATAAAGTTTTTAAAATACAGTGTTAATAAAAAAAATAGATATGTTTAGGAAGAAATTAATTGGAGGAATAATGTTAGCTCCTCTCGCTTTTATGCTTTTTAGTTTTGAAGGACTCGCGCTAGAGAACATAAGCGGCTCGGTCTTCAATGATAGTAATTTGAATGGAGTTTTTGATAATGGAGAGTCTGGAATTGGTGATATCCAAGTCTCAATATATAATGCAGGAGGACTGGTTGCAGAAACAACTAGCGACTTGAATGGAAGCTACACTTTTAATGTTGAAGCTGGTGATTACAGATTGCAGATAGAAGATTTTGCAGCTATGGGCTATGCACCAAGTGTAGACAATGGGTCATCAAGCAGTGTGCGATTTTTGACAACCAGCGAAAACGTTCAAGATTTTGGACTACACATACCAAGTGATTTCTGTGGTAATAATCCAGATATTGCTATTACCTGTTTCGTTGCGGGGAAACAAACCGATGATGGCCGACTAACTAACGACCCTGCTCTTGTAGATATCGATGGGTCAGCTGGCGAAAGCTCTCTCACGCCAGACGCGGCAACAATTGCCAGCTATAGCAACCCAACTGCTCACGACTTGATGGTCCCTGCGTCTGAAATCGGTTCTACTTATGGATTAGCCCATGACCCTTCATCTAACTCAATTTATGTTTCAGCGTTTATGAAGAGACATACTGGTTTTGGCCCTGGAGGCACAGGAGCAATTTATAAAGTGGATCGAGATTCTGGAACAGCCAGTGTTCTTACTAGTCTTAACGCAGGAGTAGATACCCACCCTACTTCTCAATTTGAGAATGAAGATGGTTTATGTATCGTGGACGGTCAAGCGGCGTATAATCCAGAAAGTACTGAAGATTGCTGGCTTCATGACCCGTATTCATTTGATCAAGTTGGGTTATCAGGTCTAGGAGACTTGGAGATAAGTACTGATCTTAACACCCTCTACACAGTCAACCTCTTTGACCAGCAGCTTTATGCAATCGACGTAGTTTCAGGAGAAACTATATCCACAACAGCGATTCCAGATAATTGTGGAGCTTCTTCAGGTGCTGCTTTTGGGTTAGGATCGCAACCAGGTTCTTTGTTTGTCGGAACTACATGCCAAGACGGAAGCACCGCACAAGTCTACAAGTTTGATACGTCTACAGGCTTATTCGAGACAAATGCAGTTTTGCAATTTGGATTAAGCTATGAGAGGGGGAGTGTAGCAAATTGGTTTGTACCACCAATGTCTGCTAACTGGAATGCATGGGTTAATGACTGGAATGAAGTGGAACTTGAATTAGCTCAAGGTAATGACTCTGATGTGAGTGTTGCCAGTAAGCCGCAAGCTTTGCTTAGTGATATAGAATTTGATGAGAATGGTAATATGCTAATTGGTTTGAGAGATCGGTTTGGAGATCAAGCTGGGCATGCATTTAGTACTGACACATCTAACCCTACAATCTACGAATCTGAAGCTGCTGGAGATATTCTAAAAGCATGCGGAGATCAAGGTAGCACATGGATAATTGAGGGTTCTGATGATTCCTGCCCTACTAACACAGGTAGTGATGGAGTGAATGAATTCTTCGTTGGTGATAATTATGTTGACGGTCAACAACGAACTACACACGCAGAATTGGGATTAGGAAGTCTTGCGTATGACCAAAATAGAGAATCCCTTATTTCAAGTGTCTACAACCCAATTCCATTCTATTATGAGGATGGCGAAACAGATACTTATCGAGATCAAGGACTTAGATGGTTTAATACAGAGACAGGTCAATGGGAGCAGTCTTATAGATTGGTCGATGGAACAAGAAGTTTCGATTTCTTTGATAAAGCTAACGGCCTTGGGGATATTGAATTGCTCTGCTCAGCAGCACCAATTGAAATTGGTAACAGGGTCTGGTTTGATAACGATCGAGATGGTGAACAAGATCCAGCTGATCCAGCTTTGACCGGGATAACTGTAGAATTACTCAATAAAGATGGTGAATTGGTTGCAACTGCTACTACCAATGAGAACGGGCACTACCTCTTCTCCAGTGGGGTTGGCGAAGATTCTACCAGCACTCTCTACAATTTAGATCTTGGACTACGTACAGACTATTCGATTCGAATTGACACAACTCAAGAGGCACTAAACGGCTATGCCCCTACCCTCTCTGACGCAAGTGACGAAGGTATAGACTCTGATGGTATCCCTAATGGAAGCTTCGTTACAACTGCCTTCACTACTGGTGCTTCAGGTGCTAATAATCACTCATTTGACTTTGGATTTACCACAGGGGCATTCGGTTCAGCCGGTCCAGTGATCGACCCCGAAAGCGGAGATGAGATTGTATGTGATGATATCTTAGAAGACGCACTGAATAACGATACGGGTGTGGACGTTCCCGAAGTTTGTCTCCCATTCGGAGCAACTGGAGGAAATCCATCAGTACCTCAAGATACTGCTTCTGAAGGACTAATTAGAACAGGTGGTCGATAGAATAACGTGAGATACACATAAATACCCTATGCAAGGGGTATTTTATTTTGCACGAAACTATATATTAGTGTATACTTTATAGATACACAAAAATAATGTCACTCGAGTGTCCGCTGGGTTGACTAGGAAACAAAAAATTATCATTATATGAATAGAAATAAAAACATTTCTCAACAGGATATGTTGAACGCCCTATGCGGGTTTGTTACAGGTAAGGAACTAGAGGATTATCCAGTAGAAGAACGTGAACAAGTTATGAAAGAAGTACTTGATCTAGTAAGTGGCTATATTGGAAGCTACATGGAAGAGAACTATTCAAAAAAAGACTCCATAAGAATCAAACAAGCTTTTTCAAGCGGAGACACGTCAATCTTAAAGAAATTTCCTGAAACAACCAAAGCATTCCAACAATCCTTGTTGAAAATGATAGAAAATCTATCTTAGTACTGCTTTATATGGCTTTTTTTGAAGGAATTAAAAAAATTGGTAAGAATAACAACCTCCAGAATAACAGGGAGAAAAGGAAGCCAAGTATAGCTGAAAAACGAAAAGCAGAAAAAGAAAAACATATTAAATACGGTCAAGAAATTAGAAAAAAGCAAAAAGGTGGTGATCCTAAGGTTGTTAAAAAGAATAGCGAATCACTCAAGCTTCAGTTTAGTTGGGACTTAGGTGATTCGGGCATCTTCAGATGGGGCGCAGGCCTTATTACCAGTGGCTATAATTTCATATCAGGAAATAAAGAAGTTTCGCAGGATTCGAATCTAACATCAAATCCAACAACTGAAAAAACACAAAATCAATATAGTGAAGACAGTGTGCAACAACAAGCTTATCAATTTAATGAAACCCTAAATAAAGATAAGAAAGTAAATAGTATCTCAAACCGTTCAGCAAAGACATTTAAAAATACAAGAGATTACTCTGAAGATCTTTTTAATCGATCATACGGCAAAGTCGAGTCGGAGAGTGATAATAAGAAGTTTCTTCTAGGCAAAAATAAGTTTTCGAACCCAGCTCTAGCAGAAGCGAATTTAGACACCGCAATCGACTTTATAAAAAGAAATCAATTCACTATAACCGAAGCCAAGAACGCACGCCAAGATTTGATATCTCAAAGTGTTAAGATGGAAGCAGATTTAGTTGATTTTGAAGATGATTCGAACGAGTCTCTAGAAATTCAATCAGAAATATCCACTATTAAAGACAATATCGAAGCATTTGACGACCGCATTGAAGAATTGGAAGGTACTTTGTCTGAAGAAGATGTAGCTAGTTTTGCGCGAATGCTCGTTGAGAAAATAAACGATCCAAAATGGATAACTAGGCACCCTACCTACCAAAAAGACCCTCAAAGGTCCAAAGAATTGACGAAAGATATAATCACAAATTCTATTCTACCTCAGTTAGAGGATATTGGGATTAGTGTAGGAATAGGACCGCTATTCAAATATAAAATAAACCCATCTGAACAAACAAAAAGCTCTCCATCTTACGATGTTAGTATTGGTGAGGACGAGTTTAAGGAAGCTTATGCCAAATACGAAGAAGAAGCTCGTGAAAAAGCAAAGCTAGAAGCTGAGGAAAAAAAAGCAGCTACTGAGAAACTTCGACAAGATCCAAAATTTATTTTGAACAATGAGCAATTTTCAACCCCATCACAAGCTTTTGATAATATTGAGGACGCAATCAAATCCACTGACAAAATAAACACGCAGATTCAGGCTCTTTCTGATAAAGGAAAATCTTTGAACGAACAGATTAGTATTATAAAGCAAGAGATATCTACAATTGAGCAGTCTGAAAATACCGACAATAATCCTTTTGAGGAGCAATCAACAGATTCAGTTGAGCAGAATTCTGATAAGAAGTCAGAGTTAGAAAATCAGCTTGATACTATATCTGATCAATTAAGTGCGAATAACAACGACCTTCGCCAGCTTGATAGAACTAAGCGCAACTTTTTCAAGAATCTACTTAGTAATATTCAAGACCCCAAATGGATTAAAACAGCTCCAGATTCGAATACTGCAAACCAGGAACTCTTACAGGAAATAAACCATAAATATAAAGGCTTTCTCGACCAATCTTTGGTTGCTGTTGAATATAACAATACCCTGATAAGAGACAAAATCATTCCGCAGCTGCAGAATTCTCAATTTGGCCTGGCTTATGACAAAGATCTTAAAAAGTTCTTAGTTACTACTGCCCCTTCTGCCCAGTCGTATGTTGACTTTGATGGGCAAGAGCAGAAACTTGGAGGGTACAAGAATATTAACTATAAGCCATTTAAGAATCAAAATGACTGGTCAACCATCGCAGAACAAGAATTTGCTTACAAAAAGCAACTTAAGGAACTTAATTCCATTACTACCAAAGGCGGGCTGGATACCATTCAAGATGTCGATACACTTGTAGAGAATATAAGGAGTTACACAGAAAGAGCCTTAAATTACCCTACAGGATCAAATCCAGTGGAAGGTCAGTCTTACGAAGAATATTCTCGCATGAAGGACTTTCAAGCAGTCATGAAAAGTCAGGACTTTCAAGCAGAGCTTGCAGCACTTGGATTTGCAATCGAAGATAACACCAGACTTAACAACGATGGTAAAGCTGAATTTAGTTACACAGTGAAATCGAACCCGGGCGAAATAGTTGCGTACAATAACAAACCACAAGAGGACATCCAAGCTGAGTATATCTCAGAAGATTATCGGCAAATTGAGGAAATGCTGAACAAACATGTGGACAATCTACAAAGTAATTTGAACGCTCGCGGTGTATATATGCAAAGACTGCAGGAAATCAAAGACCAGCAAACCATGACAGAAAGCGAATACCGAGAAGCTGAGGGTATTCGAAGAGAAATTGATGTCCTGGATCAGATGATGATTAAAAATGATAAAACGTTTGAGAAAATTGCCTATACTGTCGTCTCTGACTGGAACAATACTGACCGCCCAATTACTGAAAAAGAGAACCAAATTATTGAGAATTCGCTCATTCCAGCTCTCGCTCAGTTTGGCTATAACGTTGAATATAATGATGAGACTTTTGAATATAAGATTACGAGCACACCTAATTCATCAATTCATAACAGAGCTCAGCAATACAATAACGATAAATTATTTGAATCTTCTCCACACAACCAACTCCCTCCAAATAATGTTGAGGAGGACGTACAGGTAGTAAGCTTAGAGAGTGGAGCAAAGGAGTCATCTAGTAATATCTCTGAGCCTGATTTTCGAAACCTCAGCGAAGACGAGACTGCCAAACCTATTGATGGCTTCGGGTTTGTTAATGATATTGCATATGGTGGTAATAATGGGCCAACGGTTATCGAGAGGAGTCCTGAGATAGAGTATACCGAAGTGCAGGAGTTGGATGAAGTTAATGAGGAAGTAGAATTTGCTCGACAAGACCTTATTCGCCCTAACGCCAAACAAATGGAGAAACGAGTTGAAGAATCGGCAGAGCTTTTCAAAAATGTGCCCGCCACCGTCGAAGAGGCCCAAATAATTCAGCAATTTATAGATCTTAACGTACTCCCTTTTGTTACTAAGAAAGGATATACCGATAAACTAATTTTAGCTGATCGCGGTTTTGTTCCTGTGACCGAAAGCAGTTATAATGCATCAAATTCTGTAAAACTTGACTTACCAATATACGGTATCGCAGATAAACAAGCAGCGAAAATAATTGAAAACTTGCTTAACACCCTTCCTTTGGCTCCGCGAAGGCTTGATAGTCTTTCCTCTAGTAATATATCAAATAAGGAAACCTATTACGCAGGACGTTCCGATGATGGAACTTACTCATTAAGCACTATGAATATTCCGCCAAAACATGCTGTAGTTGAAGCCTCTCCTCTCCAGACTAAGCCTTACGGCGACGTAGCTTAAAGTAACGATTATCCTTATGCCTCCTAAACAAAAACCAAACTCTGTTGAACTAGAACGCAAAAGCATCTTGCAAGACATTATTGAGGATGTTGAGTTTTCGCGGTCGTATTTTATTGAGTTGTTTTTTGCTACAATTATCGTAATCCTTGGTCTACTCACTGGCAGCACTGCGATTGTGATCGGCGCCATGCTTATCTCCCCTATTTTCTTGCCAATCTTAGGAGTAAGTCTTGGTATTATCAGCTCCAAGGATAAAGTTCTTAAAGTCGCCCTGACTTTACTTGGAATCAGCGTTGTCAGTGTATTTGTGCTTTCATTTGTTGTTACCAAAATCACTCCGATAGTAGATACGAACCCCGAAATTCTCGCTAGAGCAAACCCGACGATTCTTGATTTATTTATTGCACTTGCCTCAGCGGTGATTGGAATTTTGGCATTTTTCGACAACAAAATTGCCAGTAGTAGTGCTGGGGTTGCGATCTCGATATCGCTCTTACCACCTTTGGCAACTTCGGGTATTGCTGCTGCTTTTGGTGACTATAATATTATGACACGCTCGATGCTCTTGTTCCTGGCAAATGTCGGAGCTATTGTCTTTGCCGGGATTGTTACCTTGTATGTGCTTAATATTCGACCGAGGAAGTATAAGAAAGATCAGCAGCGCTGGAAATATGGAGTGGCTGTATCCTCGGCATTTATATTGTTGATTTCTATTCCGCTTACTCTATACTTTGTCAGCTCAATTCAAGAGAGCAGGACCAGCCGAGATATTACTGAGACCCTCACCAACGAAATCGACTCTATTCACCCAGAGGCTGAACTAGAAGATGTGGCAATTACTTATGAGCGGGTAGACCAAGAAGATCTGGTCAATGTTAAGGCTACTATTCTTCTTCCTGAGCAAGTATTCCTGACTCTCGACAAAGAACAAGAACTCAAAGATGAGCTAAAGAAACAAACAGACCAAACTGTGAAGCTAAAATTCAATATACTCAACACCCTACTGGTACGTGAAAATAATGAACAAGAAGGCAAGACCGAGAAAGCAGTTGAGGGTATTATTCAAAACAGACTTTTATCTGGCAGTGATGGGCTTAACATTGATTCTTTGGAAGTAACTGACCTAGAAGATGAGGTTCTTGTCGATCTGCTACTACGGACTGGACAGAATAGCGACCTCCCCACAACTAACGATCGAGAAGACTTGGAATCCATTCTTACTGAAGAGTTGCAGAAACCGGCAAAACTTTCAATTGCGTTTATTCCTGTCACCACTATAGAAGACCAAAGCGTAGAATCTTTGATCCGCGGGGATATCAGGCAGCAACTTCAAACTTACCTTCCTTTTATTTCTAAAGAACTTACTATTCAAGACGTTTCTGTGGCCAATATTACTTCTGATGACGAAAAAGATACTATGTATCAATCTGATATTCTTATATTAGCGCCGGCGGCATTTAATCTGAGCACTGAGGACATTGATCTTTTAGAAGCAAATTTTGAGCGAGAGATCGGTTACAGCGTCGAATATAATTTTAAGCTCATTAATTACCGGTAAAAAAACCGCCTTATTTAGATTAAGACGATTTAGTTTGTTGTTCATTTTTTTCTCCTTTGATAGTAATTTGTAATGAAATATTTTAGATGGCAAAGTTATAAAGGACATTGAGGCCTTCTTCTTTGACCATGTTTTGGATGAGTGTTTTTTCTTTACACTCTTTAATATTCGCCATTATAACTTTGTATAAGTGACCAACGCCGGCTTTGATGAGGTTTTCGAACCTTTTCATAGCAAGAATCAAGTCGTAAACTCCAAAGTTGTCAGCTTTCGAGTTGAAGTCGTTGATAAGATTTCTAACTCTTGCTAAAGAAATTAGCTCCATTTCCGAATTTTTTAAATACTTCCTACTTTGAATTTTTAAGTAGTAATTTAACATTTTTTCCGAAATAGAATGTTCATTTTGAGCGGCGATAATTCTTCGCTTATTGTTTTCTAAAACAAGGATGATATCCGCATTAAAGTCTTTTTCAACAATACTTTTCTGAAATTCGAACTCTCTAATTTGAAATTCGAAGCCTCCAATTTGTTTAAGAATTTTAGTAATATTATTGAGGTGCTGAATATAGCACCAACTTGAATGAAGCCGTTTTTCCGGGTTAAAATAAGTGTTACCCTCAAAAGGATTAACATACTTTTTGTTTAGTAACCTTAGGTGGTCATCAAGCTTTAATACTACCCAGCTATTGATTCTAGCGTGGATTTTATTATATTCATCCTTAGTTAGCCGGATTTTCTGGCTTGATTCGAATTTTCTAATTCCGTTATTATTAAAAATATAATTATATACTTTTAATTTATAAAATATATTGTGCTCGGTTTTCATTTGTTTCTCCAAAAATTTTAAATATTTTTGGATTTTTTCCTCTCTTATAGTAGTATTTTTTTGAAAAAGTCTTTTAATCGTTTTTAGTGTGTTAAACATTAATTTTCTCCAGTATTTGAATAATTCTTAGTCTACTGGTTGCTATAATAGCATATTTATTTGTTGTTGTAAAGTCAATTTTTTATTTGCCATATTCCGTATAACCGCCTTCCAACTTCTCTGCTTTGCTAAAGCCTTTAGCTTGAAGGTAGCCCACAACTATCTCCGCTCTTCCACCACGCTCACACATAACTACAATATGTGTGTCTTTTGGTATTTCGATATCGTGACTCATGATTATCTCTTGCATGGGAATGTGCAGACTTCCTTCTACAAATCTTCCACCCTTACGTTCATGAGATTCTCGCACGTCCAGCAGGACCATATCTAGCTCTGTGGTTGATTTTTGTTTATATTCTTGTACTGTCATATCAATAGTTATATATAACAGCCAGAATTATGTCTATACAAAAAATTATTCCAGAATTACAATCTTAACAAAATTCTACAGTATGATTGAGACTATTCGAACAAATGGGGTTAAGGTATTACTTGGTATCATAATAGGTTTTGTTTTCCTTTCTCGAGTTATATGGCCTGCAACATCTATAGATTTGGGTTATGACCAAGTACGAGATGTTTTAGTTGGAATTGAGGCGCACCAGGGCTCAGCTATCGAATACGGCGTCCCGACTACCGGAGATTTTCTTTTAATGCCACACTTTTACTATTTTACCTATCTGACGACTGGGATTTCTTCGGACCCCATAGTAACTATTTATGCGCACGCAATCGTCAACCTGCTTGTGCTCGGCATGTTCTATTGGATCTGTTATTTGTTTTTTGATAAGCACAAACTTTTGCAATCAACACTATCTTTGAGTTTGCTTGCTTTTAGCTACCAATATATTTGGCTGGCGAATGCGATCTGGAATCCTAATATTATACTCCTGCCCTTACTTTTGTTTGTACTTCTCTGGTACCGACTTCACCATGAAGACACTCCTCAGGCTTATGTAATATTCTACTCTTTCACTGTTGGGGTTCTGATTTCAATCATGATGGGTTTGCACGCGACTGCTTTGTTTGCGATGCCGGTGATCAGCTTAGTGTTATTTTTCTCAATTCCAAGAAAATTTCTCTTGGTCTCTGTCACTATGCAGGCGCTTGGTTGGGTTGTAGCTTCTTCAGGATATTTGCTACTTGAAGCGCGCAATAATTTTAAAAACTCTACTAACTTGCTTGATTTTGTGCGCGGATCTAGCGATAGCTATGTCGGGTTTACTTTCGCTGAGCAGATTTCTTTTAGAATACATAACTACATCTCTGGATGGTTTAATATTGTCAGTAGTTTCTACTTCCCTGAGAGTTATTCGAGCTATGTTTTTTTGCTGGCAGGGATTGCATTAATAGGTCTTTTTTATATGAAAGGCGATCGAATTTTGCAGCGAATATTTTTGGTACTATTGCTCGTGTATCTACTGGTTCACTCTGGGATTACCGCCCAAGATCACCCACACTTTATGCTCATTACTTCGTTCTTACCCGCTATTGGAGTTGTTAATTTTGTCGTCTCGACTTTGCAAAAATCGACTTTGCAGATGAGAGCGGCGAGCATCGCAGGTATTATTCTTATGATTCTGAGCATTACTACGAACCTTCATGTGGTACAAAGATATTATATGTGGAAATATGACAAAGATTTGCGTGTAATGCAGCAGGATGATTACAAGCGAATCGCCTTAACCTTGAAGGAAAGAGGTATTCAAAATATTTGCATCGATTATCAACTTCGTGGATACAAAAATGTTTTTGACTTCTATTCCTACTTGGAGGGTGAAGAGGTTGCCGTGGGATTCGATTGCGATGAGAAATATACTGGATCGGTATTTGTATTCCAGGACTTGTCGCGGTGGATAGCACCCGACTTTGACGAAACATCGGCAGTGGTTCTAATACGGGAAAATAATTATATATTGTATGAAGTGGATTAGTGTAGTACTTACGTCGATAATTGCGGTCTTTGTGTGGAGCGCTGGTTTTGCGATGGTAGATAGGCAAGAATACTGGCTAGAGTGGAGCCGCGGACGGAGTAGTGATGCTACTTATAAGACTTTTTTTGAAGATACTGATGAAGATGGCCTCAGTAATAAAGAAGAAATTGGTATTTTTGATACTGACCCAACGAACCCGGATACTGATGGTGATGGCTTTAATGATCTCAGTGAGATTGCCAATTGTTATATGCCTAACCAAGCAGGAGTCAGTACTGGTAAAGCAGATAACGCTAAAATTTGGAAATGGCGCCTGCGCGGAGAGCTGGTAGGCTTCGACTACAACACCACCCGTATGGTAAATGGTCTCTACCTCAACAAAGCATGTGATTATTACAATGATAAGGCTGTTATGCCATTATTTCGCTAGAGATAACGCTAGCAACCTAGGGTCGTTTAGTGAGGACTCGTGGAGGTTGAATGTTCTCCATAACGGGATAAAATGGTTTTGAAATATCTTATCTTTTTTTAAGCCTAATGGTACAGACTGGTTTAACAACAGCGACGAGAGTAATGCTTGATCCCAAAAGCAGTGTACGTTAAGGAGCTTGGTGTGTGAGCTAATATTTTTAAGTATATCCTGGTTTTCGTTGTTCATTCTCAAGTCCGATTGCACGAATATTATTTTTTTAATATACGGTAATGGATAATTTTTTAATACCTCAGTAAGTAACACAGTGCCTTGGGAGTGAGCAACAATTGTTTGCGGTTTATGTAACTGGAGGTATTGATAAAGCTTCTCTTGCATGCCAGGATCTAAAACCATTTTCTTCTCTTGAAAATATAGCTTGATTGCTACCAAAGGATTTAGAGATTGCAGGAATGAATAATTATAATCTCTACCCCATTCAAACACCTCCACGCCAGCAGTTTTGCTGAATATTTCAAACCCTCTAAGTTTAGATACTTCTTTTTTGAAAATACTTCTTGTTACGCCAGTTCCATACCCTGGTATAAGAATAATTTTATTTTTGTGCTGGCTCATAATTCAAAATATTATGGATAATCTCTGGAAAATCTTCTTGTAAGAAATGGCCTCGATTTTTGTACAGGTACACTTGATTTTGTCCCAAATTATTGTCTTGGATTTTTTTAGTTGTGCTCGAATCATAAGTAATTACTTCATCATCAACCGATTGATAAAACAAATATTTCTCTGAGTTTGGTAACTCACTCTCGGTAATAGAAAATGTAAGAGCCTTAAGATACTGAGGTGCTACTAGGTGAATTGACTGTACTAAGTCTTCTATTTTTTTGTTCTCACTAAGGTACTTGAGAAGAAACATAGCACCCAAGCTGTGTCCTACCAATGTAGTATATTTATCTATAGTATTTAGATATTTATCAAACATTATTTTCCATTCCAAATACTTTGCATTGAAGGTATTCGGTCTGCGAACTTCTATAATGTCTACATTGTATTTAGCAAGTTTTATTGCTAAATTTGACTTCCAGCTTGGGTTTGAATCACGCAACTTCAGTTTTCTTAGCCACGCGATATATTCAGAATAGGTGTTGAAGATTTCCCCACCTCCTACTACTATAACTTTCCTTACTTTACTTTTTGATTGCACTTTTTGAAATAATTCTTATAATAACAATCTGTACTCTACATACTTGCTTACCTTAGTGAGTATGTGATCTTTATGTTACAGACTTAAAGAAAAAATGTCAAGCAGTTGTACACACACGACCAAAGTTAGTTATTCAAAAGCACATACAGGCCAACTACACAGAAATAGAAAAAAATGAAAAAAGTTGGAATTAGTATTGCCACTATTCTTTCATTATTTGAGAAGATTTTATACATGTAAATTCCTACCAAGAGTGTGAGCACGCCCGGAATCAAGAAGAAAAAAAACTTATTTTGTGTTTGTAGTGCTGTTTTTAAATATACCAGGTAACCGCATACAATTGATACTTCAAGCGTTTTAGTCTGCAGACCTCTTTCAGATTTAGGATGTTTAATATTTTGCAATAACATTTTTGTTAACGGAATACCTGCCACCACCCATAAGCCGACAAATATATAGAAATTAGATACAAACCAAGGTTTATTTAAGCTATTATAATATGATATACTCAATGGGTTGAAAACCATAATTACCAACAGTAAGCTGACCGCTAGCACTTTTGGGGAGTGATACCATTTGAGCATAAACTTTAATTTTTTGTGTTTATAGTTTGTTGTAGATTTATCATGTCGCCGCTTTCAACTAGTTTTTTTAGGTCGACAGCCAAGGTATTAAGTTTTGAAGTTAGTTCTGTGGAGTTATTTTTGAGAACAAATTCCCCACTTTTTTGCGTGTTATTAGGCGGCCTGATACCAATCTTGATTCGCCAGACATTGGAAATATCAATGTTTGTTGATAAAAGATGCTGATAGATACTCGAGATTCCATTGTGCCCACCAGATCCTCCACCTTGCACCACTTTCACATTCCCCTCCACTTGATCAGAGTCGTCTTGGAGAATTAGCAATGTCTGATCTAACAGTTTAAAATACTTAACATAATCAGCCAGTGGTAAGCCGGAGTTATTCATATAACCTCGCGACAAGAGGTAGTGAAACTGACCATTTTTTGCGAACATAAATGTTTGCTTATTCGTAAGCTGAGAATCAGGAATTATTTTTTCTAGAACGATTCGACCGACATTGTGTCTTGTAGTTAGATATTTTGGTTCGTTATTTCCTAAACCGTAGATTATCATAATGATCTACTATACACATTTTTTACATATATTGTAAATATTAATATAATCAACTTCACATGAAGACAATTAGCCTGTTTTGCTACGTTAAAAACGAAGAGCGTCTATTAGAAAAAGCGTTAAAATCTATTCGAGATATTGCCGAAGAGCTTATCGTTATCGACACTGGATCGACCGACAATACAGTCAATATAGCCAAGCAAATTGCAGATAAAGTTGTTCACTGGCCATGGCAAAATGATTTTGCAAAAGCATCCAACTTCGGGTCCAGTTTATGCAACGGTGACTACCTTGGAAAATGGGACGGCGACTGGGTTTTGCGAGAAGGAGATGCTGATAAAATCTCCACTTATAAGAAATCTAATTTTGAAAACCGAGGTTTGATCGAATTTGCTGTTGCAAATGAATTTGATGAAAACCTTAACCCGCATATGATTAACAGAAAGCCTTATCTATACAAGAGAGAGGCTTACACTTGGATTGGACAAGCTCACGACTATTTGGTTCCTAAGCAAGCTGGAAAACTAAGCGTGTGGGAGGACAGGTTTCTCATATCTGAACCTGAGAAAATAACCTCAGACACAGTTTTTTATAATGATGTTCTTATTTACCATTATAAAGATAAGTTACGCGTGGATAGATATAAACAAACTTCTGAACTAATCGATGAAGAACTAAAATCAGCAAAACAAGAACAGATACCTCGCCTAGTTTTTTTTGCGGTTTCTGGTTCGATTTTTGCAGAAAAATATGACCGAGGAATGGAATATTTGCAAATGCTGGGAACGATTGAAAAGGCACCACTCTGGGCGCAGGAATTCTATGGTACAATTTTGTTTTATCAACAGCGATATATGGAGGCTGAGAGTTTTATAAATTCATTAGATATCCTTACGCCACAATTGGAACTTGTCTTAGCAGATATCCTTGCTTTATTCGAGCCTGATAAAGCGATAGTTGCATACACAAAATTTATTGCAAAGTATGGTTTTACTCGTAGACATATTAACCTGAATTTCAAACGTATGATTGACCACCCTCAACACATGATTTCACTTTTAAAATCCAGCACTCAAACTAAGTGATAAAAATTTCACAAAACTAGTGTTTGGTTCTAACCCCTGCTGCCCTAACCGCCCTGCGAAAAAGTATGGGAATTGGAGTTGAACTCTTGGTTTATGGTGTTCTTACTGCGCTATTATTGTGGACATACTCCGTATTTTTAAAGCGGTTTGAGAAGCGTAATTAGTAGCTCGTTAGTTTTACAATTCTGAGACATGCTTATAGAGTGATACTATGGAACCGCTCGTTAGTCTTTGTATGATGGTTAAAAACGAAGCTCTTTGCTTGGAAAAGTGCCTGGAGAGTATCATCCCTATCGCAGATGAAATTATAATTGTAGATACCGGCTCTACAGATGGAACTCAAGATATTATTAGCCGCTACACGGACAAAGTCTACACTTGGGATTGGAATAATGATTTTGCAGCAGCGCGTAATTACGTAGCTTCTCTCGCAACTGGTAAGTATGTGTGTAGGTGGGATGCAGATTGGGTACTCAGACAAGGCGATATGGAGAAGATTATGCAAGCAAAAAATACCGGATTTAAGAATGCTGAAGAAGTTCACTTCAACTGGATTAACGAATTTAACGATAATACTAGAGATCCTATTAGCATGGTAACGCACATGTTTTTGTATAAACGAGAGCTTTTTGAATGGTATTGTGCTGTGCCTGCTCACGATATGGCTAGACCTCTTGATACCAACCTCACAGTCAACCAGCTTATACTGTCTGATATATGGGTATATCATGAGAAAGACCCGCAGGTTAAGCAGTTTCGCTACGATCAAACTCACCAATTGATAGCGGATAACTTGCAAAAGATGCCCGCTAACCACCCAGATAGAATGACCAACTTACAGTTTTATCTCTCAAGCTGTCTTTTTCGTGAAGAATTTGCTGAAGCACTCAAAACCATCGAGGAGATGCTTTTGTCTATTTCCCCAAAAAACGATCTCTTTTACTGGCTTTTGGAGCAGCATATTACTTGTTTAATTAATCTTAGTGAGCTAGAACAAGCGTATACTATAGCACTTGGTTACTATCAAAAGTATCACGAATACCATACTATCCTAGCTCTTGCAGACATAGTACTTCTTCTCGACTCTCCATCAGCAAAAGAACTATACCAGGAATACTTGGACTACCCTTTTGATAGCGAAAACTTAGATATTAATTACGAACGTTATAGGGTCCATCCGGTAGCTATGCTTGGAATACTTAATAAAGATAAAGACTTGCTCTACAAAGCCGTTTCCATGACTCGTAGACCAACCACCAAGTCAAAATTGGCAAAATACTTAACATAGAGTTTGTTTTTATTTTTTTATTTGACTAAATATCTCGAAAAAGGTAAAATTACAGCATAAAGGTATTGATATGGCAGTAAAAAAAGATATTTGGAAGTTGCTTTCCACAGTGGTTATTTCGATGGTAGTATTTAACTTTGGACTTAGATACACAGCAAATCTAAATCCAGAGCTCATGGATATGGTTCTAGGCAGCACTAAGCTTGAGAGATTTGCTGAGGCGATAGGATACTATACACCAGTTGCTATTCCTGATGTAGCAACAATCAGCGAAGACTCAGCAGCTCGAATTATCGATGTATTGGACAATGATTATGACGAGGACTACAACAATAGTAGCTACTACTTTAGCGAAGGAGATCTGTGGATAATTAGTGATACCCAGATTACCGGAATTGCAGGCGATACAGCCTCCACTATTACCGTGGACACCTCCGCAAACGGCACCAACGACACCGCAGCTCAAGCACAAGGAGTTATACCAACTCATGGAGCGGTTTCGGTCGACACTTCTCAGAATTATCATGGGCCGCTGACATTTAGCTATGAGGTTTGTGATAATAATCCGGCAGCCCTTGGTGATGCTAGCATTCCAGGTTGTGCAACTTCTACAGTAACTATAGATGTAGAAGCACGCAATGATATACCGCAAGTTGATGATTTTTCAATCTTTACAAACCAAGATACTACTTATAGCTTTGACCCAGGGGCTAGCAATCCTTCACTGTTTGAGCAGAATTTTCAAGATCCAGACCAGCTTTTCTTGGATGCCAACCCTGGTTCTTCTCCAAGTGCGAGTGAAGGCTATGACATACAATCTGTCACAATTACCCTTCTTCCAAGCAAAGGTAATCTTGTGCTTGACGATGGTTCGACTCAAACTCCGCTTACGGGTATTACAACTGTTAATATCGCAAATATCAACCAACTCCGCTATATACCTAACCCTGGTGAAACTGGAGCAGATGAATTCAGATGGTATGCTAGTGACGGTATAACATCTTCTATTGTGTTCCCGGATGATATTGATATCTCACCTCAGGATACACCTGTTGCGCCGCAATCTTTTGGACCAGTAAGTATTGTTGATATTACCATTAATCCTGTTGCAAACCCAGACCCTCTTATTTTACCAGGGCAAGACCTAACTGTTAAGCGTGGGCAGACAATTACCAGCGACCCAATTACTGCCACAACAGATACTTCGACTACTATTACGGGTTTGAATATTACTGGGCTTCCTACTTTTTGCACTGAGTCGACACCAACTGTTAACGGGAATACACTGACTTGCACCGCTCCTATCGACGAACCTCTCGGACCACAGACCTTCACAGTTGATGCAACTGATGGTTTAGGCCGTACTACACAGACTGCTTTCACGATTACCGTAGAGGATTACCTTGAGCCAATTGTTTCTCTTTCTAAAGACACCCCTGATAATGAGATTGAGCTCGACAAACAAGTGTGCGCAATTGCACAGGTGGCCAACAATAACACGTATGACTTAACGAATGTTAAAGTTGGACTCACCACAGACTCAGGCAGAGCTCCATTTGTGACTGGCACTTCCGTCGTTAATTCCACTAACATTCCTGGTACAACCTTTACTGAGTCCGAAGATCAGGTTGAATTCTTAATTCCTACTCTCCCTGCTAATGCGCTAGGAGAGGTACAAACCTGTGCTAACCCGCAAGTTACCGACGTTTCATTTATTGATGCTCGTTCATTCGTTGTCGGTAGCGATAAAATCACTACTGCCAATGTGCAATTTGCACCGATGGTTGAGGAAGAGGTCCAGGCTGGTTTAGTTCGAACCGGAGCAGCTAAATGGGCAGGCACCATTATGCAGTTGACTATAGTCGAGGGGTTTGTCACGGCGCTGCTCTGGATTTATTATAAGATGAAGCGTTCCCGGAAGAATAAATAGCTTATACTATACCCAGTTTACTCACTGGGTTTTTCTACAAGTTGATCAACACCCCATATATTTTGCTTGATAGTTTGGCTACTGAGCGGCCGGTACTCAACCCCTAGGAATTGACACATCTTTTTGTGATACACTACCCTATCTTGTAGATAATCTTCTAACACCACTTCTAAGACTTCGCACCCAGCATCCTTGGCCTGTTGCACATATTTTGTATCTTCTACTTCAAAATTTTCTACAGCCTTGAGATATGGCGCTAGGGTTTGCAACCGGTCATATATTCGGAATTCTGGGTGAGCTCTGAAATTTTCGTTTTCGAAGGCTAAGCCTAGAGATACAGCTTGTTTTTGTTGATCGACTCTTCTAATATAGATGATCTTGGGTTTCTTAGAAACCACATCAGTCCATAGATTTTGATCAGGGTATATGTTAAGCTGCGCTCCGTGTATTTTCATTCCAGCAACCTTTGTTTCCGCTTGTTTAACTGTATCAGTATAGAGCCTAGCCGCGTCTAATTCTCGCCGGGCGATGTACTCAAATTGATATGCTTGCTGGTCAAGGAAATATAGCGGCTCTTCACCGGATAACAACTCACCTAGACTGCTTATATCTGGATGTGAATCAAGCTCTTGAGTTATCAAAGTAGATCCAGATCGAGGCTGGCAATATATAACAAAAGTTGTCTGCGGCTTAATACTATTTTTATCAGGATATCCTTCGACATTGTCGTACTTAATTTTGTGATTATTAAGATAACTTCCTAGGATTCGGCGATTAATTTCAAAGGCTTTTTTTGAGGGGCATTTGTAGAATACTTTTCGCCCATAATCTTCTATTTTGTCTTGCTGATTATAGAGCACGGCAATTCGGAATAATAGTGAATTAGCTAAATACTCTCTAGTGTATATGTTATACAGGTAATCTTTTGCCGGTTTGAGTTTCTGTAGATTATTGAAGGATTCTAAGATGTCTTGAGAGGCCGCAAAATTTTTTTGATGAAAATATATCAGTCCCTTTGCAAGTATTTTATAAGGGGAGGTTATAGATTCTAGGATTTGATTATAGACATGCAGGTGCCGCTCATAGTGCGTATAATCATTAACTAAAACCTCTTCAATCAACGTGAGTTTTTGCAGCTCATTAAAGTTATTTATTTTTTCTAGTATTGAGTCTTTATCAAGCTTATATAATACACAACCAATTGTTTTGAAATAATTCTCGGTTATAGATGTTGGCTCAGACTTTAATAACAGCTGCTTCTTGAGATTGATACCAATGGTGTTATAGATTTTGGCCTCAACTATTTTTGGTAGTTGATCTGGGTTACTTTTTGATTGCACCAAAGAAACTTGTCTTTTCACTGCGTCGAGACGATGATGCTCGATAGATTCAATGAGAACACAATCACTGACCTCTGGTTTTAGCTTATCAATCCCTACCACTCTCCATGAGCTTAGTGCCATAACATAAAAATCATCTTTTAACTCGCTAATAAGCTCAGCCTCTTCCTGAGGGTCGGTGTACACACGTACTTCACTTGCCAATATTTTCCAATGATCTATTGATTCTTCCAAAATAGCATCGAATAAAGGATCGTGACGAAGTAATACAGTAATAAGGCTTTTGGGCATATAAAAGTATTGTTGCTCAGGTAAAATATATTGACAATCACTCCGAGAATGAGTAGAGAGTTTGTATATGACTCAAGACAATTCTACCGCTCGTGAAAAAGCAACCCAACGAGTAAAAGAACTTAAGGATCTATATAATAATGTGATTTCTTACATCGTCACCAACTTTGTGTTATTACTTATCAACCTCTTTACTTCTCCTGGATTTTTATGGGTTCGATATGTGGCATTTTTCTGGGGAATAGGTCTACTTTTCCATGCCGCTTCTGTTTACTTCTTCAATGGCAAAGTTCTCGGAAATAACTGGGAAGAGAAAAAAATCGAAGAACTAACCGAACAATACAGCAAAAAGTAATCATATCTCTTATGTTTGAAAAAATTATTGTGCCGATCACTTTAGCTATAGTGGCAGTTTTTGTAGTTGGTAATATTGTTGGTTTTTTTGCTTACAATCGTTTTAGCTTTAGTCCGTTTGATAGCCGAGATCTTGGAGAATCAACTTCAAAAAGATTTGATTTGGATGCCTTTGAAGATATTTCTATATTTACGGCTTCTAACGTTACACTTGTGGAGAGCGGTTCGAATTATATCGAGGTTGACGGGCCAGAGCGAATTATTGATCAATTAAGAGTTAAAACCGACGGAGACGAGCTTGTGATCAGTGAAGGAAGTCGTAATTTCCCGTTCTTCATTTTCGGAGGCTGGGGTGGTCGTAACCTAGACATTACCATTAACACCACTCAAAAGATTCAAGATATCGATCTTGCTGGTAGTGTAGAGCTTCGTGGGGCTGATGTGCTGGATACAGATGGCTCGGTGCGAATTTCTGGGTCTGGTGAGGTGGAATTAGCTGAGATTAATAATCAATCGTTGGATGTGACAATCACTGGAAGTGGAGATGTTGAACTAGAGGGGGTGACTGAGGAGCTGGAGATTTCTATAAGCGGCAGTGGTAGTGCTCAAGCATACGACTTGATATCTCAGAACGCGGATGTCTCGATTACTGGTAGTGGTGAGATACAGGTATACGCCGAGCAGGACCTCAAAGCACGTATTAGCGGAAGCGGCGAGATCGAATACAAAGGTGATCCTAAGGTCGACCAAAACATCACCGGTAGCGGTGAAATAGAGCCAGCCAACTAGTATTACTGCCCTACTCAATACCTTTTCCACCCTCTACCTCAAGGGTTTTTATTTTTTCCATGCCCGCAATTAGTGGTTTTGCGTTTTTGATCAGGTCTAACAAAGCTTCGTCTTCTAAAGAATTATCATGGGCCTCTTCTGAAGTCCAAGCCTCCCAGATATACACCTCGCTCGGGTCTTCTGCGCTGCCAATTACGTAGTGCAAGCAGTCAGAATTTTCTTGTAAGATTGCGGCTGCATCGAGAAGGATTTTGGTAAGAGATTCTCGCTGACCGGGGTTGGTTTGGATTTTGTTAAAAAGGGCGAATTTCATATATTTAGTTGTTAAAAAGTTGTAGTTTTTGTTGTTGCTCCATAAGTTCTTGCTTCCGTGAATACAAGTTGGCTTTGGACTCTTCGATAACCTCTTCGGTGGCATTCTCGAGGAATTTTGAATTAGTTAGTTTTTTGTCTAGACCAAAGATTTGTTTTTCCAGGGCTTGAATATTCTTGTTAGTACGATTTTTCTCTACCTCCACATCCGGAATATAGCTGAGTATGTCGATACTGAATTTGATTCTTCCCTGTTCAAGCTTATACGATAGCTCCTCACCTTCTTGGATTGTGGTGCGCCCTAAAAGATTGAGATACTCTTTGTATGTTGCCAGCTCTTTGGAGTTAGAGTTCACTTCGAGTTTGGTGGCAGGATCAATAGCGAACAAGCCTCGCAGGGACCGGAGGCTCGTGATGACATCAATAATGTTCTGGAACTCCTGCACAGCTTGTGGATTGATCTCGAAGCTTTTACTCCAATTAGCGTCTTTCAATTCTTTGGCTAGCAGAGTGTCTTGGTCAGCGAACTCTGTCCACAACGCCTCTGTCTCAAAGGGCATGTATGGATGGAGTGTGATTACAAACTGGGTAAAGAGCTGCTTGGCAAATTCTTTTTGCATGTCGTCTGTTTTGAGGTACTCAACGTACCAGTCAGCATAACTATCCCAGAGAAACTTATACAACTCGTCAATAGAATGACCAAGAGTGTATTTCTCTAAGTTAATGGCCAGTTCCTCTTCTAGGCTTATATATCGCTGGAGAATCCACTGCGAGGCAGGTGCTAATTCGGTCATATGACAAGATTAAAGCTACAAAAACATTTTTGGTCAAAAAAAACAGCCTGACTTATAAGCTGCTATGGACTAAAAATTGAACAAATATCGAAACTATAATATAATTGTTACAATAATCGCCGTGTAAAACATGGTTTTACTTTCATCAATATTGAAAATAAACACGAAAGCATAGCAAGCTAAGACAGCTATGAATGTTTTAATCAAGGATTCTAAAAATTTTCTTATTATCATATTTTTGTTTCTTTTAACATATTCTCTTTTATATATTCTTGCACTAGTTAATTGATCAGTATTTACTTTTTGTCAAGCTCACATTAACATTCAATTACTTATTTTTAATAATTAGAATTGGAAAAGATAAAATAATTTGTGTTAAATGTTAATATGTGATATAATATAAGTATGGAACAGAATCGACCTACTATTGAGAGGTTTAGCACACTAGAGCGTGCTCATTTGGAGAAGCTATATGCAGTAGAGCATACTAGCTCAATCCTCCCTGCTCTGCGGACATTCTTGGAACTGCCTTCAACCCATCAGTTGAATGGGCTTAATGAAGATTTTTTAGAACATTTTTATGATTTGGTATGTGATACACCCAATACAATCTTAGCTACTTCGCTATGGGTTGAGCTATTTGATAAAGTAAAAAGCCATCCATCTCCAAACAGAACAGAACTACTGGTGACTCTCCGAGTTCTTCTGACGCACTTTGCTAAGCATTTGGACAGTCAACCTCAGTCTTATGGCGGTATTACCAACACCCCTACCAAGAAACAGATGAGTAATGTTGAAGAATTTTATCTCGAGCAGATCAAGAGTGTGGAAGATGGCTCGCCGTTGATGGTTGCTGATTTTGCCCGTTTTATGGTCGAGAATAGAAGCGAACTTATGCAAAGAGATAAGGAGACTTATATCAAAATCTTGAAAAATACACAGCGTTTTTTGGAATCCCCGTTCACCGTCGGTGACTACTACAAAAAGATGGTTGAGCATATGCGGCATACAGACGGCTTGGATAAGGACTTGCTACTCTTTAATACTATCATCCTTCGTTATATCACTTCCAAAAAAGCCTAGGTGGACTTCAATAAATACGAATATTCTTTGAGCTTCTGTCGAAGTTCTTTGTAGTTAGTGCAATGTTGACCAACCAAATTCCAAAATTCTCCCGAGTGGTTTTTGTGAGTTATGTGAGCTAATTCGTGGATGATTACATATTCCCTGCATTCTTGCGGTACCAGCAACAGGCGCCAGTTTAGCCGGACTATATTGTCGACAGTGCAAGACCCCCATAACGTTCTGGCGGATGTGGTTTTGATATTTGCTGGCACTAAGTTCATTCTTGCACCTACCTCTTGAGTCTCTTTTGAGAGAATTTCTTGCGATCTTGATTTTAAGATGGCTAGTTTTTCTTTAGAGAGATCGATAGTTTTCACGCGTTCTTTGGACACTTGGACTTTGGCCAGGTTTTTTTGGATCCAGCGCTTTTTTTGCTTTACAAAATCTACGATGAATTCGTTCTTAATATGATTTGGCGCTTTGATGATGACCTGCCCTTCATGATCCACAGTCAAGCTTAGGCTACGCCTTCGGCTTCGAACAACTTTGATTTGAGATTCCATTGTATTAGGTATATCGAAAGATAATAATATTTGCAAATAAATCACCACCCATAAAAAAGCCCCGTCGTGAAACAATACTCATGATTCAAATTTTCTACATTACTTTTTTGATTATCATAGGTATTTAGATCAATTATCATTAGACAAAAGGATGTTACATAATCATTGTTTTTATAGTTGTATACTCGATATGCTTATAAATTCACTTGAACATAGTTTTACATCTTAAACCAACAATTATGAAAGTAATAATAATCGGTGCCGGAGCTGCTGGCATAACGGCAGCACATATTTTATCAAAAAAAGGTATAGCTTTTAAAGTATTAGAAGCTTCAAGTACTCATGGAGGAAGAATCAAAAAGGAAAATAATTTTGCAGATTTCCCAATTGATTTAGGTGCTGAGTGGGTTCATACATCAATTAAAGCCAAACCCGAAGTATTAGATAAGCTTTTAAAAAGAAAGGATCCAGATTACACAATGTTCAAATATGTTCCTAGAAAAATACAATTATTCAAAAACAATACAATAAAAAACATTAGCTGGGTTCGTTTCATTTTACAATTCATTGGTGACTACAAATTTGTCAATAAAACATGGTTTGATTGTTTTGATGAACTAATAACCTCTGAAATACATAAAAATTTTTTGTATAATACGCCAGTAACAAAGATTGATTATTCATCCTCTCAAGTAATAGTGCAATCTAATTCAGGAAAAGTATTTAAATGTGACAAAGTTTTGTTAACAGTTCCTATAAAATTATTACAAGACAGATATATTGAGTTTATACCAAACCTTTCGACAGACAAACAACAAGCGATAGATCAGGAAGTTGTTAGTGATGGAATAAAAATTTTTATTGAGTTCTCTATCAAATTTTACCCTGATATGCTTGAACTAAATACAATCCTAAAGAATCCTTTTGTTCAAGATCACGGATACTATGATGCAGCTTACGGAAAACATTCAAACAAAAATATTTTGGGGTTATTTGCTCATGGAGCTGCAGCTACTAAATATACATCTCAAGAATCTGATAAAAATATCATTGAACTTGTCTTAAAAGAGCTGGACTCAATATACAATAGAAAGGCTTCGAAGTATTATAAAAAGCATGTCATTCAAAATTGGTCCAAAGAACCATTTATCAGAGGAAGTTATTCGATGAGAAAAGGAAATGTAAAAAAAATAGCTTCTTCGATAGAAAATAAAATATTTTTTGCAGGAGAGGCATATAATACAAAAGGAAATACAATCGCAGTTCACGGAGCCTCAGAATCAGCTTACTTAGCAATAGAGGAGATGATCAAAAATAGCTAAAAATACAAAAATGGATTAAAATCATCTCTTATCCAACAAACAACAGACTTATAATGAGTCTGTTTTTAGTCTTTTAAGAATCTGGCTACGTTCCAGAGTTTGTTGCCGAAGTTACGGTATTTTTCTAGTGATTTGTCAGCAATACTGCCACCCATTTTCATATTTCTATTTGGGTACATGCCTGAGAGCATGGCTAGGCGGAGGGAATCGCTGGAGAATTTGTCTATGGCCTCGACTGGGTCCAGGCCGTTCTTGAGTGATTTACTCATTTTTCGACCTTTTTCGTCTTGGATTGTGGGGGTGATTACTACAGATTTAAAAGGTATTTCTCCAGTAAAGTATTTACCGAGCATAGTCATACGAACTACCCAGGCGTAGAAGATCTCGCGGGCAGTTATCATCTCGTCAGTTGGGTAGAATTTAGCGAAATGTTCTTGATGTTGGAGGTAGTTAAGTGAAGAGAGTGGCCACAGACAAGAAGAAAACCAAGTATCGAGAATTTTGGTTTCTTGGACCCAAGTGCCAGGCTCCGTAGGTTCGTCCACTTGAACTTTGCAACTGGCAGCCTTTTGAGTGTCTGAAGCTACTTCTTGGCTACTGTAGAATCGTTTGTCCGGATTAACCTCTAAGTTGTACCAGATCGGCATGGAGTGCCCCCAGACCAAATCTCTGGAGATACACCAGTCGTGGATGTTATCTATGAAGTTATTGGCAAGGTTTTTGAAGTTAGCTGGGTAATAGTTTGTTTCTTCTATACCTTCTGTGGCAAGCCGTGCCAAAGTTTTGTTGTCTCTGGAGGTTGGGTTTGAATATGAAATAAAGAACTCTTCACTAATAAGCGGTTCCACGATGGTTTTACTTCGCTCACAAATAGTTACATTGTGCTCATATTGCCATTGCACCTCGTAATTACCCCACCCTGTCACAGATTTCGGAGTGGTCTTGAAATAATTGGCGATCCACTTCTCCACCTTGGATTCGTCGTTAGATGTGCTTGACTCAACGTGTGGTATAAGTTCACGTTCGATCAAAGCTTTGGTTACTTGTTTGCGCCCTTCTAACATCGTCAAACCTTTGAACTGTCCGGCCAATGCTGATAACTTACCACTTCGTTGAACACTACTCTCAAACGGATCTCTCGTTACTCGCTTACCATCCTGGATTACAAAAGACTTGAGCTGATATTTCTCGTAGAGCTCGTAGTCGTGAATATCGTGAGGAGGGGTTACTTTGAGCGCGCCTGTGCCGAATTCTGGATCAACTTCTTGGCTATCAACCGTCAGCTTAATCGGCAAAAATATCTTCTGTTCAAAGAGATCTGTTTGAGACAACGGTAATACCAAAAAAGCCTCTTCGCTGGATTTTATCTTTTCAAGTATTTCTGTGGAGATTGCAGATGCATGCTCGTTAATTAAGATAAATTGATCTGAGAAAATTGTCTCTGGGCGAACCGTAGTTACTTTGACAAAATCGTCTGTAAGGATTGGTTCATACTCGCTATTTGGGCTGAGGGCCAATTGGTATTTAATGGTAACAAACGGGTCTTTGCGCGTCTCGTGACCGATATCTTCAGGGACATCACTGAGGGCAGTTTGTAAGCCTACAGACCAGTTGATCATGTAGGATTTTTTGTAGATGAGACCATCTTCCCAGTACTTTATAAAAGCATGATTGACCATGTCCACTGCTTGCGGATCGAGCGTGAATAGATTGCGAGAATAGTCTGGAGTATCACCTAAGATAGTGGCTTGATCTCGCTGAGTATTTCGCCATTCGTTGACTTTGGACCAAGCGGTTTCGAGCCATAATTGTCTAAAATTAGTTTTGAGGAATTTGGGTAGTTCATCAATATCTTCTGGATAATCTGAGTGCGTAGTTACTTCATTTGGTAGCTCAACATCCCCACTCTTAAACATCTTATCTATAACACCTTCGAGTTGAATACCTGCATGATCGATCCCCGGTTGCCATAGACTCAGATCTCCTTGCTGGCGATGGATTCTGGAAATAGTATCCATGAGATAGTGCTGGAACGAATGCCCCGCGTGCAACACTCCTGTGAGATTCGGAGGTGGCATAAGGATTGTATGAGTGCTACTAGCATCCGGGCCTTGCTCATTGACTTCTCCTACTTTTTGTTCTTGCCAGCTGGTGTTGATCTTAGCTTCATATTGCTTGGGATCGTAAGTCGAATTCATGGTCATGTTAGTTGTACTATAGGACTATTTTGCTATTTTCGTCAAAACTATTGACCAGCACTTAAAGATTTGCTACCTCTGTGTAAGGTTGATTTAGTCGAGGAAGGTTATCGATGAATGATAGCAATATTTACTGCTTGAGAAACACAGGACAGACAAACAATCTCGAAATTATCACCAACAAAGAAATTAGAAGTTGGGGGAGTTTCACCACTCTTCTTCAGGAAGATAATTATAGGATTAAAAGATTAGAAATATATCCAGGACATCGACTAAGCCTGCATGTGCACTATCATCGCTCGGAAAGGTTTGTTGTGTTGTCTGGATCTTGTAAACTTCAAGTAGGAGAAAGCGAAAATTCGCTATGTGTCGGACAAACCATACTTGTTCCTCAATGCACCATTCACCGACTTGAAAATCCAGGTGTGATCAAATTAGTCCTGGCTGAGATCAGCACTGGTAACTATATTGGTGAAGACGATATCTTGAGAATAAGCGATGACTATGGCCGATCTTAAAATTGGTAAATTGTTTCTGAACTGTAGTAAAATATTACTGCGGTTTTTTGTTTGACAAGATGCGACAGGCGTCTCAGTGTATCACCTTGTGGATCAACTAAAATCTTAACAATTTTTATACTATGCTAACTTCTGAAGACAAAATCATATACCCGGCTTATATTGAAGAGAATAACGATATATCTGAACTACAAAAGAAATCTTATGGTGGGTGGGTTCCCTTATTGAGACTTCCCAATTCTCAAGTGAACCTAGTTACCATTTCAAGTGAAAAAGGGAAGAACTTCCAAAACCCTCATTCCCACAATCTTCGCAGTAAGACGTGCGTGGTTGCGAGCGGCTCTATGACTCTGCGCTGGAGATGCCCGGATACAGGTGCTGTCTACACTGAAAGAATTAGAGAAAATTACAGTATCACAATCAGGCCTAACGAAATCCATGAGATCTATAACGAGGGGGTGATACCTTTGAAGATCCTTGAGATTCAAACGGCAAACTCTCCAGAAGACTTCAGTAATAATACCATAACTTTCTACGAATCGATCAACAGCCCTATCGAAGTTCCCCTCAAAGAACAAGAGCAGAATTCTGAAGTTAAGTACACTGTTAATATTCCTGATTTAGTTCAAAACCAAGATCTAGAAACAATCTGGAAATCTTTAAAAAAATCTCAAACACTCAATGTGGAGAGCCGGCCTTGGGGCGACTTTGCAGAGATTCTCAAGATCGGCCAAAAGGTGTGTGTCAAAATAATCCGCGTCCTCTCTATAGATAAAGCAAGTGCCAAAAACCCTGAGTTTTCTTACAATGAAAAAGATGGTGTTCGCTTAAGTTTACAGTACCACCATCACCGCACAGAACACTGGATTTTTACAGGTGGTATGGGAGAAGTTACCAAGCAATCAACTCATGGAAAGAAGGAGAAGACAACCAAAGAGGTTTTTTCGGCTGGAAGAAGTACCTTTATTGATATGCTGGAGATCCACCGAGTAACCAATAAGTCTCTGGATAAAGACTTGTACTTTATCGAGATTCAACTTGGGCCGTTCTTGAGCGAGGACGATAATGTTCGAGTCGAAGATGATTTCAAACGAGATAGCCCTCATAAGGTTGGTTAAATATTCTTTTTTGTTGACCAAATTGAGGTTTGTAATCATTTATTACTATTATGCCTTCAATTCGTAAGACTGTTGCCTCCACATTATACAACCTCGCCTTAGAAGATACGAGCGTTGTAGCCATGACTGCTGACTTGGCTGAATCAGTTGGTTTTGATAAAATACGCGAAAAACTACCCAATCAGTTTGTCGAAGCTGGTATCGCCGAACAGGAACTTATGAGCATGGCTGCCGGATTCTCTCTCTCTGGGAAGAAGCCCGTTGTAGGAAGTTACGCAGCCTTTCATCCCGGTCGTAACTGGGATCAGCTCCGAACTTCTGTTTGCTACAATCACACTCCAGTGCGTATAATCTCTTCTCACTATGGCCTATCGGTTGGCGGCGATGGAGCAACACATCAATGCTTGGAATACTTAGCATTGACGCTTTGCTTGCCTCACCTTCGAGTTTTGGTCCCGTTTAACACTGAGAGTGCGGTTTGGTGTACCGAACAAATGATTACAGAAGACTACCACCCTACCGTATTATTCCAACCTCGTATGGAGCACAAGGCAGAATTAGATAAAGTTGAACTTGGTGAAATCACAAATAACGGTTTTGTATTTCTAAAAAGCGAAGAGGAAGCCAAGGCTCTTGTTATATCGGCTGGATTAATCAGCGAGGAGTCATTAAAAGCTTATGAAGACGAAGACACCCCATGCGATCTTGTATTTATGGTGGATTTGACTAGTTACGATCAAGAGAAGCTCGCTAAACTCATCTATTCTTATAGTAAGATAATTATCGTAGAAGAACATCAAGAATTTGGAGGAATCGGTAGTCTTCTTTTTGGATTAATGGCTCGATATAAGCTAGCCCGGGATATCAGACATGTGTGTATTCGTAAAGAATTTGGGAAGTCTGCCAGAGTTGGTAAAGATCTGTGGCCTAAATACCACATAGATACCCAGACAATTAAACAGCACATTCTTGATTAGATAGTTTTTACTAAAGGGCTTATTTACTTAATTTATTGATTTATTAGATGTTTTTTTTTAAAAATTACTTGAATGAGTCCATAATATAAGCTATACTTAGTTGAAGAATCAGCAAAAAAACAAAAAATATATGGGCTTGGATACTCTCACAAGTAGGCCATCTTCTGAAAAAGGTATATTACCTGCTTCAAAATTTAATAAACATTTTAGAAAAACTATTCGGGATAATCGAAGAGAGTCGTTGTTTGCGGGCGAAAAACAACACAACTTTTCGCAGAGTGAAACAACTCGGGCAAGAGAGCTAAAAGCCCAAAAGCTATCTGCAATTGAGCGACTATCCTTGAATAATATCCCGGAAGAATTACAGTTTTTAGTAGAAAAAGGAATAGATAATTTAGTTGGTTTTGAAAAAGATTTGTATAGCTCTTTGTTGAACTTGGTAGATCCGGGTTGTATGGAGGCAAAATTATTTACAGATCCTGGGACCTTAGAGCCAATTGAGCTAGCTCCACTAGCTGTTCTCAATAGAGACGCTTTAATTTCTGCAACATCAGAAAAAATACGCAATAAAAAAGGTGGGTATCGTGAAGATTCCCACCTTAACATTTTTGTGCTCGACCTCGCACACTTACGCAAATCAGACTATGTTCAAGACGCTTTGAATGCAAGTCAGAACCAACTTACTTACGCTGATATATTAATTCATCAAAGCTTACAAGCTCTATCCGATTTGGTAGACAATATCGACTTGTACGTGGATCAACCAGATGGTACAAAACCTAAGATTCAATTAGGGCGTCTTGGAGGAGACGAATTTGCAATTAATATAACCGGGACACAAGACGCAACATACCTGGCAAAAGTTGAAGAATTATTGCAGTCTAGAATACAACACATCGAAGCTTTTTACTTGGAAAACCAATCCCCCAAAAGGAGGGCTGCGATGATTAAGAACAATCACGTAGAGAGATATACAGTTCCAGAACCAGGGATTAGAAGAGATATTTTTTTGCACTACTTTGACTCAGTCCTGGTATTTGACGATACACAAATTGACGCGGTTTTGGAGAAATATACAGACGAAGAAAATAACTTGAACGAAGATTCTCTGAGGCAAGATTTGATGCTCGAAAAGAATAATAGCAATATATATGGCAGTGAAGGACTATCCAACAAAGAAAAGATCGAATTCTTATATCTTAATTATAAGGAAGATGGCGTAGCAGCAGCCAGAGCCCTTAATTATGATAAGCGGCATGGGACCAACACATTTGACGCAGAAATTAAAATGATCGAGAACGTGCTATATGACTCTCTTTTAAGAGATAGAGTACAGAAATTTCCTCGTTTCAAAGAACACCTCTCTACAAACACCTATCAAAAAACCTGGGGTAAAGACCTGAAGTTTATAAAAGAGATTAATGACGATATTTCGATGGCAGGAGCAGATTTTGGAATAATCAAGTTATTTGCAAAAATTAAGCAATCGATACAACCTGAAGACAAACACAAACTCACATTTACCAGGAAAGGTGGCACCTATTTTATTTCTCATCTGCGAGATAGTGGAGAAATTGAGAACCCTTTGACCGTGCAATTGTTAGAGGAGTTGGAAAGCGTTACAATTCTTAATAGCGCCAAGAATCTCAAAGGCACCAACCTACCTGTCGGCAAAGCCTCGGCTGACTTAAGAGACCAAGATTTGTCTGACCCAGCTGATATGAAAGCATTTCTTGAGAATTTTTATCGACAGATGGAAATATCTTTCTATAGTGAAATCATTAACGATATTATGGAAATGGACTTTGATTCGCAGATGAATAATCATGACAAAAGATCCAAATATTATTTAGTTTTTAGGTTTTTTACTGGAAAAAGAAAGCAGGAAAGAGTCGGTATGCTCATAGACTTTATTAACGAAGGGAGTATCACAGGCATAAACCTTGATGATAGAGAGTTAGTAGTTGAGAGAGTCCAGGAGCTTTTGGAGTACAGTACAGTTGAAACAACCAAACGAACCGAAAAAGATCTGTCAGATGATCTTATAGAGCACAAAGCTAGACCAGGTTTCGACTTTAGTAAACTTAGTCAATTCTCAACAAAAAAATTTGGGAATTACCCTCTAGATATACAACTTGCTTCATTGCTAACCTTTGAGAACGGACCGAAGACTATTCAGGATATTCAAGATTTTTTTATTGCGTCTGGCACCATTTACCCTGTTCCATCTAAAGATGAGATCAACAAGTTATTAACAGTGTATCATCGCTTTCAGACGTTAACTGAACCCATACAATACTCAATTAATTCTTGGGCACAGGATAATATTCGAAAAATTCTGAAATTTGATGATTTTCAAATTGGTAAGCTTATTTTTGATTGTAAGCATAGCTTAGCTGCCAAAGAAGCTATAGCGTCTTTCCATTTCAACGAACAGAGCTCTATAGATTTAGATGGCATTGATGAATTTAACATTATGAATACAAACCATTCTGACCTAACTGTGGAGGATTTCATAAAACAAAAGCCTACCAGCTCGAAGAAAAAAAATAAATTAGATGACCTGGATAATTTTGATTTCCGAAATATATAGTGGAAATGGGGAATTAGAAAGCGTTTGGATAGTATTCAAGTTTATCTTGAAGGATGATAATTGCATCGAACTGGATGGCCATACCTCTGTATTCTGTATTTTTGAAGAAGAAAAACTCTGCTGTTTGTCTGAGAAGGATAACTTTGGCTGAGGTAATCTGACTAAGCGGGTGTCCGAATTTGAGATTACGACGCGCTTTGACCTCCACCATATGCAACCTACCCTTCTTGAGGGCGATAATATCTATTTCACCTTTGCGACCTCTCCCTCTCCCATAATACTGGAAGTTTTGGTCTAGAATTTGAAAACCATTTTGCTTCAGATACTCTACTGCTTGCATTTCTGAAGATCTACCGTAAGAGGTCATATTTTGTATTATCAAAGCACAAAAAATTATCTTTGTAAAAAAAACTAAGCATTATGCTGCTTAGTATATCATCTATCGCCACTGTTTTTGTAGAATTTTATCACATTCTCTCAAGAGGAAAGCGTAGCATCGATGTTGTAAAATCCATCATACTGATACCGCTTTTAATAATCATTTGCGGAAATATACTTTTTTGGGTTTGACCTGGAGAGCTGTTGAGTTCTATAACCGCCAGCCTTTCATCGTTACTTAATCGGTAGTCGATTCGAGTTGCGCCTTCGCACCCAAAAAGACTGTGGATTTCTAGACTTTTTTGTCTGATAAGCCTTTCCGTTGTGGGATCTAGATTTGCATGTACTTCCTCAGTATCTTCTTCATATTTTGCTTTGTTATCGAACCAAGGACTATCACTTATGATTTCCCAGATTGGTAGAGTTCTGGTACCGGCGAGGTCGGTTACTACCCCACAGGTAATTTCTCTTCCTTTGATAAACTCTTGCATTAACACAGGTTTGTTTGTTTCCCTAAGCAAACTTTTAATTATCTTAAGTAATTCGGGATCTTTGTCATTAGTTTGGGTAATTCCGAAAGAACTCCCTTCCATGGAGGGTTTGATAATTACTTGACCACCCAAAATAGCAGCATCTTGGAACCCATCTTCAACTTGCGATAAGGATCTATACACCACTTGTTTTGGCACATAGATATCATTGATTTTTGCCTCTACTATCTGATTGGTTAACACCTTGTCATAAGTAAGCATACTAGCCTTCATGCTGGAACCGGTGTAAGGAACACCCGCCTGGTCAAGGATCGATTGGACTGGGCCTCCTTCACCATTTTCACCGTGAAGCGCGTTATACACTATATCGATGCCATAATTTTGAAAATCATTTTTGGATCCGTCAAAAGTAAGAGGTGTAAATGGAATCATGTCTTTACCTTGGCTTGAAATATTATCTTCTATTTTCCAGCGACCTTTGTCATCAATAATGCATAATCTAGGTTTATAGAAGACTAGATCAATATTATTCAAGATATTTCTGGCTGATAATTCTGATATATGATGCTCTCGATTGCCACCTCCTCCGAGTACTAATACTTTCTTTTTTATTATTGAACCTGTTGAGTTAATCCTTCCAGAAAATTAAGCTTCTGGATAGTCTTGGGTTGTTATGCACCAATATATTACAGAAGC
The DNA here is from genome assembly GCA_938041505.1 of uncultured Patescibacteria group bacterium. Classification (GTDB taxonomy): domain Bacteria; phylum Patescibacteriota; class JACMRA01; order JACMRA01; family JACMRA01; genus CALITC01. The sequence goes on along the minus strand of CALITC010000005.1, from coordinate 59 downwards.
TCACTACACTAAGATAAAAAAATATATTGAGGTCAAGTCTAAACGTCCTAGAAAATATG
>CALITC010000004.1 GCA_938041505.1 uncultured Patescibacteria group bacterium | reverse complement strand
ACAAGTTAATTTCAATGACGTAAAGATATCCATTGCAGACAAAGATGAGGTTGTTGTACCAGCCGTTGTTACAACAGAAACCTACACCAATCCGTTCTTCACAGATTTCAAGTTAGTGTATCCAAGTGACTGGGAGTTTAGAAATGAAACTTCTGTATCTGGTTTTGATAAACTTCTTAATAGAAAAATTCGATTACTTAAAAATGATCATGTTTTAGAGTTAAGTCTATCACCCTTTACTACAGGTGGGTGTGGTGGCCCTACACCTCAACCAGACTTCTTAATTCAAAATTCTGATTTTGAAGTGTATATTCAAGAACGAGATAGTGAAGAACTATACTGGATTACTAATGGAGCTTGTAGCTTATCTAACATGATAAAAACTAATATAAAAAGTGATTTTAGTAATGACTATAATTCTTTAGCAGGAGACAGAGATACTGTCGAGTATCAATTCTATATGAATCTGACAACTGTTACTGGTGACCCTATTAATGATGTGGTTTTTGAAGAGGTTGAAAGTATTCTTCAAAATTCCTCTATAAAATAAATATTTGCCTTATAATTAAGATAAGTATTTTCTAATTAACTTATCGACAATGCGAGTCTCTTTGGCGGTGCCGACCGTGGTTATCGCCATTCTTTGTGGGATGAAGAGGTCGAGAGCTAAGGCGCGGACTTGGGCGGCTTCTACTTTGTGAATTTTCTCGAGTAAGTCGTCGAGGCTGTAGTTAAGCTCGGAGTGAATAAAGTTGGTTGCCTGCCAATAAGAGGCGAAGAAAAGGTCTTCGTGTTCGTTAATGAGCTTACCTTTGAGGAATTCTTTGGCTTTGGCTAACTCGTTGATGGAGACGGTAGTTTGCTTAAGAGCGTCTAGGACTGAGAGCACGGATTCGAGGGCAAAAGTAAATTGACTATTGCTGGTGCGTCCATGGATTTGGAGATATCCTGTGTATTTAAAATTAATGATTTCGCTGGTGATTATATTGAAAAACATTTCATCTTCCACAGACTTAGACCACAATCTAGATGTAAATCCTTCACCCAGGACAGCATTGAGAACCATAAGAATTGCTAGTTTGTTGAGGTGGTGTTCTTTGATCTGCTCCCAGTCGGTGTTTGCTTCTTCTTCGGCTGTTTGGATTGCAGGGAGTGTCGGACGGAATCCTGAGTCTAGGAGGAACGCAAACGTAAGATCGGTATGGCTTTGACCACGCTGCTTGTACATTATTCTCGGGAGTTCGCCTTGAATATAGTAATTCTCAGGTTCGATGCTGCGATAAGGTTTGTTTTTTGGATTCCAATAGCCCCATTCTTGATTAACAAGATCCATAATACTCTTGGTTTCAAAATCACCGCTAAGGATAAGGTATGAGTTCTGGGGCTTATATTGATGGTTGATATACTCTAAGACATCTTTGCGATCAATTGAGACTATCGTGTCGATCGTGCCATGAATAGAATTGCTTAAGGGGGTATTTACGAATAGGTTTTCTAAGGCAAGGCTAGAAATATTACTTGTTGAATCAGCGTAGTTGAGATAGTTTTGAGCTTCTACTTGGAGCCTTTTTTCTTTCTGGATATCCTTCTCATCAAAATATGAGTGTTGGATAATCTCAGAGAGTACTGAGATAGCTTTGTGTTGATGGTAGCTTGGAACTGATAGGTAGTAGTGTGTGAGCTCGTGTGAAGTTTCGGAATAAAAAGTACCGCCAATACTCTCCAAAGCTGTATTGAGATGTCTAGGAGATGGGTGCTTATCTGTCCCATATCTGAACAACCTCTCTACCAAAAAGCTAATACCTGGGTGAAATTCTTTTTCTATAGCTGCGCCAGTGCCAGCAACAAAACCTACTATAAAAGTCTTGGCGTTATTCTTAGGAACCTTGATAACGGTTAGATTGTTTTTGAGTTGGATTGGCTTGAGCATGTAGGCTATGGTTTTAACTACTATTTAAGCCTTTAATCTTGGAAATTGTCAAGATATACTCCATAAGCTCAATAATACGGGTAGTATTTGTGTAAAATACCACTTAGCACTTTTCTGATCGAAAGTCGTATAGGTGTAGATAGCGCTGACTTCCAGTTATGTTTATAGTCTCAAGGGGTTCTACGCCTGGAATAGAGAAGGTTAATAAGACCACCAGAGAGTTTTGGAAGCCTTGGCTATCGTAAACTTTCTTCAGAATCTCGGGTTTTAAGTAAGCATAAAAAAATGCTGGATGATTGTATCTGTGCTTGGTCACATCGTTTCTTATCACAGTCACTGGTTGGCTTGAGGATAGAACCTTGCATACATTATACCAGATTAAGTCTAACTCCAACCCAAAGTTCTTTTTAAAATTGTGATGCTTAGAGATATACCTAAGGACATGCCCAGTGCCACAGCCTAATTCGTAAAAGGTGTATTTTTTTTCATGTGAACCGATATGCTTGGATAGTATTTTTTCTAAATGAGGTTCTATAATTGATAGTTGTGAAGGGATGTAACCAATGCGGTGTGGATGGTTATGGAACCATAACTCATAGATACAGGCAATTAAAAGTGCACATCCGCCAAAAAGCAGGATCATCATGGCTGAGAGTATAAGAATGGTGGTGAAAGGCATTGATGTAATTCTGCGACATAAAATGACCGTTGACAACTCATTTTAGTTGGTGGAAATTAAAAGTATATGATTAAGAAACTTCTTGGTGTTTTGGTGCTTGCTCTCGTGATATTTGGTGGTTTTTGGTGGCTCAATAATGACGATGAAAACACTGTAAAAGATGATGATGTTGAACAAACTCAAGCCCAAGATGAGTCTACGGCAGAAACAAAGGTAAGTCTTACCATTAATGAGGCTGACGCACCACTTGCAGACGCCGTTATCGGTGATAATGTACAAACTTTGGAGTTGGGTAATTTTTTCTTCGAACCTAATCAGCTTACTTTCGCGGCAGGATCTACAGTTGCACTTGATCTCAAAAACAGCGAAGGTTTTCATGACTTTGTAATTGACGAACTGGGGGTGCAAACTGAAACATTCTCAGCAGGAACTACCGAACGTGTAGAATTTACTATCCCAGCCGATGCTAGCGGTGAATATAAGTTCTATTGTAGTATTGGAAATCACAGAGAACAGGGTATGGAAGGAACTTTGATCGTTCAATAGGATACTTTTATAGTTGTACTATACTAAACACTTATTGTAGAAAATCCGTATTCAGTACTGTTGTCAGCGCTAGTCACTGTCGCTCGAAGAGCTTGGTCGATGTCAGCTAGAGCTACAGAAAGACTTTCTAAGTGGGTGTTTTTTGTATTGAGGATTGCTTCTCTCATCTCTTTTATATCTTGATAAGATCTGCCTACAATGTATCTTTGTAAGGCTGTGTTTCCTTTTTGATTGGGTAGCTGATGGCTATCAAAGGATCCGATAGCACCTGTGATACTTTGGAGAAGTTGTTCGGAAGAGAGTTTTTGTTTGAGATACGTAGGTACCTCCATGTAATCATCATATGTTTTTGTGGTACGCGGATCTCGGAAAGAACTGATTGAGAAGGTTTTGGTGAGGCTGGAATAGCTAGCACCGCAATTGTACGCCCCACCTTGCACACGAACCTTGTTCCATAGGTAGTCTAAGTTTAGATATTTGATAAGTGGAAGAATGTTATTTTCGCCAGCGTAATCTATGGTAAAAGCTAGGCAGTTATAATTGATTTTAGTTGGAGCAATGAAGGCCAGGTTATCTTTTTGTTGTGGTAAGGCATGTTCGTACGCAGATCGTTTTGTATCTGGCAGCTTTGATATAAATTCCTGTATATCTTTCGTATTTCTAGCTATGTTAGTGTTACTTGTGGTGATATTGACAAGTAGCTTATGCGAGCCAAAAGTTGTATTTTTAAGTTGATCTAATTGAGTAGACAGCGTGTTAAGATCCTCTTTGGTGTTATTTTTACTCAGATTTTTTAAGTAATTGTACCTTTCGACGCCTCCTACTTTGTCATTGAGTAGCCCAGGTATGTGCAACTGACTGTGGAGGTGTGACAACGCCATTGAGTTACCGTTGCTTGCGAAACTATTTTGATACGCTAAAGTTTCGTCCTTGATGAATTGTGTTAGTTTGGCGTGGTTATTTATCTTGAGCTCGGATAGTAATTCGGTAAGAATATTGAGTAGTTTTGGGATCTTATGAGGTAATGCTTTGCCGCTTATAATAAAATACGACTTGAATTCTCCTGTGGTAGTGAGAGTGTTGAGAATATTTGTGGAGAAGTTGCCTGTGTGAATGTTTAGCTCGTTACTAATCTTAGCTGAAGATTGATTTTGGGTATCAAATTCATGCAGACCTCTTTCTAGAAACGGAAGAAGCAGATATTGTTCTGGTTTTAGATGGTCTATATTGAAGCAGAGTTTGATATAAGTTATTCCATTTGTATCTATGGTGTTGGACAATATGGTGGCTGTTTTAGATTCTGTAATAGTTGTATTAATTTTTTCGGGAACTCCTTGTAAGTCTTGGAGGGTTAGCTTAGGGATTGCGGCTATAGCTTCTGGACTATCTGGCTTTACTTGATGCTTGGCGAGTATTTCTGAATTAGAAATCAAATCATCAACTTCTTGCTGAGAAAGGCTGTTTTTGATAGTTTCAAGATTTTGTTTTGTGGATTGATTTTTGCTTTGGATTAATTTTGGTTTTGGTTCTAGCTTAAGAATGGCATGGTGAGGGTTTTCTATAAGCAGCTCTTTTATTCTATCTGATAGGTAGTTAGGGTTTTCTTGTAGTTTATTTTTGAGCCGAATAAGCTGGGTTTCGAACTGGATGTTTTCGAGAGAGTCTCTGTCGTATAGCCAGTTTTGAAGTACTGCATTAATCAGGGTTAATCCTTGTGGGGATCTGCCAGTATTTAGTTCTCGTAAGTAAAACTCTGTGGAATTAAGGGCGGCTTCTATGTCAGCCTCTTTGAAGCCATCCTGGTGTATTTGTAACAAGCTGTCATCGATGAGTTTGATTGTGGCGGCAAAGTCTTCGAGAGGAACATTTTTGAGTCCTACGGCGAAGAATGGTTGTACCAAAGAGGTCTCGAATCCACTTGGAACCAAATCTTCTCCAAGACCTGAATCGATTAGTTTTTGGTAGAGGGGTGCGTCGGGGTTACCTAGTAGTAGCTCGTTAAGAATTTCTAACTCGAAAGTATTCCAATTATGAAGTAGCCAGTTTTTCGTAATATACCCGCCGTTACTGTTTTCCCCAGGATCGAAGTATTCAGTAGTGTCTGGAATATTTTGTAAAGGCTTCTGAGTATATACCTGAGCCTCTGGTTTTTGATATTCGTAATTTCTTAAAAACTCTTCAATTTTTTCAAATCTTGTGGCACTGTGGTCGTCGCCGTAGAAGGTAATATAGCTGTTAGATGGGTGGTAGTGCTTTTTGTGAAAATCTATAAACTCCTCGTACGTCAATTGTGGAATGATATCTGGATTACCGCCACTATCATGCCTATATGGGGTGTCGGGGAAAAGAGCTCTCATGATAAAGTCGAATAGAGTGTTGTCTGTGTCGGAATATGACCCTTTCATTTCGTTGTAGACAACTCCTTTGATTGAGAGCGGGTCTTGGGGGTTGTTGAGTTCGTAATGCCAACCTTCTTGTTGGAACGTTTTTTGATCGAGGAGGGGGTTTAAAACTGAATCTAGATATACATCCACTAAATTATAGAAGTCTTTGTTGTTTTGGCTGGCTACAGGATATCGTGTGCTATCAGGCCAAGTGCTGGCGTTGAGATAGGTGTATAGTGAGCCTTTGAGCATGTCCACAAAGGGTTCTTTGGTTGGGTATTTTTTGGATCCGTTGAGTACGGAGTGTTCTAGAATATGAGGTATTCCTTTGGAATTTGTAATCGGTGTTCGAAAAGATATATTGAAGACTTTGTTGATGTCGTTGTTCTCTAACATGAGAATTTTTGCTTTGGTTGTGTTGTGTTCCCAGAACCTTGCCCACGTTTGGTATTCTTCGATAAACGTTTCTTGCTGTAGGGTAAACTTATCCATGATTGACATGGTCGATACTCTACTAGAAATAGAGGTATATGTCAAAATAAACTACCCATTAAGGGTAGAAATATCTTTGCTGGAGAATGCACGGTTACATTACCTCAGATTCCTTATTCTGCTGCGTTGTGATTAAGTAATAGATAACTGCTCGGAACTTGTTTTTTTCACTTCTGCCGTAGGTCTCGATAGCTCGGTTGATAATTCCGTCTAGGTCGTCTTCGTAGTCAAAATCCAAAGTCTCAACAAGCCATTTTTTCTTAACTCTATCTAGTTCTTCTGGTTTTGAAGCAGCTACTAGGCTTGAGTTTGCGTTGAAGATTGATGGTCCGAGTTTGGTGACAATTTTCTCTAGTAATTCAGCGTTAACTTCCACGCCGCACTTGTTAGTAAGGTCTTCTGTATATTGCGCGATTAATTTTTGCTTTTCTTCTGTCATAGTAAATAATTATAAAATTGCTAATAATAGCTGCGAATCAGCTTGGGAATATGCTGGGAACAAAATTTATAATTGTCAATTCATAGCTCTACATTCCATTCAGTATTTTCTTCAAATTCGGTAATTTTAGGGTCTGTAATTATATCGTTGTTGCGTAATGCTCGCTTGAGATACAGCCCTTCAATGGTTTTGGCTCTTGAGAGGGCGACGTATGTTTGGCCTGGGGCAAATGCAGAATATCCGAGGTCTACAAGGCAAGATTCGTAGGTCTGTCCCTGGGATTTGTGAATGGAGACCGCCCAGGCAAGTTTGATTGGAAATTGGATTAAGGATCCGGTTACGGTTTCTTCAATAGCGCCTTTTTCTACGTTGAATTGGTATTCAATTTTTTCCCATGTAGCTGGTTCGACTTCCACCTTTTTTCCATCCTGGAGCTGGACGATAATTTTTGCAGATTTTACCTGCAACACCTCTCCTAGTGTGCCATTGACCCACCTGTTTTCAGGGTCATTTTTTATAAATATTATTTGCGCACCGACCTTGAGATGTAGTTTGGGTTCCGCCGGGCTAGATTTTTCGTCAAAATTCCCTTCTTGTCTGGCTCGAAAAACGTATTCTTTGGACTCGATGCTATCCAGATGGTATTGATTTTTTTGGTCTACTTGCTGGTTGCGACTGGCAACTGTGATGGAGTGCTCCTTAGGTGTGGAGGATATTTGAAGCTTTTCATTAATATACTCAAGTTCTACGGGTTGTAATTTTCCATGTCTGATAAGCTGGAGAATTTTGATAAACTCTAGATCGCTTTGGCGGTAGTTTTTGAGTAGTTTGATATTGAGCATTGCTAACTCTTCATAAACTTTACTGTGGAAAAAATACGGCGATTCATAGAATTGAGTAAAGTATTCTTTTTCAAAGCTTTTAACTATCGGAGGTAGTTGAAAATGGTCACCGAACATGATTACCTGAATTCCTCCAAAAGGTTCTCGCTCATTGTTGCGATTGATTCTGAAAAACATATCCATTGCGTCAAGAAGGTCTGCTCGGATCATAGAGACTTCATCGAGGATGATAATGTCGAGTTTTTGTAAGAGTTTTGCTTTGCGAGTCCTTCTTAGTTGGTCAGGGTTCTCGAGGATTTGATATCCTGGTTTAGGTGCAAAGCCGCAGAATTTATGAATGGTCTGACCTTTGACATTGATAGCTGCGAGGCCGGTTGGAGCTAATATTGCAAAAGCCTTATCTTCTGTAGCTAGGTCGCTAGCAATTGAATTAAGCAGATAGCTTTTACCTGTACCTGCTTCGCCTGTGATGTATATATTCCTTCCTTCTTCAATATGTTTCTTGATTTTTTCGTTCTGATCCATAATGCCTATACTAGGGGTTTTTTGAGAAGATTGCAAGATAAGTTTCTACTTTGTGAAGAATTGACAATAGTGAGTTTGTATAGTTGAGTTGAGCTATAGAATAATATTGATAAGCGTAGATATATATAATTATGAATACTCCAGGATCTCAGATCTTTGTGATTGATTGCCGAAACATTTTATTGCCAGGATTTCTTAACGTCAATGGGCGTGCTCTATGTGAAGTGATTAAGGTTGAAAATAATACCTTCTATTTGCAGACTCTTGGTCAGAATTCAGTTGAATTCAGCCTACCTTTTGAGCATTTTGAATTGCTTTCAACCAGCATCGAAAAAATTATTAAGTACTATTTAGAAAACGTTGAAACTGTAGATAAAGCAATTTTGCCAGAGTCCATCCTACTATTTCTGGAAATTGAAGCGAGGAATTAATATATTATCCATAAACACGTAACAAGCTCTCAAACAATAGGGCTTGTTTTATTGACAAAAAAACATATCTCAGGCTATATTGATACCATAATCGGAGATCGTCTAACGGTAGGACAGCTGGTTCTGGTTCAGCCAATCGGGGTTCGATTCCCTGTCTCCGAACCATCAGTTAACGCCTTTCGTATTTTTGTTTAGCTCTGCAGAGCTAAAGCTACAATACTACAGTCGCTATCCTCTCTCTCCAAAATTTAAGAAATTTTCGGAGGCCTCATGCCTGCTTAAAATTTTTGTTTTAAGCGAAAGTACAAAAGCGATATAATTTCAGTTCTTGCCCTCACATCCCCACAAACTATCCCTAATTTGTAGGGGCTGCGTTTTTGTCTTTTTATGCTAGTTTGGTTACTCTGATATAGAATTATTGGTAAAAATGAAGTGATAAAGAACCTAATTTACAAGTCAATACCTAGTGTTGATTATCTAAACACTTTAATTTTGCGAGTTAAGAGTGGCACCCTTGTGAATAGGGTCAGGTTTATAAATGTGGTTGGCGAAAAAGTTTCTGGGTATTTTTGTGGTAGAGGGTATGGGGAGAATCTTTAAGTGGTAGGTATGGTCAAATTTTATTGAATAATAGCCAAAGTTCGTCATTTGATACCACATTGATTTACATGAAAAAATGAGTGCTGTAATCTATAGTATTCGAATATAAATACCTAAGATGATGTTGAGAAGGCGAAATAGAAGTCTTCTGCGTCTTCGGTGCTTTCGATTTCAAAACCGTCTTGGATTAGGTCCCGTATATCTACTGGGATGGTAATAGGACTGGCTTTACTTACAATTGGAATCTCTATCTGTGCGGCTCTAATACTGCCGAGTAACTGAGCTTGCACTTCTGCGCCTAGAGACTGCTCTTGCCCGTCACCATCGACTATATAGAACTCTGGAGTGAGGGTGTCTATATTCATAAATGCATCTCCTCCATCAATTTCTAATTGTCCACTAGCGATTATTTTTGCTTGTGGGTAGATACCTTCTTCGATGGCTAAGTTTTTGTTACCTAATAATGCTAAATCAAACCCTCCAGCGTTCAAATTAAAAGTCTGGTCTTCCGTAATCTCTAAGGTCGATTGGGGGAAACTTAAGGAAGATTGGATTGCTACAGCCACACCTTCGTTGATCCCAGTGACGCGCTGTAACTTTTCTTGCATAATTTTGCGAACGGTTTCTGGATCTGGCAGGTCCTCTGCAGGGCTACTAGTTGAGACAGGGTCAGACTCTACAAGCTCAGATGTTGTTGTTTGGTTATCATCTCCTTCGTCATTTTTTGATAATAAAGATACGCCTAATACCCCGATTACTATTAATAATAGAGTTACTATGCTCAGCAATGCTTTGTTTTTCATATGTTAACTGTTATGTTATAACTAATAGTAGAAAAACTTTACCTCATCGTCAATATTTTTTATTTTTCGCCATATGGTTGATCTAACAGGCTTGGGATTAGGAAAGAGGTCTATTCTTTGAAAAGTATGTTTGTTGCGAAACTTATTCCAAAAAATATAATGCTCGTCATCACGATCGCCGCGCCAGAAGGTAGGTCGAGCAACCAGCCGGATAATATACCGAGCCAAACTGCAAGTACACTGAAAAATACAGACATGAAAATAGTTTTTTTAAAGCTTAACTTATAGAGCCTGGCAGTTAGCACGGGAATAATCATAATACCGCCGATTAAGAGCCCTCCGATTAATTCTAGGCTAATACTAATTATGATTGCAGCGAGAGTCATTAACATATAATTGTAGGCTTTGACCGGTATGCCGAGTACTTTCGCAAGATCTTCATTGATAGAGATATTGAGGAGCTGTTTGTAATTGATGCTTACGAAAAGAATTGTGGCGATAGACAGTATTCCGGTAAGAATTATATCGCTTGGCTCAAGATTGAGAACACTGCCAAATAATATTGATTCCAAAGATCGCCTCAATGGTATTTTTTGTTGTATTATTGCCAAAGAGCTCAGACTTGTTACGGTGAATAATACGAGAGCACTTTCACCTTTGAGAATATTATGTTGGCGGAAATACTCGATACCAATTCCAGCAATAATTGTGGTGATTAAGCCGAATACAAATGTATTTTGGTTGACAATTAAACCTAGTGATATACCTAATAATGCTATGTGAGCTAAGCTATCGGATATGTTGGCATATCTTCTAGATATCATAAACTGTCCAATTATTGGTGCCGAAATTGCAATTAAGGTTCCACCAATTAAGGCATATACCATAAACTGGTAGTCAAATATCTCTAATATTGTGGAGAGTAGGTTCATGTAGTCTAAGTATGATTCTAAGTGTGGACGTGCTCGAGATCAGGGTTTTTTTGGATTGAATTCTGACTTATACAGAGTATCCTGTCTGATATTTCTTGGAAAATATCGATTTCGTGAGTGATGATTATTATGCAAATATCTGATTTATGAAGTTCTTTTATCAATCTAATTAGGTTAAGTTTCGACTGCTTATCGATCCCACTAGTTGGCTCGTCTAAGATTAATACTTTAGGGTTATTGATTAAACTTCTGGCTAGGAATACTCTTTGGGCTTGCCCGCCTGACAATGAGTTTAGAAGTTTATTGGAATAACTATCGAATTTGAATATATCATTAAGTTCCTGCCTTCTCTTGGAGTAATAACCAGCGTTTTTGATCGCACCTGAATGGATAAATTCTTCGACTGTTAAGGGAAGGTCTTCTAAGACTTGGTATAGATTTTGGGGAAGGTAGCCAATTTTGCTCCACTCAGAAAAATTTTGGATATTGGTATCGAATAGAGAAATATTACCTGAGGTTGCCTTTTGGATATTTAGCAAAAGTTTAACGAGAGTAGTTTTACCACTGCCATTCTCTCCTGTTATTAAGACTAATTCTCCTTGATTAATTATAAAGTTAAGGTCTTTGAGTATGATTTCGGCTTCAACTTTGTAGTGAAGGTGGCTAACTTGGATTATTGGTTGCATGACAAAGCTGTCTTAAGAGTTTCTAGATTACCTCTTAGTGCTTCAGTATATTCTTCGATGATTAGAGTATCATCAATATTTTCAGGTGCGCTTTCGAAAGCTAGAAGATCTCTAAGTTCAACATCAACTTCATCTCGAATATTATCAATATAATTAATTTCTTCGACTGGATCAAGAAGTAGGAATTTCAAGTTATTATTACGGATATGCTCGACGGCTTTTGCAATATCTCTTCCAGAAGGCTCGCTTTCTTCTTCTGTACTGATCTCGTATACACTGAAGCCAAACTCATCTGCCAGTTCTTCGTAAGCGTTGTGAGGTACAATTATAGATTCCACGGTGCATTGACTTAAGGTGGAAACATACTCTTTTTCTAAGATATTCAACTCATCTTCGAGTTGAGAGTTATAGTTAAAATTAGAGAACATATTCCGTAAGTTAGTAGACACTAAGTTATTGATTTCTACAGCTCTTTCAGGGTTGAGCCAAAGATGAAGGTTGTTGGAATCTAGTTCTTCTGTAATAACGAGAGTTGAAGTGTCTGTTTTAACATCTTCTGTCCATTCGTCCAAACCATTTCCGTTAGTGATGAACAGATCTGCGTCTTCAATTGTTTTGATATCTCCTGCGGTTGGTTCGAAGCTGTGAGGGTCAGCATTTGCACCAATTAATTCTATATCTAGACTATTTCCTGCCATTGCTTTGGTGATCACATAGAGTGGGTAAGTAGAGACGGCAACGTCTGCGTTAGATGAATTGTCTTCAGACTGTGCGAATATAAGTACTCCTGCAATTACTAATGCAATAACAAAGAGTCCAGCGATTATTTTTTTCATAGAGTATAATATGTTGATTTAATAAGAATACTAGCTTCAAACAATAAAAAATTTGATTGTATTTATTAGAACGATATTAAAATAAACAGCTTTTGGCAAGTTTTGGATCTGCATTTGATAAGATTCAAACTGTTGAGAATTTGTAGTATTTGGAAATTTGTTTGCATAACATTAGTATATGTGATATACTTTATAGTATAAACATTTATTTTATGAAGAACAACAAACTCAAAGTATTGTCATATGATCTAGTATTCCTCGGTATAGGCATGGTAATAATGTCTGTATTTGGATTGGTTATGCTTAGTAATAGTGCTATAGAAAACCTTGATCATGCTACAGCTCAAAGTATCCCTAATAATCCTGGAGGAGGTTTGATTGAGTTACCGACAACAGACGAATCTGAACCAGCGCCAGAGCCATCAAGCGATCAAGGTACTATAGATGGTCCGGCAGAAGTCCCGATGCCTGAGGACCCGGTAATTATCAATGAAGAGATTGATGAGTCTGGCGACACTGTTGAGCTAGATCCTGCGTTCAATCTTAATAATAATATAGATACTTCCAACCCAATTGAACCTAGTAAAGAGAGTGTTTCTCAACCTGCGCCTGTAGAAAATACTCCTGCTCCGGAAAATAACACTACTGTGCGTTCAGGCGGTGAAGCGGTGCTGCTTACCTTGCTTGGAGTCGCCGGTGCGATTATAGCCGTAGTGTATTATCGAAAGCGCGGTAATAGGAAGAGTAATTTTAAGATGACAGAGAAAAAGGGCAAAAAATAACCTACTGTCGTTTTAAGTTCCTATTTATCATAAATATAATTATGGATGCCATGCCAATGGCTATATAATGAAGCCGGTGTAGTCCTTGGAGTTCAAAGACCTTGTTAAAGGGGCCTTGAACTAAGAATATGGTAAGAAACCCAGAGATGGTGAATGCGCTGTTGACACTCTTGTTATCAAGCATATTGCGCCATTTGGTTTTGAATTCTGGATTCCTGCAGGTGTATTGATTGATAATTTGAGTCAAGCTCAAAAATACGAAGTTAAGCGATTGCATAAGTATTATATTATCTTGGAAGTACCATGTGATCAAGCTTGCCCCAATGCCAATTAGTAGCGAATTAGAAATAAGAAATTTGATATTATCTTGATCGATGAATCCTTGTGATTTTGGAATTGGTCTGGAGAATTTTTGGCTACCTAGATTTTTTTCTTGAGTTAGAGCTATGCCGTTAAGTCCGTCTGTGATTAGGTTCATCCATAATATTTGAGTCGCGGCAAGCGGGGCGGGTAGACCAGCGATTAAACAGATTGCAAATGTTGTCAGCTCTCCTAAATTGGTTGATATCAAGTAAGTTATTCCGTTATAAATATTTTGAAACAGAATCCTGCCTTGCTTTATAGCGTCGATAATTACCGATAGGTTATCGTTGGTGAGAATTATATCTGCACTTTCTTTGGCGATTTCGGTGCCGCTTTGACCCATTGCTATACCAATATCTGCATACTTGAGAACTGGGGCATCGTTGACTCCATGTCCTGTCATACCAACATTCTCACCAAGTGCTTGAAGCCTTAGAGATAGCACTTTTTTTGCTTCTGGTATCATGCGAGCAAAAATATTGTGAGTTTTTGCTGTTTGTAGTTGATCTGTTTTGTTGAGGGCCAAGAAATCCGCCCCAGTAATCGCAGTATCTCCTGTAATTCCACTTGCTTTTGCAAAGTAAAGAGCTGTGTTTGGATGGTCGCCTGTAGCCATGATGACTCTTACTCCTAGCTGCTGGGCTTTTAGAATTGTCTTTTTGGCATCGCTTCGCAGATTGTCTCCTATGTGCACAATTGCCAAAATATTCCATTCACCTGAATTATTGCTACTGATAGCTAGAGATCTACCTCCTTGGGTTGCTATTTTTTTTGTAATGGAATCAAAATCGAGGTGTTTCTCAGATATATATTGGGCAATTTTTTCTGGGGCGCCAACGCGTATCGATACATTTTTATCATTGTTTTGTAGTGCTATTTCTTGATATTGCCTCTCTGAGTCGAAGCTACTGTAGTATATCTTTTTCCACGCACTTAAGGATTTGTTGGACTTTTGGTAATATTTATATAAAGCGCTTTCGGTTGGGTCCAAAATACTTAGATCAAAGCCAGCGCCGGTTAGCTCATTCTCAGGTATAGTATTGCTGTATTTGCAAGCTAGATGTAATAGTTCGCTGTATTTACTCTCACTATTTTCATCGTAACTTTCTAGTCTTCCATTTTGATGAAGGTACACCTCTTGAATACTCATTTTGTTCTCGGTTAAGGTACCAGTTTTGTCAGTGATTATGGTTGTAATTTCGCCAACTGCTTCAGAAGCTTCGAGCTTTTTCACGATAGCGCCATTCTTGGCAATAGCTAATGAGGCAGTTGTTAGTGCGATGGTTATTACCGCTGGTAACCCTTCGGGGATTCCTGAGACAAGAATGGATATAGCATATATAAGTGCATTCGTGAATGGCTCACCGCGGACGAGGCTTAGAGTTATTACTAGTGCAAAAAGTAATAAGGATACTGCAGATATGTATAATGTTAGTTTTTTAGTTTTGCGAATAAAGTTGTTCCCGGTGGTGTCAGCTATAGTGAGATCTTTGCTGAGATTGCCAATAAAAGTCTGGAGTCCTGTTTTTGTGATTGTGGCTTGTCCGTTACCTTTCGAGACATATGTTCCTGAGTATAGTAGTTCGTTAATTTTTTTGAATACTGGAAGGCTTTCTCCGGTTACAGCGGACTCGTTGAGCTGTATATCTCCAGATTTGAGAACGGCATCAGCAGGTATCTTGTTTCCTTCTTGTAAGAATATTACATCGCCAGGGACCAGTTCTCGTGAGTCTAGTTCAATAATTCTACCTTCTCTGTAGACGGCTACACTGTTGCTTAATAAGCTCTTTAACTCCCGAGCTTTCGATACAGAGCGAGCTTCTTGAAAAAACCCAAGAGCGGTATTTAATATTAGCACCAGCAAGATAATTCCAAACTCAATGATCTCTCTGGTAAAATAAGATATTAAGCTAGCTGCGATTAAAATATAAACCATCGGTGAGCTAAATTGCTTAAGTAGTATTTTGAGTTTTTCCCATTTGTCTGTGAGATTAATTTCGTTAAATCCGTAAATCTTACGCTTGGCGAGAACCTCTTGATTACTTAATCCTGTCATTATTCCCAAGTATAGTTGTATTCTATAAAAAAATCCAGAAAAGAAGTTTTACTATTGATGTTTTAATATAATTGTGATATAATTAATGTAAGTAAAAATAAAAACATATCTAAAGATAAAAAAAATTCCTCTAGTATTGAAGGTAAAACAAGTCAGAACGATTACAAAGCTATTTATGTAATTGTAGCTATATTTGCAGGTTTAGCTTTTGTGATGGGAGGTATATTTTTAGCTGGAAGATCTGGAGTCTTTGATAATTCTGGAAACAAAGACACTGATAGTATATCTGGCTTGGATGAAAAGTTTTCTAACTCACGATCGTTTGATTTTAAAGATGATTTACCGTGCCACTTTGAAGTTTTTTATACCGATGAGGCTGATGAGCCGGTGCATGTCCCACTTGGGATTGCTCTTGGGGTTGCCGATGACTACCGTACTTCTGGCCAAGAACCTCAGGTTCTCGTTAGTTGCGCTTCTGTAGAAGTGGTTGCAGAAGATCTTGAAGATTCGCTAGAAAAGGCAAGTGTAGAAGAATTAGAAATATTATTATCAGATCAATCTTTGGAAGGGGTTCAAGAAGTCTATATTGCTCCAAATAATGAACTGTCTTCAGGTAAGGCTTACATAGCTAAGTTTGGTATTGATGAAGGTAGTTATTACGGCTTTTCACTGAGCGCTGAACAAATATATGAAGGATACAAAATTTTAATCAAAAAGCCGCAGGCAGACACGGGAGAGAGAAATGATATTTTACCAATTGTCTCAGGTGTTTCTACTACGATTGGCGGTGATAAATATGGATGTAATCTTAGTGTTGGGATATCGAACAATATTAAGGGTATACAAAATGAGAATGATAAATTGTATTTGAATGTCGAAGAGGGTACGGATTTAAATGTTGAAAGTCTTGATAATTACTCGCTTATCACTTGTGAGCAAGGATTGGAAACTTCTAGCTATGAGGAAGTTTCGTTGATTACTTCTGGTTTTGAGAAGATCATTCAGCCTGGTTTAGTCAATTTAATTGAAGTAATTTATCAAAAAGAATCTGACTTTATTATTAACTTGAAAGATTTTGACGTGCAGCTATCTATAGATAATTTTAATTTTGAATATGATGAAAATGTTACCTTAGATTTTAAAGATGTTTTGGTTGGTTCTGATCGATCTGGCTTAGTGTATGAACTTACTACAGATGAAAACGGGAACGAAATAAGAAAGTTTGCTGACGAAGGGGGAAAAATAAATTCTGAGATTTTAAAAACAGCACCTGCGAAAGTAGAGCCTCCACAGGATCAACCTGATGTAGAAGAAGAGCCGCAAATTACTGAGCAGGTCTATACTAATCCGTTTTTTAATAACTTAAAACTGGTTTATCCGAGTGACTGGAGTTTTAATAGTTTCACAGAGCCAGAGTTTTATGACAACTTGTTGACTAGGTATATTGAATTGAAAAAAAATAATTCGACTCTTACCTTAAAAATACAACCAAAGATTATTGCCGGTTGTGGGCCCTTCTTCGAAGAAACTCCTATGCACTACAATATTCCTGGCTCTTACAACGAGTACTACAGTAGTGCTGATAATAACCACTATTATGGTGTGCAAGGAGATTGTACCACTTTTGCTAATATTCTAACTTCTAATATTGATGTAGATTTTAATGATAAGTACGCTCAGTTTGCCGGCCAAGGAGACCAGTATGTGATCTATCAACTTACTATCCAAACAAATGGAAACATCAATAATTTCCCTGAAGCGGAGCGTAACGAGATTAGAAAAATAATTGAAAATTCTACTTTTAGATAGAATAGATATATTTCATCTATAGATAAATAATACCTCAGCCTTTTTTAATTTGCTGAGGATAATTGTATGAAATCATACTTTAGTTGATTATTTTTTTCTTTTCGCTCTAATCATGAAAGAGCAAAATTTTGTGGAAAATTATAAAAACCTTGCTTTTTTGTGGTAGGGTATCCATCCGTATCTCAGTAAAATTAGAGAAAATATAGCTGGTTTGACAAATTAGACTAAATAGTCTAATTAATAATCGTATGGGAAAAACATACAAGAAACACGAATATGAGCAGATTTTGGAAAAAGGTGTATCTTTGCTCTGGGGCAGTAGCTATTTTTCCTTGAAAGTTGATGCAATAATAGACGGTTTGGGTATTTCAAAAGGTGTTTTTTATCATTATTTTAACAATAAGGAAGATTTTGCTCGCAAATCTCTGCGTAAATATGTGGACGATTTTCAAGCCAAAATATACCTGTATACTGGTAATGATTCAATTCAGATGCCCTGCCGACTAAAAGACTACTATGCTGATTGTATAGTTTCTATGATGAAAAAAAGTGATACCCAAGTAGGGTGCCTTATGTATAACATGATTCAAGAAAGTAATTCTTTTGATGATGATTTTAGGTCTTTTTTGGAGGTAGAATATGATAAATTGCTGAAGCCGATCGTTGAGTATGTGAATGAGTGCAAGGAATTTGGTTTGTTATCAATTGATATGGAACCAATAGAGACAGCTTATTTCATACACAATACTTTTGCTGGCTCTTTACTTCAATCCAAATTAACTCAGTCTGTGATCCCTGTGGAGATATTTGTGGATATTTTGTTTAATCAATTAAAAATAATTATATGAAAACAACTAAAAAGTTAAAAATAAGCTGGAAGAGTTTTATAATAGTTACTTTGATAACTAGTTTGTGGGTGCACGCATGGGAGACGTTTCGCTATCTTAGCTTCATACGACCTTCTTTGATTGAAGATTTTGGCGAAGGTGTTGCACTCTTTGATTTGCCGAGGTTTTTAATCTGGGGCTTTTGGGATACTTTGCTGACAGGTTTGATCGTTTTTTCACTGGTTTTGTTTACTATAGTTTACGGAAATAATGGTGGTTATAGGACTAAGTCTATAGTTTTCTCTTGGCTTTTTTTCTTTGGTCTGTTTTGGGTGGGTATGTATAATATGCAGCTAGCAGATCTTGAACTCACTCTTCTTTCAATAGTGCTTAGTTTTGTCGAGGTGGTTATTGCTGTTATTATTGCAGATAAGTTGTCAGAGAGATTTTCCTTGACTAGGGATTAGATTGGGTGGCAAAGAGTAGGTATTTTAATTAAAAAGGCACCTTTTATAATTTGACATATACTTTATATTATGTTAACTTACTATAAAGTGTATATTGAGGTTTATTAAATTGTAATGGAGATTACAAAATTAGTTACAAATTTGGATGAGTTGTGCAAGGCGCGTGGTTGGGAGCATACCTTTCAGCCGCCTTACCATGAAGCTTGTAGACAAGGCAGAATCTTGTTTTGTGACGGTGTGGGTACTTGTGTTGCAGGTGGTATTGAGTATTTGATTGATATTGCCCAAAATGCAAGCAAACCCAGGTATCTTGGTGATATCAAGCTTAAATACATTGCCAACAGAGATCCTGTTGAGCATAAATCTACGCTCATATATCGTGATAAAATATGGCACTATAAATGTAAGGATATACTATATCCATATAGCACAAGAAGTACGTTCCAATGGGTTGAAGAGTGTCAGCTTTCACGTGGTTGGACAGTTCAGCCTAGGAAAGAATGAAAAAGTTATTGTTTATTATTAATCTACATAAGCTTGCAGAAATGTGAGCTGTTTTTTTGCAGAATTAAGACCACTTCACATATCTTACTGACTTGTGACGGGAGTGCCTGTTCGTTGTGTTCCCATGGAGCTTCGATTTGGGTGGCTTTTTGGGCACATAACCCTTTGACTGAGGGGTGGGAGAAGAGGAAGAAGTTAATTCACCGTAGAGCGATTGCTCAAGACGTAATCAAACAGATAGAGTCTCTTGTATTGCCAGAATAGTTTTTTTATGGTCTAGTTGCAACATATGCAACAGTCTAAGCCGCTAGCAGAACGTTTGCGTCCTAAATCTCTTAATGAGTTTATTGGGCAGGAATCTCTTGTGGGTAGGGAAGGTTTGGTGACTAAGATTTTGGCTTCTGGGGAATTGCCGAGTATGATATTCTGGGGTCCGCCGGCTTGTGGGAAGACAACACTAGCGAGGATTATTGCAACTGAAACTGATTCTGATTTTCGCACGTTATCGGCAGTGATTGATGGCAAAGAGGCTTTGAAGAAAGTCCTGGCCACTGCCGAGAGTAACGATCTCTTGCAGCGGCAAACTATCCTCTTCATTGATGAGATTCATCGGTGGAATAAGGCTCAGCAAGATGCGCTCTTACCATATGTGGAAGATGGGACGATAATTTTGCTTGGGGCTACTACTGAAAACCCTTCGTTCACAATTAATTCTGCATTGCTTTCTCGTTCGCGGGTGTTAGTGTTTGAGATGCCTTCATTGGAAGATGTTACCAGGGCGCTGACTAATGGAAAAAAGGAACTGGGAATAAAGATTAAGAAAAAAGACTTAGAATATTTGGCAGCTGTCAGTGACGGCGATATTCGGTTTGGGCTGAATACTTTGGAGGTTTTAGCAGGTTTTGAGAATATTGATAAATCTATAATTGACCAGGCCGCTCAGAAGTCTATCAACTACGATCGGAATGGCGAGGAGCACTACAATATTATTAGCGCAGTCCATAAGAGCTTGCGGTCTTCTAATCCTGATGCCGCCCTTTATTGGGTTGCTAGAATGCTTAGAGGTGGCGAGGATCCTCGATATATTGTGCGGAGATTGGTGCGCTTTGCTAGTGAAGATATTGGGAATGCGAATCCTAATGCGTTACTACTAGCTAACGAAGTATTTACGACTGTTGAGCGGATAGGGATGCCGGAGTGTGCGGTGGCTATAGCGCAACTAGTGCAGTATCTGGGTAATTCTCCTAAAAGTAACGCTGCATATGTGGCGCTGAAGGCTGCATATGCTGATGTGGATCAACATGGTATGCTTCCAGTTCCGATGCATTTCCGTAACGCCTCAACCAAACTAATGAAAGATATCGGTTATGGTAAGGGGTATGAATACGATCATAATGTAGAGGGTGGTAAGTCAAGCCAAGAATGTTTTCCACATAAGCTGAAAGACATGAGATATTACTAAAAAAATAACGCAAAGCACGTTGCATTATTATGGAGGAGTAATTAAATCTGGGTAATTATTCTCGTTTATATGTTAGTACAGAGTTCCATGTGACAGTGTCATTCTTTGAAATTAATGCACGCATGTCGATCAGCTTCCTGTAGGTATTAATATCTTTTTGAAGGTCTTCGATATTATTAGAGGTTATGTCTTCACGATTGATTTTTCCGTCAAAAAATGAAGCGCGCAGATAGTCTCTATACTGTAGTTGTGTTCCTTCAATCGCATTTGCGACTTTATAGGTGTTGATTATCTGGCTCCAGTTAGATTTCTCAATATTATTATCTGGTATATTGGCAATAATCTTGCCTAGGTCATATAAACTGTCACTTGTGTCGGTCAATAAGTTAAGTACTTGTTCTTCAAATAGATTTATTAAGTATATGGTTCGTCTATCTCTTAACATAGTTGTATATTCTCCGAGAATATGGATTATATCCGTCTTATTCGTGACTAATTCAGGCGCTTTTCTCTGTCTTGAAAAAATGTCGCTGCCTGCTTTAAAGAAAAATTTTCTGATTTTAAACTATTTTTTGTTACTAATTTCACTCTCTTCTTGTTTTATTATCTACAAAAGATTTAATTAGTACATAAAAAGTATAATGTCAACTACAATAATAAATTTATATATTCAACACACTTTGCTTTCGTTTCTGTTGTTATTAGAGACTGCTCGTTACAAGTTCGTTATTTTGTACGCTCGACAATAATTTGGAATTTTGCTACTTACTTGAGGGTTAATAATTAACAATTTATTGAGGTTGCTATTTTGATAAGTATTCGAGAATTAATTTTGCGAAAAGAATTAGATTTGATTGATTACATTGCTTTGAACAAAGGTTCTCCTTTGAAAGACTCTGATTGGGATTTGCTTTTTGAAGTATATGGTATTAAAGGTGAGTTACATGAAGGGTACGTTAAATTGCTGCATTATGTCTGTAAGGAAGTTGATAGTAGATATCTATGGTCGAAATCTTTACCATTATTGACTTCAAATTCAGCAGAAAATTTATCTGCTTTTTTAGATAAAAGAAAGATATATTCTGATAAGTTGGTCGAGGCAATTTTGAGTTTTAATGGGCTTGAGCAACCAGCTTTAATTGATTTTTTCAATTCTGAAATAATTAGTGACAAGGTAGATAAGCTTTTGCTGTCAAGCTTGAACTTTCAATTAATTTCTCAAGATCAATGCCGAGAGATTATTCAGAAATTCCCCTCTCAATTACGCTGGTCTTATTATTTGAAATATTACAGTGTGAGTGATGCGGAGAGATTAACTATCGCTAATCAATATAATATTGAAGGTAACTTAGATCCAATATGGATGAGGCCAGGTTTTTTGATGGCTTGTCGTCAGAAAAAATATTTGACACAGGCATTTATCATTATGACACTGATCGTTACTGGGAGTATGTTATTTCGCAAAGGTTGTTAGAGGTACCAGAAATTGTTAGTTTGTTTAGCTATGGCTCTATAAGCGATGCCTGTGTTCATCAGATTCTTCCGTTATTTTTGAGCCAAATGAATTTATTTGATTATTCTGGTGAAGAGCTTCATTCTATAGGCCTAAAGGTAAAAAATAAGTCGTTGTGGGTTCAGATATTTGCAACAAAAAAGTTATCTACTGTTCAAATGCTTAAAGTTGCATCTTTTGTTAATTCCAAAAAAGTCTGGAAGGCGTTTATGCAGTATGCTGAATGAGTGTAGATTGTCCAAATGGTTGTTTATATCTAATAAGCAACTACTTTTTTCCGTATCTGTACCCTCCTATGTTAAGGGCGATTTCGCTAATACGACTGGCTAAGACTAAGAGGGGGGTGTCTTGATTGATGTCATTGAGTTGGACGAGTTCAGTGATCTTGAGTTTGTTGGTTTGAGCTATTCTGCTTGTAATGTATAATAATTCTCTTGGTGTTAGGCCGCCTGTGACCGGGACGTCGGTTTCTCCTGCTTGGAAATATACAGGATCTAAGCTGTCGATGTCGATGGATAGCCAAATATGTTCGAGGTCTTGGAACTTATGCAGAATTTTATCAATAATTACTTTTAGTGAAAGGTCTTCGATGTCTAGATTGGAGAATATCAGTGGGTCGGTGTGCTTGATGTTCTCTAGCTCTCCTTTATCCACATCTCTTAGACCAATGTAAGCAACGTTTTGAATATTAGAGGAGAAGTCTTGGATTAGCTTGTCTGGACCAACTCCACAGTTGATAGCTACAGGATAGCCGGTGAGAGATTTGCTTAGAGAGGTTTTTGCAGTATTGCTGTCGGCGTGGGCGTCTACCCAAATTAAGCCAACTTTGCTGAGGTCGATATGCTTAGACAAGCCAAGACCTGTGCCAATGGATATGGTGTGATCGCCTCCAAGAATTAGTAATTGATCTGAATTTGGCAATTGCTTGGCTACTGCTTTGCTAAGATTGAGTTGCATAGAGCGAGCGGATTCCAAAAATAACCCCTCCGGATGAGAGTCTTTGTTGATATTGAATTCAACCTCTTCGTTGATGGTGCAGTTGTCTAATAGTAAGTTAGAAGGAAAGGTCTCCTGCATATTCTCATTTGCAGCGCTAATCTTCAAAATTTTCTTGTAGGTCTTGTCATTCCCGTCGCCATAAGGGCTCATACTAAAAGGAACCGGAATAATCGTTTTTCTAGGCATTCAAAAGTTAACTCTAAGTGGACAATTCCAAAAAGTCAAAAAAAAATGCCCTTGTGACCCTGGGCGATTGATATTGTTCGTAAAATTTGAGTTAGTTGTGTTTTTACATAATCCAAAAAACCTCTTTTCCTCTGGCGACGGGATTGATTATATTTGATACACACGCATGGAATGTTGTTTTGTCGTATTCTTCCATATACCCACCAACTAAGATTGCGTACTGAATACGCACCCCTTTTATTTTTAGTTTGGCGCTTCTGATATCTTTACTGTGTGATATTTCGGTGTATACATATTCATCACTATAAAAGTATTCTTTCAGTACTTGTTTAATTTTTTGTAGATTTTGATCACAGTTTAGATATATTATTAGTTTAAACCTGTTTTCTTCTGTGGCAGTAGCTATATCCCTGTCAAAATTCTTTGGTAATTTGATGTCAATGTTCGGTGTTTCCTCTAACTGTTTCAACAACTTGAGGTAATTTGTTACAAGCATTCTTTTCTCCAAAACTAATCTTGATATTACCCTGCTTCAAAGGTAGTATAATGTCAAAACCTTGCTTATAAAAGCAAATAAAAATATACTTAAGATATGATAAATAAAATAAACAAAACTGACGCTGAGTGGAAGGAGCAATTAAGTGAGGAACAATATCGTATTGCTCGTGAGCACGGGACTGAGAGGGCTCACACTCCTGGGAATCATAATGACGAGAAAAGAGCAGGGGTGTTCAAATGTGCTGCATGTGGGTTGCAGTTATTTGGTGCAGATGCCAAGTATGATTCGGGGACTGGTTGGCCTAGCTTCTATAAGCCGGTAGAGGATGAGAACGTGGAGACAAGTAAAGACTTTAAGTTGTTCTTGCCTCGTACTGAGGTGCATTGCGCGCGCTGTGAAGCCCATCTGGGGCATGTATTTGCAGATGGTCCTGAGCCCACTGGTCAGAGATACTGCATTAATGGAACTGTGTTGGATTTTGAAGAGGGTGAAAAAAATGAGCCAAAATAGATCTTAGCTCAATAGTAAAGGAGTTGTAAGGTGCACAACTCTTTGTTTGTAAAATTAATACTCAACGTTTCTCCAACAAATATACATTGCTATTGCTAATAATGATAAAAAAATTACTATGTGCAAGTGTTCAATTATTAACCATAATAAGAGTATGATACCTAGTATATAGCATGCGTCTATAATTATCTTTTCCCGAGATTCAAAATAGTATAACAAGATCTGCTTATTCCTGTTACTGAGATAAGGAGTCCCTTTAATTATTTTGTGTAGAGACTTTTTTGTTTGTGTAATCATTTTTATATTTTTATTTTCTCCTGAGGAGACACTTGTTTAATTATCCAAGATTGTCAATGTTCTAATTGTTGATAAAATGGAGTTACTTTGACAAACCTCTATTTCTAGGCTTTCATCTAGAAGATATCGATATTTCGTATTTATTATTAATTGAGGATAAAAATGAATTTAGACTTTTACAGCGTGTGTTTGTTATTTAATAATTACATGAAGTTTAAGGGTTATTGTGCTAAGGACTGTTTACCGCTTGATAGTGGAGTTTTCCCAACGACTTTTACACCGTCTGGTGGACCAAATTTGGCATTGCAGTTTTTTAATAATGATTCGCTTCGTAAATCGGCGTGCATAAACCAACCAGTATTTCGGTATTGGGATGTGCGTAACGTTGGAGATTGGAGTCATCTTTCATTTTTTAATATGCTGGTAGCCTGTTCTTTTGGTGAGACGACGAGAATAGAACTTATTCGGGATTTTCATACGCTGTTTGTTAATTATTACGGTGTTGATCCTGACATGCTGATTGGTAGCTATTTTGGTGGAGGTGTTGTGAACAATCTTACTTTATCTATGGATATGGAAATGCAAGAGATATATAATAGTCTTGGTATCACATCTATTGCAACTTGTGCAGGGTTAGAAAAAGAATGCTTTGTAGCAAATTTAGTAGAACCTGTTGGCGGTCCGCGTGCAGAAATTTTTGTGGATTTGAGAGATGAACGAAGTCCTATTAATTCTTTTGTAGAGTTTTTGGATTTGCAAAATCGGGGTTTGATAATAGAATTATTTACCCATGTAAGATATGATCATTATGTGAAAGCTAACGGTGACAAGCTTGCATTGATACCTGCTCACAAACATGTTGATGCCGCTGGATTTAGTCCCCAGAGACTACTGATGGTTATTGAAGGTGTTGATAAAATTGCTAATATTTCCCTTTTTGGTGATTTACGTGATATTCTTCAAAAATCCACTATATGTGATCCTGAAAAAGAAACCATAGTTTGCGATCATATTCGAGGGTTAACCTTGTTGACATTGCAGAATGTTGTTGGGAATCTTAGTGGGCGCAAAAAGCGTTCGAAGAGATCTCAATTAAATAATTATGGAAGGAGTTTTGGAAGTGCTTTTTCTGATCTTGGTTTGGGTGACTGCGTATTAGATGATTTGATTGATGAATCTGTTTCTATGTTTTTACCAGTTTTTCCTGAATACGAACGTTCGAGAGATATGGTTCATAATATTCTAAAACCAAAAATTATGCAGTATGTATAGTACTTGTTACTATTGATATTGTATTATAGTCAGTTTTTGCTAAGGCAGAGACTGAATTTTTTGTTCAAAAATTTTTAGATAACAAAACCACCCCTCTGAGGGGATGCTCTTGTGGGGTGACCAACGGGGATCGAACCCGCGACCTCTAGAACCACAACCTAGTGCTCTACCAACTGAGCTATGACCACCATGGTGCGCGATGTAGGATTTGAACCTACGACCTCCTCAACGTCAATGAGATGCTCTACCCCTGAGCTAATCGCGCTGCGTTTCTGTGCAATACCGCTAAAATAAGTTATTTTAATCACTTTGTCAATTGGGGGGGGTGGAGCTGTCTACAAAGTTATTTAATCACTTGACTTTGCAGTGAGTCGAGGTCTGAAATCCTCGTGGTGTAATTATGGTTATAAGTGCGCCTATGTTAGCTGTAGCATTTCTTCTCCCTCCCTTAACATTAGTAATAATTTCATTATGTGGCCGATTATAGTTGGCAATGGTGATAAGTTGTTGTGACTAAATTCCATAACTGAAAGTAAAGATATTGATTACATATGTAAAGCGCAAGGGTTTTCTTCTTCCATAAGATTATTAACCATAAATGATAGTAGGAAGAATAAAAAACATATCGCGAAATAAACACTAGGAAATTCATTGACAAATAATGCATATTAATATAGTATATTTTTAATAAATATTAGGGCCCATAGCTCAGTTGGCTTAGAGCGCCTGCTTTGCACGCAGGAGGTCAAGGGTTCGATTCCCTTTGGGTCCACCAACAAATAACCACATTAACAGTTAACGACTAGTAATGTGGTTATTTTTGTACCTTTTATCTGTTTTATACCTTCCCCATAAAATTTATATTGACAATATATAATTTTAATGCTAATATGTATATATTATAGAAGATGAAATTATTCAAAAGGATAAATATATGCAAAGAAAGGCTAGTATTTTCTACGAAATGAAACATGCTCGAAGAACTCGAGAAGGGTATTGCACCTCAGAACATTATCATAATCTTTGGTTTACTGTGTTTACACACAAACCTGAGGTTGATTTACCTTTTGAGGTCAAACAGGGTGGTGTAACTCTTGACAATACACCAATATATACGTATCGTTATGAAGAAAAATTAGGTGGAACTACTGTGCTATTCTCTCGTGAGATTTACACGTTGACATCGCATTTTTCTAAAAATATGGTTTGGTTGCCAAGAAAATGGTCTTATGGCGGAGGAGATGTATTTATCTCTGACAAAAGAGTTGGTTTTGACCAACAACTAGTCATTTATAGTGGTTCAGCCTATGAATTTAAATATATTGCTGAGTATTACGGAGAGGTTTAGTTAAATATATTAGTTAGTATGTCTAAATGACGTACTTTTTTTGTTGAGTTGATCAGCTACGATCATTGAATAAAATGAGAAAAAACTCTACTTTGTATAAATCATAAAACCAATATCAATTCGCGCTAGGACAAAGGGTAATTTTTATACTAAAATTGCATGAGTTCTTTTGTTACCAAACCGTAGATGTTTACAGATTTTCCAGTTAACTTCTGTAGTAAATTTTTTATCCGGGTTTTGTTGATAGATCGTGCCAGTGTGTCTGAGCAAAACAGCCCAAAGATCATCCAAAGACTCATCACAAGTACGTAATTCTTCTAAGGTTTTCTGCCATGTATCCGGATGAAGTAGTGTAAGTTCGGGTATTACGTGTGTAAGAACACCTAAAGAGAGTAGTAGCTCAAACCCCTCAGCCCTATTGGTATGTTTCAATATTTTATCTAGTTCTTGCACCCAGCGCTCCTTGCTGATATCAAGTAGTGAGTAGTTGTCTGATTCTATTGCCTGTAGGGTTTGTTGTTCTATCTCAAATTCTAGGTTGGAGGCAAAGCGAATAGCACGTAAAATTCTTAGGGGGTCGTCTTTGAACCTATCACTGGGGTTCCCGATTGCCCGGATTACTTTGTTTTTGATATCTGTTTGGCCATCTAAGGGGTCTACTATAATATTGTCAGGAGATAAAGAAATAGCATTTATGGTAAAATCTCTTCTGGTGAGGTCTTCCGTAATCGTGGTGGTAAATCTAATCTCAGGTTTGCGGTTCTTGGGTTTGTAAGTATCCCCGCGGAAGGTTGTAATTTCGATAAAATGTATTTTGTTTTCTACTCGAAGCTTGAAGCCGATCGTGCCAAAACGTTTACCAACCAGATAAGGCTTAATTGAGTTATTTCGCAAAATAGATTCGATTTCTTCTGGTCGCAGAGGTGTTGTAAAATCATAGTCTGTTACTAATTTTCCTAGGAGATGATCTCTGGTGGCGCCACCAACTAGATAGGCTTTTTGGTCAAAGATTTGATTAACGTGCGAAAAAATTTGTGTGAATTCGGTTGACAACATACAGAGAAGATTTATACTTATGAGTAATAATTAAAATTAATTCTAGGTTATGAAAGGAAAAAAGTCTACTGGTTATGGTATATCTACGTTGTTGACTCTCGCTATGATAAGCGGAAGTTTTGTTGGAGTTAACGCTCAACAGGAAGTTTTTAATAATGGAAATCGGTTTGTGCGGTGGCGGATGAATAACAGTCTGGTTTTCTCAGTTCTCAATGATGAAGCATCTCCAGGGAACAGGGTTGTATTGGCTGATCACAATCCAGACACTATTGGAAAAAAATGGCGCTATGAAGATCAGATGATCAAGGGTCTGAACGACCTATGTCTAGATGTCGATGCCAACAGTGATATTATTTTGAATGACTGTGGTTCGGCTCAAGCTAAATGGAATTTTGATGAATTTGGTAGGGCGGTCGCAACCATAGACCAAGGTAACGGATTGATGGGATTGGGATGTGCTCAAGGATCAATTGAAGGTGAACTTATTCCACTCACACTCCGAGATTGTGTAACAGCGAGCACGCAGTCATTTGAGCTCGAAGGTACTGGGACTACCGCTTCGTTCATGGAGTTGGAGCAGATGGTCATGGGTGGCGATTCTGTAAATACTACGATCGTGGACGACATGCTTGAAAGTGATGGTGGTGATTCTCAAGTGGAATTAGAAAGTGGTTCTGAGTTTTCTGCTAATGCAGGGAATGCTAACATTGTGACCGTGCTTGCAGGACAAGAGAATACCTCGCTACTTACGAGTGCTCTTGCGCAATCTAACTTAATTAATATTATTGCTAACACAGATAATTTGACTTTGTTTGCGCCAACAGATGAGGCGTTTAGAAGTATAGATTCGCGTATTTTAGCACAATTACTGCAAGAAGAGAATGCAGAATTACTCGAAGAGTTATTGCTATTCCATGTTCTTCCAGAGGGGTTGGACGCGGATCAGGTATTGTCTACAACTTCATTGCCAACTTTACTAGGTGAGGAATTGAGTGTAGAGCCTCGCGCTGCTAGTTTGAATGGTGTTGGTGATAGTGTGTTTGAGGTTCTTGACCTTAATACTGAGAATGATGGTGTGGTTCATGTCATTAACACGGTACTGATTCCTCAAAGTGTTTCAGATAAACTAGAAAACCTTAATGATAATAATTCCTCAGAATTAGATAGTCAGGTTGATGATAGTGAATTAAATTCTAACGATTCTACGGTTGTTGAAGAAGTTGATGAGGAAGAGGTTGAGGCAGAAGATATTTCTAGTGTAACTGATGATATTGAAGTGATTGATGGTGAAGAGGAAATTATTGAAACTGACGACGGTGTGTTTGTCCCAGGTGATAGCAATGAAATTATCGAAAACGAAGAAGATGCTGATGATGATACTGACAATACCATCTCCGACAACACTGAAATCGTTCGCTCTACTACTTTTTTGAGCAGTCTTGTTAATCGAGAAGACACTTCAATTCTAACTAACTTGCTTGTCGACTTAGAATTAGATGAGGTTCTATCAACAGAAGAGAGTTTTTCAATTTTTGCACCTACAGATGCCGCTTTTGAAGCCTTGGATCCAGCTGTGTTGGAATTTTTGCAACAGCCGGAAAACAGCCCTATCTTAGAAGAGTTGTTACTTAACCATGTCGTACCAGAAAAATTAGTTTCTTCAGAAGTGTTGTCAGCTTCAGAATTGGCAACGATTAATGGACTGGAGATTGCAATTGATCCATCACTAACTTTTGTTGAGGTTGATATCGAGTCAGATGATCAAGGTATCGTGCATGTGATCGACTCTGTACTTGTACCAGAAGGTTTGATCGAAGGAGTTAATCTAGAAGATGTAATCTCGAGCGATACTAGTGTTGAAGTTCAAGATTCTTCGGAAGATGATCAAATAACAGTCGACTCTATGCCTTCGCCAATTGTTGAATTGCCTGGTAGTAATAGTACACCGTCTAGGGTTACAAACGACTCTCCGGTTATTAATTCTCAATCAACAGCAACTAATCAAGAGGGTGATGCAGAAGAATCTAGTGCTGCAGTTTCCATAAATTCATCGCCTTCTAGTAGTAGCTCAACCACGACAACTGAGACAGAGGTTTTGACTGATGAGAGCGAAGATAATGGGTTGGTTATTGCTGAGACAGATGAGGTTGGCGAAAATATTACGCAGGGTGTAGATCAGATTACTTCGGACGAAGCTTCGGTTTCTATCGAAAGCCCTTCTGCTGTTTCTGAGGAAAGCGATGATAATTTAACTCAAGAATCTGAGAGTGATGTTGTTCAGAGTGGAAGTTTTGAAGATTTTGTACCGATTACAAGTAGTCAAATTACGGGTGACGAAGTGGAAGATTCTGAAGTTATTTCAGTGACAACAGAGGAAAGTTTGCTGATGGAAGAAGGTGTGATTGTTGATAGTTTGGATTCTGCAGATGGTTTACTTCTCCAAGATCCGATCATGACCGAAGAAGATGATTTGGATATTGATATCGTAAGCGGTGGCGGATCTGTTAACTTTGTCCCACGTTCCGAAAACAGGGTTTCAACTTCACTTTCACCTACTGAAGCTTACGAATTCGAGCTTCTTTTCCCAACTCAAAATGTTGAGATAAATGGCTTGCAGCGTTTCCAAGCTTTGCTTAGAGGTGTTGACCCGGCTGAGTACGATGCGTTTTGGCAGGTGGAGAGTGGACAACTTAACGAAATGGAGAATACAGGCAATGGAAAGGCTTCATTTGTAAGTGTTGAGAATTGGAATTGGAAAGAACACGGGCCTTACCTGATTACTGTGAGCGCGTTCTTAGATGATGAGCTGGTAGCTCAGGAATCTGTTGATATTTTTGTACCGTAAGTTTTTGTATTTGAGCGTTGAGTTTACAAGAAATTATTTAATTGCAACTATTCAGGTTATATGAATCTTAAAAAGATTTTATTACCCTGTTTGGTTGCTTTGATGTTTGCGGCGGTGTTTGGGTTCGTTTGGTACGTTAAGATTGTCTCTATTCTTGTATTTTTGGCTGGGGTGTATTTTACTTCACGAGGAGATCAAAGAACTGAACCAGCTTTGTATTCTGTATTGCATATTCTGGTTTATGGTATTTATCCCCTGGTTTTTCTTGTAAGCATTGCGCAGATAAACACACAGAGGGTGGTAATTAGCCTTTTTTATATTCCAGTGATCCTCAAAGTCGTGCGAGGTGTTGTTGCGAGGGTTTACGAGAATAACAAAGATACTGGATATATGGCAAATCTAGCGTATTTGTATGCTGTGCCTTTGATTATTTTCTTACCGTGGACTACAGCTTGTACTGTGCTTGGGGTATATGGTGTTGCCTTTTTATTTGACTGGGAGAAATATTTTCTTAAGCAAATTCCAGTTTGGGAACGGGTTGTGCATATTGTTGGCTTAAGTGCGATTCTAATTGCGATTAGTTATTATCTTTGATGGTAGTTTTAAGAATTGTAACCGCTTCAGATGCAGATTTGGTTTCCATTAACTTGGATCGCATAGCAGAAGCGCCGTTGAAGCCTTGGATATAAATTTTAAAATATTTTTTGAGTATATTGTAGCCTCTTGATTCTTGCCAGGTTTTGTCCCAGAGACGAATGTGTTTGATGCATAGCTTGATACGCTCTTCTTTAGTGATTGGTGTTTGCCCTTGGAAAATATTTCCTAGATTATCATTGCTGTATTGTGGGTTGAAGAACCATGGATTCTTGAATATTCCTCTACCGACCATAATCCCATCAACTCCGTATTTGGATATTGCGTCTAGACCCTGTTGACGGCTAAATATGTCACCGTTACCAATAATTAGTGTTTTGGGCGATATTCTATCTCGAAGTTTTGGAACTTTGGCTATCTCTTCCCAGTGACAAGGTACTTTGGATAGCTCTCTAGTGGTGCGGCCATGAATAATTAGCGCAGCTAGGTTATGCTTTAGGAGGTGTTTTGACCATTCTTCTGTGACAATGCTGTCGAATCCTATACGAGTCTTTACACTGACAGGTACAGCATGTTTAACACCTTCTTGAACAGCAATGATTATTTCTGAGGCTAGGCTTGGGTTTTTGATTAATGCCGAACAACACCCTTGCTTGATTATTTTCTTGACCGGGCAGCCCATATTGATATCTACACCGTCAAAACCTCTTGCCGCAATATCTTGGGCGACTTTGTAATAATGCTCTGGATCTTTACCCCATATTTGGGCAATGATTGGCCTTTCTGTTTCGCTAAACTCTAGCCTGTGTATTACTTTTGACCTGCCCTTATCGTGAGACAATCCATCGGTGGATGTGAATTCGGTGTATAAGATATCTGGTCTCCCACACTCACTAATAAGTTGCCGAAAAACAGTATCGGTTACGTCTTCCATTGGGGCTAATATCCACAAAGGATTCTGATTTTTTTGCCAAGGATTCATACCATGAATTTCACATAAAAATCTTTTTTGGTCAAAGTTATTTGTGATGATATTCGTTGACAAGTCAAAATGACTGTAGTAGAGTTCTCTTAACTAAACTAACATTATTATGGAAGCACAGAAGCAAAATAAGAGCGTTAAAATTATCGTTAACATCCTCTCGATTTTATTAATAGCCACAGGAGGATATGTATTGGTTGATAGATTCGTATTGTCACGAGAACCAGAAGCCCAGGTATCTGCTGTAGAAGCAATACCAGAACCACCTAAAGTAGAAGAGGTCAAAGAGCGAGCTTTGCAAGTTGATCTTGCTGGAGTAGAATTGACGAGGACAATGAAGCGATTTGGTTTTAATATGGGTTTTTTGAGTAGTAGTTTTATCTCTGATTTAGGATTTGGTTTGCCAATTGAGGTTGAAGAACAGTTTGCTGAGATTGAAGATGAGTCTGAATACGCTAAATATGATATTCCTACCCCGCTTGAAGAGATAATTCCTGCGCCTGAGAATCCTCAGTTTCGTAATAAGTTTGTATGGGAGCAATATGAGATTGAAGCACCGATTATATATGCCCCTTTCGAAGATATCTTCCAGCAAAATGACGATCAGTCTTTTGCATTTGATCAGTATGTGAATAACGATCCAATTGATTCTCCAGTGCAACAAAAATTAAGAGATGGAATTGTGCATCTACCATTCACACCTTCTCCAGGAGAAGTTGGAAATTCTTACATAATCGGACATAGCTCTAACTATAGCAGTGTTGAGAGTGACTATAATTTTATCTTTGAACCAATCATAGAAAAAGTTAGTGAAGGTGAGCAGTTTTCGGTGTATGACAACCTGGGTCGTAAACTTGATTTTGAAGTGATTGAGGCTAAGTCAGTGCGACAAGAAGATGTTCAGGAAGCGTATAAGAAGTTTGATGACAAACGAACCGTTACCTTGCAAGGAAGTATTTTAGAGCAAACAGCTGATGGCTGGTTACCAACCAAACGATACTTAGTAACTGGAGAGCTTATGGCTGATATTGAAAGTGGAGTAAATGATTTATTACCTGAGCTACCAGTTGAAGAGCCGGTTCAGTAAGATCACCCTCGAATGAGGGGTGTTTTAATTTCGATGTTTAGATATTTTCACGAAGTAAGCTAAGATAGAGATTGAAGTTTTTATCCCAATCAGTGTTTTCTACTCTAGTAGCTTCAATGATAAGGCTACTGATTCCATAGGTCTCTGCCCAGACGGTTTGATCGCCTGGAACATTATCAAAATCTGGGAAATACCCAACTGGATAGCCAGTTCGATCGGCAACATAATTTGCAAAGTCAATTGTCCGTTGGTTGTTGTCATTACCTCTGAAGATTATTCCATTTGGCGGCCACTGCGCGTGATAGCTTAAAAGGTACTTTGGCATAAAACTATAAGTTTCATTCTTAACGATTAAAGATTCTGGTTCGCTATAAGCAGCACTGCCA
The DNA here is from genome assembly GCA_938041505.1 of uncultured Patescibacteria group bacterium. Lineage (GTDB taxonomy): Bacteria > Patescibacteriota > JACMRA01 > JACMRA01 > JACMRA01 > CALITC01. The sequence goes on along the minus strand of CALITC010000004.1, from coordinate 77,258 downwards.
CACTGTGCACATGGCTCCCAAAGTGAGGAGAAGTTTCTATTGAGGTTGACACCACGTGCGTTATAGCGAATATTTCGCTCTTTGCCGTCAGGGTTGGTTACAGGGATGATGTAAAACTCCTTATCTTGTCCAGATATTTCGTGCTGATTATTGTTAATATAACTAATCAATTGTGGCAAGTCGCCGCTACGGTATTCGCTACCATGAATTGCACCGGTCATCATAATTTTTGTGCAATTACTGGTTCTGCATCGTCCTAATTTGTAACCCCAAATATCTCTATTTTCAACTGACTTGCCAAGCAAAAACTCTTCTAAAACAGTGGTTTTGAAATCTAATTTGTATGCCCAGGTTTCTTTTGCATTGCATTCACTTTCCATATCTGGTACGCATACAGACTGGGCTTTTATGCCTATAGTGTAGTTTTGATCTCGCTGAGGATTCTGAAGAGATACGGATGCATTACGTCTGTTAGTTGAGACGTTGATGGGCGTAGCTGGCTCAATAACAATATGATCTAAGACAGCTGTGTTAGCTTTGGGAGGGATGGTGACATTTACGACTTGATTGAGATTGATTGTTTGCCCATTCACAATATTGGATTCACTAAAACCAAAAGGTTGCACTTGGTTTTCGTTGAGCTCGAGTGTGTTTAATGGTGCGCTAGATTCTGCTACAGGAGTGATAGTTGTAGGTGTGTAGGCAATTATAACCTCGTCGTGGTCGTGTTCTTCTTTGTCTTTGTGATCGTGATCGTCTTTGGCATCTTCTTCTGCAGAGATATCCGCTTCTTTTGTAGGTTCTACTGATATTTCTTCTTGGGCGACATCGGTATTTTCAAGGTTATTTTGTGTATTTTTATTGGAATCAGGCGTTTCACTTGTTGGTTTTTCTACAGTCTTAGCGATTGTGGGTGGTAATTTTGGCGTTGCTGCTTCGTTGGGTGTTGGGATTTCGGTATCGACATCAGAGGTTTGCTGGCCGCTATCTGCCAGTATTTTTGTATTAGAATCATCAGGTAATAACGGTGCGTTTGCTGAGACAATATATTCTTGATCATTATTAATAGCATCCATGCCAGAATTAGCATTGTCCCAAGTGCTAAAACCGCTTATGAGCGCCACTAGCATACTCATAGCTATACCGAACTTACCAATTAGGTGAAAACTTGTACCAAACATTCTGCCCTTAGACTACGAAATAATCTTGTATAGGTCAAGGAGGGGTAATTTAATACTTGCCTCTTCTTTTTGAAGTATAAAAAAATGAAACTCTGTAAGTTGAATTTCATTATGTAATATATTATTTTATTTATAGTAAGGGTGTGTAAATCCAGCATCACGGAAGCATGACATTTGTCCAGACGGTTGAGGATATTGAAGACAGGTATCATATACTACACCTTTCCATTCCTCATTCTTTTGTTGTTTTTGCCAATCAAATTCACGATTTTGGATTTTTGCTAGCTCTATCTTGTATGCTGCTTGATTCCGTTCGTATTCTATTTGGCGTAATTCTTTACTGGTTGTGAGGTTTTCTCTGAAAACCCTATCTGCAGCTTTATTGATTTTGATAGAGTCTACAATTACGATTCCGAAAAATGTTAAATAGCCAATAACAGTTACTGATAAGAAACCTAATGATATTCTGCTAGCTAATTGCAAATTAACTTTTAGATTATTGTTACTCATTAAATATATTCCGATAAAATAATTTACAATATGTAAAATAACATTATATTTAGTATTTGTCAAGTAATTTTTCTTTAACACTTCTTGCACTCTCATGGGGAATCAATTGAAATAATATTGGTGAATTGTTGCCAGTATTTTTCTTGTTTGGTGGTGCCTACTCCGTGGATTTGGCCGAACTCTTCTTTGCTCTTTGGTCTTTGTTTGACCATATCTACTAGGGAGACGTCGCCGAAGATTACGAAGGCAGGAACTTCTTCTTCTTGGGCTATGTCTTTGCGTAGTGAGCGAAGAGATTCGAATAGTTCTTGATCCTCGACACTGAAGTCTTCTATGATTTTTTTATTTGGCTTAGATTTCTTGGCTATGTGCTTAGTGACTGGGGGTTCGTAGGCTGTTAGCTCTACCGGAGCTTCTCCTTTTAGGATTTGCCAGGATCTTTGGTTGAGAGCTAAGGTTTTGATAAAACCATCGTATTGCACTTCTATTAGTCCTAGTCCAATTAGTTGATTAGCGTAATGCATCCACTCAGGTTTACTTATATCCTCTCCAATTCCAAAAGTGGGCAGCTTGTCATGTTCGTATTTTTTCATGCGCTCATTGGAAGCTCCTCTTAAGACATCAATCACATAACCGACTCCAAAACGTTCGCCAGTTCGGCCAATTGCTGAGAGGATTTTTTGACTTAGAATTAACCCATCTATCTTTGTTTTTGGGTGGAGGCAGCTGTCGCAGTTGTTACAATTGTGTTCTAGATATTCTGCAAAATATTGAAGGAGGATTTTGCGCCGGCAATGACCTGTCTGACAAAAATCAATAAGTCTGTCGAGTTTGTCGTGTTGGAGTTTTTGAAAGGTTTCTTGATCTACCTTCTCCAACGTATCTTTGGGTTTGGCTGTTTTGTTGATAAAGGATCTTAAGGTTACTGCATCACCAATATTATAGAGCAAGAGTGCTTCGCTGGGTAGTCCGTCTCGCCCAGCTCTACCTGTTTCTTGGTAATAGCCTTCGATGTTTTTAGGTAGGTTCCAGTGCACTACAAAACGCACGTCGGATTTATCAATACCCATACCAAAGGCAATGGTGGCCACAACAATTTGGATATTGTCTTGCATAAAATCGCTGTAGATTTGGTGTTTGTCTTCGGTGGTCATACCTGCATGAAATGCTTCGGCGCGAATTCCATTGGCTTGGAGTTTTTTGGCGACCTCTTGCGTACTCTTGCGTGATAGGCAGTAGATTATACCGGACTCATTCTCCCATGTTTTTATGAAGTCGAGGAGTTGCCCCATGCCGTTATTTTTGGGCTCTACGGTATATGTTATGTTAGGGCGGTCAAAAGAAGATATAAATGTGTGCGGGTTCTCAAGCTTGAGCTTAATAAGTATATCCTCTTGGGTGAGTTTGTCAGCTGTTGCTGTGAGGGCAATGATTGGGACAGATGGAAATAGATTTTTGATAATACCAAGCTGAGCATATTCGGGTCGAAAGTCATGACCCCACTGAGATACACAATGTGCTTCGTCAACTGCAAATAATTGTATATTTATATTCTGGAGTAGGGATAATAATTCATGGTTGTTGCTCAAGAGTCTCTCGGGCGAAGTGTATAGAATTTTTAAGGTACCGCTTTGTAATTGCTGAATTACTTGATCCTGTTCGTGAGATTCGAGAGAACTGTTGAGGTAGGCGGCTGCAATACCGTTTTTCTTGAGGCCTGAGACTTGATCGTGCATTAGCGCAATCAGCGGCGAGACAACTACTGCGAGCTTATTAGATAATAATGCTGGTAGCTGATAACAGAGTGATTTACCTCCTCCTGTAGGCATGATTCCTAAGGTGTCTTGTCCGGCTAGTATCGAAGCTACAACTGGTTTTTGGCTGGGGCGTAATTCGTTGAAACCAAAGTATTGCTGGAGGGTTTGCTGCTGATTCATATCCTCAACTCTTACGCTATTCTTACTTATTCTGCAAGTAATTCAATTATGCTTAGGTTTATTTTGACAAAAAGATTCTTGCTCTTTATGCTTGTAGGTAATAACAGAATCATATGGCGTTAGGTAAATCTTTAGACAATATTTTGGGCGATTACTTTGGAGAGGAGGTGGTTGAATTAAGCGAAACCAAGGCCACCGCCGCAGCTAAAAAGAAAAAAGCTGCTACCCCAAATTCTTCGACAGCCCCTGTGGATACCAAAACAGTTGTTCGAGATATTGCCATCGCTGATATCGAGCTGAGTCCATATCAAACTCGTAAGCAATTCAATGTAGAGAAGCTTCGGTCACTATCGCAGTCTATCAAAGAATCTGGTTTGATTCACCCAGTTATTGCTCTAGAACGAGAGTCTCAAGAAGATGGGCAAAAACCATACCTACTGATCGCGGGTGAACGGCGTCTTCGTGCCTGTGGTGATCTAGGGCACAAATCCATAATGACCGTGGTTAAGCTTGAGAAAGAACTTACTTCTAATCAGCACGCCTTGTTGACGGCGATGGAGAACTTGCAGCGGGAAGACCTTAATCCTATTGAGCTGGCGCATACTTTTGAAATGTTGATGGAGACTCAGAATCTCACAGAAGACGGTATTGCTGAAATGTTGGAGCACTCCGCGCAGTATGTTAAAAATTATTTGCGATTGCTTACACTAACCGAACCCGTACAGCGTGCTCTTGAGAACGGACTTATGGGAGAAGGTCAGGCGCGTCATCTTGTAGGTCTTGAAGATCACATTCAGCTACAACTACTTGATATTATTGTGCAGAAGCAACTCACAGTACGAGAGGTTCAAGATCTAATTCAAAAAATGCAAAACCCGCTCAAGGAGGAGAATCGTTTCTTGAAGCAGGTGCATAATATCTCGAACGATTACTACAAACGCGCAGAAAAGTTGGCCTCTTATTTCCCAAACTCCAAATTAAAGTGTTCTGGTGACGATACTAATGGTAAGATTGTAATTAGTTGGGGTAAGTAACTTGACATTATACTACATATATGGTATAATACTGCTACTATATTGGAGTACAGTAAAATGAGTTTAGAATTGCATAGAAGTGTTAATCTAGAAGAAAAAAAGTTAGTTTACAATGAAATAGTTTCTTTTGTTGAAAAGCATTTTGAAATCGCTTTGGGTTTAGATTTAGATCAGTTAAAAGAGATTGATTATTCCGCCTATCGAGAATATTGTCGCCAGAATAACATTAATGTTGATGATATAACAAAAGAGAATATTCGTTCTCAAGTTAATAATCATCGATTCTCAAATTATTTTTTGGGTGCCTTGATAGCCATCTCAATTGGTTATATCGGAATTGGTGGATCTAAAGATAGCCCCTCACTGGGAATATTTTCATCAAGCTTGATATGGTTGGGTTGTGTTTCTGTAACCGAAGTTTTTTGCCACAAGAAAAAACTAGCTTTTAATAGAGTTAGATCCCAGGTCTTGAATAATTATGTAGAAAAAAATAATATTTTAGAGTGAGTTTTATATATAGTATTAATTATAGGTTTCTTAAATTAGGAAGCCTTATTTTTTGCATAGATCTATTCGGTGTTTTGCTTCTTCTTGATCTAGAATTCCTAGGATTTCAAAAGGGCTTGGGGATCGTTTTTGTCCGGAGAGGCAGACTCGGAGAGGCCATAGGTAGTCACCAATGCCTTTGTCGCTCTCGTTGAGCCATTGCTTGATTACATCCTCCCATACGCTGGCGGCTTCAGTGACATAGCTCAGGCTGGATTTATCTTGAGGTAAGTCGATTGTGTTCCACTTGGAGCTTATGAAATCTCCAATTTCTTTGAGATTAGATAGACTCTCCTCGATAGTATTTTTTTTCCACTTAATGTCCTCTAGTGTTGGTTGTTGCCAGTTGAGGATACATTTACTGTCAGTGCCTAATTCTGATAAGGTAGTGATTCTATTTTGGTCGAGCATAAAGGCTAATTTGATAAGCTCTTCGGAGTTGTTTGCCTTGTAGTCGCCTAGGTTTTGGTGAATTTGAGTTTGGATGTCTTGAGTTTTCTCTTCCTTCTTTGTGGCTAGGTGGTCGAGATAGTTACTCACTTCGTTTGCAAAAGTGTTTGAATTCATGGCTTTGATATACTCTCTATTGAACCAATTGAGTTTTTCTAAGTTGAATCTAGCAGAAGATTTGGAAATATTCTCCATGGTAAATTCTGGAATAATATTCTCGATAATTTTCTGAACTCGAGTTTCTTTTGTCTTGATGGTGTTTAGCTCGTCTTCGCTTAAGTAGAGTTCTTTCTCTGTACCTGGATTCCAGCCTAGGAAAGCTAGATAATTAATGGTGGCCTCTGCCAAATATCCTTGGTCGAGATAATCGGTCATATTTACGTTGCCATCTCGTTTACTCATTTTTTTGTTGCCGGTTTCTCCAAGGATTACTGGTAAGTGAACGAATTTGATACCGTGGTCTTGGCCCCATAAATCTTTGAGAATTGTGACGTGCTTGGGTAGAGAAGGGTACCATTCTTGCGCCCGAATGATAAGACTTGTTTTCATTAGGTGATCATCTACCGCAAAGCCGAGATGGTAGGTTGGGAACCCGTCTGACTTAAGTATGACAAAATCTTCTTCAAGATTAAGATCAAAAGTGGTTTTGCCAAGGAGCTCGTCTAAGCAAGTTATAGTCTCATCTCGCTGCAGATGGAACATGAGAGCAGGTTTTTGAGTATTGGCTAGACCCTCGTCGACACTCATGAATAGATCTAATTCTGGGTATTTATCCTGATTAGCTTTGAGGTAATCGATAGGGGCTTTGGTTATTTTTTTGAAGTTGCGAAGTTCATCTTTTTGCTCTGGGGTTAGGAAGTTCCAATAAGCTTTTTTTTCGGAGATCAGTCTTTGGGCTGCTTCGTGATAGTGACTAAGTCTTTCAGATTGGATATACGGTCCATACTCACCTTTTTGGTAGATGTCGTAGTATTCGTTGTGTGTCTTGGTAACTTCCAGTGTAATTCCCTCGTCGGGGGTAAGGCTCAAGCCCGCCATTGCTTCTAGTAGGTTTTTGACTGATTCTGCCTGTAGTCTGCTTCGATCTGTGTCTTCTAGTCGTACGAACCATACACCATTATTTTTTTTGGCAAATAGATTGGTGAAGAGCATTTGCCTGGCGGTTCCAAGATGGAGATAACCGGTTGGGGAGGGGGCTTGTCTAGTTCGAAATATAGGTGTCATTGCTGATAATAAAAGCTGTCTTTCTATAGAATGTCAATAAGATTGAGGCTGATTGTTTTCCACTTTTCCTCATTTAATTGACAAAAACAACGAATTCAATTTTCTTGCACAAGCTAGTCATAGACGCAAAGTTCTTATCGAGATCATGTTTTACAGAAATAATAATGTAAAAATATTATTGACTATATTTTGTTAACATGGTATCATTTGTATAAATATCATCATATTATTTGGTATCTCGATCCTTTAATTAATGTTTCAAAATGTAGGTATTTTGACTCTAAAGAGCACTTGAATTTTACACACTTAAAATTATTTATATTGTATGAATAAAAATACTAAAATTGCAATCTTTGTTGGTTACCCTGTCTTATCCAATGTTCAATATTTTCGCAAGATGGATTATGCAATTGGCGTTATTGAAGATATTAATTCACCGCTAACCAGTACAGCTTTTAAGGAGAAAACCCTGCCTCAGATTGACTTTATTATTCCTGCTGACTTGAGACATAGGGATAAAATCACTAAATCTTTGAAAGGTTTTATGTTTCATACTGACACAGTGCTGGTATGTAATATGGATAGGTTTTTTTACGCAACTAGTATAATTGCGGAATTATTCAACCTCAAACAGTCTAAAACATTACCGGTTTCTATTGCCAAGAGCATGACGAATAAATTTTTTCAACGACAAGAGTTCCAAAAAGTATATCCTGAGATTTCACCTGCTTTCAAGAGAGTAAGAACGTTCCACGGTGCTTATACTTTTGCTAGAAAACATGGTTTTCCGGTTATAATTAAACCTGCTAATTTAACTAAAGGTCAATTGGTTAATATTTGTAACAATATGGAAGAGCTAATTACCAAAGTGAGTTATGTATTTGATAGAGTTGCCAAGGTGTATGCAGAAAATAATGTATATCGTAAGCCTCAAGTTATTATAGAAGAGTTTATCACCGGTAAGCAGTACTCAGTAGACTCGTATGTATCTCCTGATGGAAAAATTGTCCATACTCCGGTTTGCAAGCAGGTCATCAGTCATGATTTAGGTTTTGATGATTTCCAGACTTACTATTCTGGGTATGATAGTGGCTTGAATAATGAAGAGACTGATGTTGTCCTCGATGCGGTTACTAAGTCTATCAAGGCTCTACACATTAAAGGTTCTCCAGTGCATACTGAAGTCAAGATTAAGCCAGATGGCACCGCTCAAATTGTGGAGGTTAATGTGCGCACAGGTGGTTATCGAGCGCAACTTCTGAAAGAATCTTATGATTATGATCATATTCAGAACGCTGTAAGCTGTTATACAGGAGGTGAGTTTGTGATGAAGGACAAGCTTATCAAGCATTCTGCTGCTCCACAGTTTTGGGCAGATAAAGAAGGTGTACTCGAGAAAGTTGGTGGTAAGGAAAAGATAGAGAAACTAAAGAGTTATGTGAAATTTGCTGTTGTTAAAAAAGAAGGCAGTAATGTTGGTCCTGTGAACAAAGGGTATGGCCGAATTGCTTATGCTATTTTAGCACATAAAGATCCAAAAGTGTTAGAGGCGGATTTACTAACTATAAGAGAGCTAGTTACTTGTAAGATCAAATAGATCTTTAACATGTGTTACTTACGTTATTATTGGCATTAATTGACGAATCTTTAATAATTCTTCGCTGCCCAAAAAATTCTTATAGGACTCCTGCTCATGTGATTCGAAGTTAATAACATTTTTCTCTAAAATATATGCTATGTGACTAGTGTTTGTTGGATCAAACTTACATAAAAGAATGGCATCAAATACCTTTTTTAAGGCGCTTTTTAAATGTTTATCAGATGTATTAATGTGTCTTTTGCACATGTGATGTACAAGCTTTCCGCCAACCCCATAAGACATATCTTTTGGATATAAAGGCATATCTCTAGAGGTTTCTATTGAGAAGCGCCTTTTTATGGTTCGCTTGGCTGCTCTTTTGAGGTATTTATTGTAATTTGGAGTGCCGTCGATACGCAAGAATTCCTCAATTTCAGCCAGACTTAGACCTGCATGACTTAGGGCAACAATGGTTGGTTGGTAGTAAGACTCTAGTTGCATTTGAGATTTGTTTTCAGCAAGGTTTTGTAATGTTTTACCTAAGCCTTCTTCGAACACTTTATAACCAGGTAAAGAACTAATTACATTAAGTTTGTGAGCATATATACTCCTTAGAACGTGAGTAAATATTTCATGGTACACTAAACCTTTTAATTTTATGCCGTTTCTGCTGCGCGGTGGTATGTTGATTCTTTTATTGGTGTGATTTATACTAAAAGTCGGACTTTCTTCATATATTCTGCAGCTCCATTGATTGGAAATACCTTCGCACTTGTGAATATTAATCAGTACTTTTTCTAAAATTTTTTTAACTACATCTGAATTAAGGTCTTTATCCTCAAACACAACACCTTCTAGGAATGGGTTAACCCTACTAGCCACGCTGTTCCATAAACCACTATACGTGTTTTTGTTATAGCAAGTTGGAGATGTGCCATTTTGATTAATATATGGTGATAATTTATCAATGACTTGCTGATACACAATCGGTTTAAACTCATTTAATCTTTTGAGATTGTGAATAGTCTTTTCTTTGTTTAGCACAGACTTTACTAGCTCGATAGGAGTAGTTTGGTATAAGTCTTCGTAAGCGATTATAAATTTTTTTTCTAATTCTAGATCGATAGAATTTTTTGCAGCTGATGCTTGAGATTCTTGTATTTTTTTAACAATAAGCGCTAAATTAAGTGCTTTTTTGTGCTCAATGATTTTCAATCTGTAGATGTCTTTCTCGGCTGGTAGGGTGGTTTTTGCTAAAGCATTTTTTATTTTCGTAATGTCGTTTTTTCGCCAATTTATTTCCTCTCTATATTCCAGCATGCTAGTGTTAGCCATGGTCACTTGTTTATTTATTGATAAGATAGTCAATCATTGCCCCAGAGATGTCGTATCCTGTTCTCATTGAAACCCCGTGGTAGGCACATGGTAAGTTGACTTCCGCAATGAACGGCTCACCTTTTTTGTTGATTAGTATATCGACACCACCGAATTCAAACCCTAAGGATTGGACTGCTTTTACAGCGATATCTTGGATATGTTGGTCGAACTCTTTTGGGTTTCCTTGTAAGTTGGAGCCAGCGTTACTCCTAAAATCTTCCGCTACACGTATGTATTCGATAGAAGATAGCACCTTATCACCCAGGACTATCAGACGTGGCTGAGTTTCGTGTTCTATGTATTCTCGCATAATATACGAGGTGTCTAAGCTCAAGAGAACATCAACTACTGATTTAAGTGACTGCATCGAATCTATGCGTATTACTCCTACACCATGGGAGCCGCCGGTGGATTTTAGAATAATAGGGAATCCATTAAGGTATTCAACATATTTTTTCAACTTTTCAGTTTTTTTGGTTATGCTAAAAACGGTTTTAATAATCGGGAGCTTCTGCTTTTGGTGGATTAGTGAGGCCTCAATTACATTTTCTGCAGGAGTAATCGTTGTTTTATGATGGTCGTAGAAAGCTCGAACATTTTCATTGATTAAGATTTTTTCGATAAGTTGCGAGCCTGTGTCAGTACCTACCCTGTATACCGCGTCTTCTGCTGTTAGGTTCCAAGATTCAGTAAAGTCAAATGTTTCAGGGCTTAGGATTGTGGTGACAATGTTTCGTTTTGACGCTGCCTCAGTAAGGCGCTTGACCACACTTGGGTTCTTTTTGTGTCTGGTTATCAAGTAAAGATTATTCATGTTCATATTACTATTAATACTATATCAAATATGCCATTCTGTCAAAAAACACTTACTATACTTTACCTGGAGAACATAATTCTACAGTTGGTTGACGAGAAACGCCTTATTTTGTACCTTAGAGTAATTATGTTACCTAAGCCGTTGTATGAACTTGCGAGTAAGCTGCAGTATTTCCCTGGAGTTGGTGTGCGTAGTTCTCAGAAACTGGCTTTGGATATTCTTGAGCTGCCGCCTGAAAAGTATGGAGAGCTTATCGAGAGCCTGTCTTCGGTGCGTCAACAAGTTACTTTTTGTAAGGAGTGTGGTTTTTTTGCTGATCAGGCATTGGCTAGTGGTTTGTGCGATATTTGTGAAAATACCTCCCGGAAGCAGCATCAGCTTTGCTTGGTTGAGAAGCCTACTGATGTCCTTACTCTAGAGAAAAGCCAGATTTTTAAAGGTCGGTATCATGTGTTGACGAATTTAATTTCCCCTCTGGATAATATTTTTGCAGAGCATACAACGCTGGGCGATTTATTAGAGCGTAGAGTGCAAGATTTGTTAGCGAGCGGTTTGCCAGAATTGGAACTGATTTTATTTTTCAAAGCTGGGTTTAGTGGGGATGCAACCACTGCTTACATCAAAGATATTTTGGTTCAGAAACAACTGGTCGAGCGAGTTAATATTACAAAGCTAGCCCAGGGTTTGCCTATGTATTATAATCCTGACACTCTGGATCAAGCCACCATGGTCCGAGCGCTCGAGGATCGTCGTCCTGCATAAACAGTTTACCTTTTGATTATGAAAAAAATACTAATAGTTACAACAGTCTCAGATCGCTCATTACCCCTCTTCTTTGTGCCAAATATTAAGCGTGATTGGTTGGTTGACGTGATTCACTACGACACAATAGTGCAAGAGCTCCAAGCTATGCTTGAGAGGGAGTCTTTTGATGCAATCTATTGCAGAGACCCATTTAACGCTGAATATGACTTGGAACGGCTCAGGGCAGTACTTGAAACGCTTATAAAATACTCCAAGGATGCTTATATTGTAGATGGTATTGAGAAGCTTGATGATTTTATGATAGAAGATAAGTGGTTGCAATATCAGGTTTATAAGGATTTTATGCCAAACACACAATTACTTTCTGATGGGTTAGGTGTCGAGAGGGATTACATAGTCAAGGAAAGAATTTCTAGTCGAGGAAAAGGTATTTACTTTGATGTAGGTAATGTGCCACAAGAGGATGCTGCTGATTATATAATTCAAAATAAATTAGTTTTAGAGAAAGAATATAGAGTTTTTGCAGTGCGTAATAAAATACTTCCTCTAGCTGGGGTAAAAAGATCAAAAACAGATAATACAACAGTTAAAGTTCTTGGGGTTACTCCTGTACCAGAAGATCTCATAGCATATGCGCAACCCATTGTAGATGCTAATAAAGGAGATTTGATAGGTCTGGACATTGCAAAAACTGACAGTGGGTACGTTCTTATTGAGATTAATCGAAGTCCATTATTCAACTCTTATTATCGGTATAGCGGAGTCAATCCTTTAGAGCGATTGCTAAACTCTTTATAAAAAATACCTTGGAGTGCAAAGTCTTCAGCTTATTTGACAATTATGCTGTATATAGCGTATTATAGTGTACAATAATAACCTGCTTTGCCATGATTAAATGGATTCAACAATACTTTCAAAATAAAGCTGATGCTCGTAAGAATATGATGGTGCCTACTCGGAAGCCATCTGTTAGGATTAACCTAAAAAAGGTTAAATTTAATCGCGGTCCAGTTGGCCCAGCTTCTCAACCCAAAGCGGAACCTCCTACATCTGCCAAACCTCAGCGACAGGCAAGGCCTTCACTTACTTCTCCTGATTCTTTGCGTAGTTCTGCATTCAAGACAGAAGGTATCAAACAAAAGGTCTATGGTAAGCCTAAGTTTAGCTATACAATGTTAACTTTTGCTGGCGCAATTCTATTTTTCCTAGTGGCAATGAGTTATGTTTATGTTAATTCCCAATCTTCTCAGAGACAGGATTTTCTTGATCAATGTCGAAGCTCGTTTACGAATGCAATTCAGCAAGGTATAGATCTCGGAGGTGTTAACTGCAAAACCAAAGAGGGCTTGCTAAGTTACTTGCAAGTAGATGAAGCTGAGCAAAAACTGAATTCCATTAAAACCAAGATTGTTGAAGAGCAGGCTTTATTAGAAAATTCAAATCAAGATTTGGATCAAGAAATTTTGCAAACAGTGCAGTATTTGAGTTATTTTGAATTAGACCCCACGCTTTTACCTGCAGAGCCATTGGAGACGGAAGATATCCAAGCTGCAATTACAAACAAACAAGAATATTTAGCCAAGCTCCAGAGTTTACTTGAGGCAGAGACAGGAACCATCCAAAAAACTATCTCCAATTATGGATACCTTATTGAGACTAATCCAGGTTTGGATCTGTCGACTCAAAAAGCTTATTTAGATGATTTTGTAGGGCAAGAGCAAGACATACAATATCAGAATTATAGCGAGTTAGTGATCAAGTTTAATGAACTTGTGCAAACTATAAGTGAAGACCAGGATAATCAGTTTGTCGCTCCGGGTTTGGCCCGAGAAGATGCTTTTGATTATAAGTTTTTTTCTGGGGAGGAGTTCAAGCAGCAGTGGTATAGAGTACCAAAACCAGACACTTCGCCGATTACGGACTCTGTTATCACCGGGGATAACGCTGCTGATAGAAGAATTATTCAAATAGCAACTGATAGAGGGTATCAATTACAAGTCCAGGCTTCTGCTGACGTACTTGTTTCTGTCGAGAATGAGTTACTGCATCCTATAGCAGCCACTGCTTATGAAGCTTTGAAATCTGCTGCACTTGAAGATGGTATCAGTCTAGGGTTGGTCTCAGGCTTTCGCTCTCCCGATACACAGCAAGATATCTTTACTAGCAGATTGAATTCAGCTGCAGTTTCGGTAAATGGAGATGTTTTTGATGTTAGGGCTATTGCTGCTGGGGAAGCAGATGAAGTTATTGATAGCGTACTGCAGACTTCTTCTATTCCTGGATATTCAAAGCATCATACAGGTCTAACTTTGGACTTTACTGATTTGGGTTCTGTAGAAGACTTTACAGAATTTAAGAATACTCAAGCTTTTGCATGGCTTAATGCTAACAACTATTATAATGCTAAGCGATTTGGCTTTATTCCTAGCTACCCTGAAGGTGCCTTGCTCCAAGGTCCTGAACCAGAAGCTTGGGAATATGTATATGTAGGGGTTGATGTCTTGAAATAAGCAAATCGTGCTATGAAAACTTTTTTACCGTTAGACCTTAGAATACCGGCATATCCATTTAACTTTCGATATCAATTTACCGACTTGTTAATGCCTAATAAAATAGGTAAAAGAGTTGTCCGAGAGCTTAAATCTTATCGAGAATCATTACCGAGTGAGTATTATCAAATTTTATCTGAGAAATACTCGAGTATTCCTGAGGTGCTCAATTTTGTGCAAGATATGGAATGCAACTAGCCTTTTCTTTATGAGAATCTTAAGAAATACCCAGAAGGTTCATTGAGGTATGATTATTGTGTTTACTTAGAGCAGAATAATCTTAAACCACTGCAAATACAAAAAATTTCTGAAAGAGGAACAACACTTGCGCATAAAGTGAGGGTTTATCGACCATTGGTTCACGACATAGAACATTTATTATTTGGTTTGGAGACTTCTCAACGCGGCGAAATATCGCTAATAGCGATTAATAGAGGGGCGTACGTCAACGAAGAGAATGAGTTTGCGATGCAGCAATTTAAAAGAATTCCTGGCATTATACGCAAAGTTGCTAACCTTCCTGCGAATCAGGATTTAGATGATTTGGTGAAATATGGGTCAGGCATGCTTGGTCTTTTGTATGGAGAGTATTCCAAATTACTTGGCCAAAATACTTCTTAAGTGCGCAGATCTTTCGGTATTAAGTTCAAGATTGATTAGTTAGCGAAATTTTTCTTGTGTACTTGGTTATACTAATTTGCTTCGAATCGTTTTTGCATAATGACCAGACCCTTTCTTGCTGCTTCAGTTTCAGCGATTTGCTTGGACTTACCACTACCTTCTGCAACTTTTTCACTACCAACCCATACACCGCAAATATAAATCTTGTCATGATCCATACCCTCGGAAGAGATAACTTTGTAGTGGGGGGTTATCTTGGTATGTTTTTGTGTAAATTCCTGCATTAAGGTTTTGTGATCGTTGTATGTCTGATTACTAATTATCTGAGGAAGGAGTACAAGGATGTAATCTTTGATAAATTCTATACACGGGGTTATGCCTCCGTCTAGATACATCGCTCCTAGAACAGCTTCCAAAGCATCAGCGACTATCGACGGTCTTGCTGTCCCAAGCTCTTCTTTTTCGCCTCGAGAAAGGAGTATCTCAGAGTCTAATCCAATCTTAAGTCCAACTTCTGCTGTGCTTCTGTCTTTGACAAGTGCTGAGCGGAGCTTGGTCATTTTTCCCTCGTCTTCGTCTAGCTCATTGAATAAGTAGTCTGATACAATTAATTCTAAGACCGCATCTCCTAAGAACTCCAGTCGTTCGTTATGGCGAGTAATTGAAGGCTCTTTGTCTTTTTCGTTGAGATAAGATCTGTGTACTAAGGCTCTTTGCAACAAGGCTTCGTCAGTAAACGTGTAGCCAATCATAGACATTGCGTTCTTGAGGTCTGATTTCTTTTTGAATTCGTATGTGTGTTCACTATTCATACAGGATATATTGGTAATATTCTGAGCAAGAAATGTCTTTTTGTCAACGTCTTCGTGAACCAGTTGAGTTAATAATTCGTATCTTTATTCTTAATCATGCTAACTCTAATAGTGAGATATCCAGTTAAGCATGGGAGGGTTATGAATAAAGGCAGGAAAATGTAGTGGTTATTAGCTCAACAGGTTCTGTAATTATAGATTGTCGCCATTAGCAATTAAAATTAGTCTCATGAATTAGTTCACCGTCGTCTGATTTTGTGAAGGTTCCTTCGATTAGGGATTGATTGTTGAGCTGTATGTTCCAGTGGAAATTGCTTGTTTCGTTGGTGATTAAAAATGGGTTTATTTCCCAGTTGTTAAGTTTAAGCATTATTTTTTCGACAAATTGTATGGTTGAATCCTCAAAGGAATCTGATGGGTTAGGGAGTGAGAAACCAAAGTCAGTGCTGTGCGTAATTAATTTCCACGGTGATTCCATCATTTCTTGGAATTTTGGGTGATTTTGGATATTCTCATTATCTTGATGGACCCAGAATAGATCATTAATTTTTTGGATATATTCTTCTCGCTCTTGAGTTTGACCGAGGTAGTTCCATTCTCCTTGGAGTTTGACAGTCTCTGTTGTTGAGAGTTTTAGAGTGGAATTTAGTTTGCTTAATAAAGTGGTAATAAAATCAAACCCTTCTTCTAGATTATTTATGGTTTGGAGCGTTGTGAACTTATCCTGTTTGGCAATTATGTATTTTGGTAAGTCAGAGATATCTTTGGTTGCATACTGATTTTCTAAAAACAGAACAAAGTTGTGATTTATGAAGAATTGCAATGTTCGCTGGATAGCTTGGAAGCGGGCATTGTCTTCAAAGTGTTTTCGGTGGGCAGGCATAGACGATATAGGCAAGTCAAGAGTACTTTGCACCAGTTGTCAAAAATTAAGCCTGACTTCTATTTACAAAACTATCTTTCTGGGATGTACTAGCTTTATATTATGCACCAGATACTTGCCGATTATAGATCTCGTTTTACCACTGCAGACCCTAAGGTTTGGGATTCTTTTTTTACTCAATTAGATTCTAATAGTTTGCAGAAGCTGCCTTACATCAATATGATTGAAGTCTTTTGTAGGCGTGTTAGTCAGGCTATCGAAGCCAAAGAAAAAATATGCATATATAGCGATTATGATACAGATGCTGTCACGGCTACAGCTACGATGTATTGGGGTTTGTTGGAGCTTGGAGTAATCGCAGAAAACTTGGATTTCTATGCCCCAGACAGATTTACAGAAGGGTATGGTATGAATACGGAAGCGGCTGCCAAGCTATCTCAAGAATATGATCTTATCATCACCGTTGATTGCGGGATTAATTCACGGGCAGAAGCAGATATTATTTTGGGTTCTAAGGCTGATCTATTGATTACCGATCACCATCATCTAGATGGCGAATTACCTAAAGCAGTTGCTGTAGTCAACCCGCGTCTTAACACTTTGCCTTTGTCTATAAAAAACGAAACTGAGAATTTTTTAGATATAGGAAAGAGGCCCTTAAACTTGCTTCCTGACGTTATTACTGGTGTTGGTGTGGCGTGGTTTTCTTTGGTGTGGCTTGGGTATTACAGGCGAGATATTCTTGGAAAGGATATTGATGTGGCCCGACTAAATATACTTTTGCCTTATGTGGCTATTGGGACGATCGCAGATTGCCAAAGTATCGTTGAGCCGACGAATAGGTTGCTTGTCAAAACCGGTTTGCAAATTCTACAGCGTCAAAAATTTCCTCATTTTGGTTTGGAGCAGTTAACGAATAAGCTAGGCTTAAGAGAAAAAATGGAACAAGGTTACAGACTCAACAGTCAAGATCTTGGTTACCTTTATTCTCCGGTGCTAAACTCTTCGGGTAGAATAAGTCATGCTCAATTATCGATTGGGGCTTTGCTGGCTTCAACAAACGAAGAGGCAAACCAACTTGCAGCGCAGCTTATACAAACCAATCAAGATCGTAAGCAACTTGTTAAGGATATTCTTGGTGAGGTCGAAGAGGAGGCAAAAAAGCAAGAAAATGAACCATTCATGTGGTTAGTTGGGGATTGGAGTAAAGGGGTGGTTGGATTGCTCGCTTCGCGTTTGGTTAATCAGTATGACAAACCTGTGATAGTGATAAGTTTGCAAGAAGGTAAGATATCAGCTTCGTTGCGTGCCCCAGAAGGCTACCATTTACCAGATACTATGAGTAAATTTATTGATTTGTTTGAAAAAGCTGGGGGTCATCCGTGTGCTGCTGGATTTAGCGCGAATCCTGAGAATTTGGATGCGATTAAGCAAGGTTTTACCGATCATTTGCAATTTGTGCAAGCAAATAATACAGATATAATGGATTTATCAAAAATTCCCCAGACACTTGCCGGCAAAATCCCTCATAGATCTCGGCTTCTTTTGGGTGTTAAGGATATCAATCAGGAGCTTATGCAAGACGTTCTCCGCATGGATCCTTATGGTCAAGATTTTCCTTATCCGGAGTTTGTATTTCGGTTACAAGATTTTGAGGTGCGGTTTATGGGTTCTGAGTTGAACCACGCTAAGATAAAAACAGGGAATCAGAATCTTACTATGTTTAATTTAAGCGGTGAAGTAAAAGAGTTTTTGGAAATGGGTGGTAAGGACGATGTGCAATTATGGCTTGGAGTCAAAGTTAGCCAGAATACGTGGCGGAATAGGACTTCGCTAGAATTAATTGTACAAAATCATTGGTTGGCGTATAAATAAATTATACATCTTATATACTTTTTTATGTCGATGAGATCTACGAATCCTAATGCTTGGTTACTATTTATTTTACTCGCTATTTTGTTAGTCATCATTTCTTTTTTTCCTTATATCCGTACTCCGATTAACACGAAGTTCTTTCTAGGTAAGTTGCCTGAGGCTAGAGAGCTATGTTTGCAGAGTGACATACCATTGTCAGAGGTTAAATTGACTAGTTATAATAGGCTAAAAGGTGAAGCAAAAGTATATTGTTTGTACGAGGATCATATGAATAATCGAGTACTAACTCTCTCTAGAGTGGATGATAAATGGCTTTTTTCCAAGGAGATTAAATATAGCGATCCTGGAGAATTCATATGGCCTTATTATTACTAATGCTATTGACAAGAGTACAAAAATAAGCTAAGTTTGCGGTAATTTCTAATGTGATTTATCACAAAATTTTATTTTATTAGAAAAATTTGAGGAACAAAATTATGACAAGATCACGATCCCCTTACGAGAGTGAGACCCAGTATTTTATAAAAAAAGATGATAACTGGAATATCGGCAGAAAAGCTTACACTTTTGTGTCAGGTAGCTCTGACGTTGTCGCTATGCTGGGCGGAGAGATAGTTGATATCGGTAATTCTCTCACTCAAGGCAATTATGTTGTTGTAATGAGTGTAGTAAACGGAAGCGAAGTCTTTACCAGGTATTCTGGTCTAGAAGGTGGCTCAATCAAAAGAGCTAATGGAAAATCGCTCAAAATTGGCGAACTAATTAGAGTAGGACAACAATTTGCTTCTGCTGGCTCAATCCCGAATCAATCTACAATCTCTTTGTTGACTGTTGAAAGGTTTACAGGGTTTAATTATCAATCCAGATCATTGAATCTTCGAAGCGCTATACCAATAGACTTCGTAAGAATCAATAATACTTCTTTGAATTTTACCTTTGATAGGTATGTTTCACAAAACAAACCTACTGCTGTTAATGATTTTAATGGTGATGGAATTGGCGATGTATTCTTGACCAGAGGAAACCAGAATTATTACCTTACTTTTGATAATGGTTCTGTGACCGGTCAAAAGACCTTTCACAACTTCTCTACTGAACAAACTGGCTTTGATTACCAAAAGTCGGTTAAAGGTATTTTTGGTACTAATGACGCCACAGGGTTTGTGATGGAGCATGCCAGTAATGGTCGTGTTGTATTGCATAATAACCAAAATGGTCGCCTCAGTTCATACAAGGACGTGATGCAATTGGATTCTGACCAAGATCTTGTGCATGAGTTTGACGGCGATCTTAATGGCGACGGAATCACTGATCTCGTTATTCAAGATGATTCAGGATTGATCCAGACTATAATTCTTGATGGGAACGGAAATATCGCCAAAGTTGAAACTTTTGCATCGATTAGTGCACGATATATTCCTAAACTCGTCGCTGACCTAGATGGTGATAATGATGATGACTTGATCTTTGAAGATATCGAAAGCAATAGAATTGTTGTGAATTTTGTTGAAGATGGTCGTCGGAGCGGATTCGCTACTCTTGTAGATGATCTTCCAGGTAACGCCGAACTAACCGGAGGAGCTAACATTGATGGTGATATTGGCGATGAGCTGATATTTACTCATGACTTCGGATCTTGGGAGCGTGCTTCGGCCCATCATTATAACTCGAATGGGCAGCTTGTATCTACAAACGTGCTGCGAGATTATGATGCGAATTGGAATATTAAGGGTTTCTCGGCTACTACAGGTAGTTCAATTGAGAACGCTATTCTAGAGTATGAACCAACTGGTAGATTTTCTGCTTGGAACTTTGGAAGTAACGGTAGAATCGCTTCAATTACTTCTGGTTTCGCAACACAGAACGATACTGATTTTGTATAAATGCCTATTATGTTGCAATGCCTTGACCTACCTTTCTTTCTTATTGTTAGAGGGGTATTTTTTTATCTAAAAAGTATTTGGTAGGTCGCTTTCGCTAGGAGTGGGCATGCTTGTAGGAGGGTTGTCCATGGTGTTACGAATTTTGTTGATCGTGGTTCGCATAGCGCCGTAGGCAAAGAAAAAATTTATGAAAAATATTATCAAAATACCTCCTATGAAGAGTAGGGTTTTTTGTGGTTGGTAGCTTTTGAGAAACAAATTCGCGAGAACAATACACAAAAAAATAAATATAAACGCGGAAACGAATATGAATAGGAGGTTGATGATGGCGAACATTTGACAGTGCTTGGTTACTTACTTTCTTCTACAGCTTTCTCCAAAGCCATCTTGAAGTCAAGAGCAGGTGCCGAGCCTCGCATTACTGTAATAGTGTCTTCGTTAATATCAAAGCTACCATCACCTTTCATTTTAATAATGTAGAAGGTTGGGATTGAGCTAATGCCAAATGCTTGGCTCATCTCTTGATTTTCATCGACGTTAACACTTAAGAATTTGATCTCAGGCATTTGCTCTGATAAGTTTTCAAGAATTGGGTTCATTGTTTTGCAAGGTCCGCACCATTCTGCCCAGAAGTCAATTAGGTAGATACCCTCTTTGTTTTTGATTTCTTCGAATGATTCCTTATTGATTGCTGTTATGTTTTCTGATTGAGACATATGTAATTTTTAGTTATGGTGTAAGTATAGTTTTTGTGGATGAATTGGTCAATAGAAAAATACCCTAGGGGGTATATATTTCTTCCTTTAAATTCCAATTTTCAACATTTTGGTTTATCTAAGATCTCTTGACATTATTTTCAATTTAGTGTTTATTGCTTTGGTACACACATTATTAACGGGTGATTGGCGCAGTGGTAGCGCAGCTCCTTTACACGGAGAAGGTCGGGGGTTCAAATCCCTCATCACCCACCAGCGATTAAGAACTCACGTAATCTTGTTTATTGTTAAGCAACATTATGTGAGTTTTTACTTTTTAATTACTCATTTTGCGTAGAACTCATGGATGAGCTTTAGTTAGTATTGTTGCAAAATGATTTTGCTTAAGATGAGTTTTGTTGACAGGGGTGTTTTTGTTGTTTATTTTTGGGGGTAATAGAATCAATCGTATGAGAAAAAAAAGAAGAACAATTTTGAAAGACTTTACGTTTAAGAAGTCCAATTACGATTGGATGTTGTTACTTGTTGTTGGACTGCTAACCATCTCTGGATTGGCATTTTTAGCCAGTTCTTTGGCGCCTCAGCAACTGGCAAGTTTCCATCGAGAATTCTTGTATCAGCTTATTTTTGGAGTATGGGTAGGTGGAGTTTTGATGTATATTCTGGCGAGAACTGATTACCACCGATTGTTTAGATTTAAGAGAGTTATTCTGGTTGCTGCTCTTCTTCTTCTACTTTTTTTAGGTGTGATTGGTGCTCTTGCGCAACTACAAGGATTGAATGGTCAAGAATTAGTAAATTTTGTAAATCAGTTTGATAATCCGATTTTCGCTCCATATATAGCCAATGGTTCAGTGCGCTGGATTCAAACTCCGCTGATTGTTATTCAAGCTAGTGAGTTGGCTAAGATTGCTTTGCTTATATATTTTGCTGGAGTTTTGCAAGAGTTTAGCGAGCGTAAGAACCCTGCAATTACTTGGATGGATATGAAAAGACCGCTATACGTATTTGGTCTTTGCGCAGGGTTGATTATTGTTCAGCCTGATCTTGGGAGTGTTTTGCTGATCTATACAATTCTCTTCTCCGCAATGTTTGTAGGGAAAGTGCCTTTGAAGATTATTAGCACTGTAACCTTGCTTATGGTTGGGTTTGGGCTTTTCTTTGCACTAGGGACTTCGTATCGGCGACAACGGGTGCTTTCAGTTTTTGAGCGTAATACTGATGCTTCTTATCAGATTGATGGTGTGGAGCGGGCAATTCGTAACGGTGGCCTGACGGGGACTGGTTATGGGAATAGCTATGCGAAGCAGCAGAATACTATCCTTGAGAGTACTACCGACTCGATTATTGGGGTGATCGCTGAGGAGATGGGGTTCTTCGTGACAGTGATCTTCATTAGCTTGTATCTGGTGCTGATGTTCCGAGGGCTTAAGATTGGAGAAGAAGCTCCCGATGTTGGTGGGCGTGCACTGGCTGTGGGTATTAGTGTCTGGATTGTGACGCAGGCTTTTCTTAATATTGGAGGTAATCTTGGTATCGTGCCGCTCAAGGGTCTGCCACTCCCGTTTGTATCTGAAGGTGGTTCGGCGATTGTTTTGAATTTACTATCGATTGGAATATTACTTAACATCTCCGCACAAGGTATTAAGAAGACTGGTGAAGATAAAGAGAGGTACAAAAAAATGAGGTTTAACAAAAACCCTCTTCCGAAGAAAAAGGTGTTTAAGAAATAATTATTTGATTTAGCTGGAACTAGGCTATTCGCTCTGCACTTTTTTGGTTGTCTATTTGGTAAAATATGCCGCATTGATAGTTCTTTGCGTCAAGTTGGATTTCAAAGTAATCTTCTCCGTGCTCCCACCTAAAACTTATACCGTATTCGTGTTCCTGTTCGAATCCAATGGTATATGGTGCATCGAAGATTGTATTGTTATTCTTGAATCTGATTAGTTCAAGTAGTTTTTGCACGGCTTCTGATTTGTCTGATTGACCTTCTAAGATGTTCTTAATGTAGTCTTGACTGAACTTAGTTCTCATAATATAGCGACCTTCCCCTGTTTCTTTGAAGGCTTTGTAATCATTCTCACCGCATAAGAGATCGTGGTAGTAGAATAATGGAATACCTTCAGGAAGGAACAAGAATAGAATGTTGACAAATAACCATTGTTGGAGATTCTTCTCACATAGATTATAGATGCTCGTGTTGGTATTGCTGGCAATATTGTTTGCCTCGAATCCACTTGCTTTGAGATCGTCTGTTGTTAATCTTGCCTCAGCGTTACGTATTAAATTTTGTCTTGCTTCTGTGGTGAGCAAGCTAAACTTAGACCCCCAGCAGAACCCATCATGATTGGATAGTACATTTAAGATGGTTTGATTCCCTTTGTTCTTGTGAATATACTGAATCCATTGATGCAGATAACTAAAGTCTTGACTAAATAGAATATAAGGTAAGTGCTTCTGATATTCGAAATCATAAAGCATGCAGTTATCTGGTAGCTTTTCAAAATCCCCCTCAGCAATTAGCAGCTCTAATAAAGGTGTTATACCATGTCTGGCCGCCAGCTTACACAGTACTTCTATGTATTTGTATGTGCCAGGTGTCATGTAGAAGTCTGGATAGTTTCCTTGTTCTTTGACTGCAGTGTTGATAGCATCAAAACGACAATACTTAACACCTTTACTTGCCCAGAGTATTAACAGATCCTCAATATATTTGAGTACTAATGGCGAATTAGAATTAAAGTCTCGTTGAAATCGCAAGAAGGTCTGTACTCTGACTATTGTTTCACCATCGCCAACAATTTCTTCAACTAGCCCTATCACTGGGTTACCAAAGAAATAAAATCTACGTCGCTCTTGTTCAGGCACTACCCCGCCAGGATAAATTTTATCTGTGGTCAGGAACATGTCAGCGTAGATAGACTTGCTTCCATGTTTAAGAAAATCTTGCCATTCTACAGACGCTTTGTCTATGTGGCAAATGATAATGTCTAGCAGTACTGGATTGGTAAGACTAATTGTATTTATGTCAGACCACTGGCCATATTTTGGATTTATATTGCTATGGTTAATGGGTGAAAATCCGCCGTCTCGCTCGCCTTCATAAGATGGCAAAATATGAATCAGCGAATCTTCTAGATTTGCTTTGAGTAAAAAGTGATTCAACCTCGAAATCTTTCCTTCAAATCCCCATGGATATGTTGAGATTCCAACCCTGAATGTATTGTCCACAATTCTCTCCTTATTTATATAACCTGTTTAGACTATCATATACTGTAGCAAAGACTATAAAATGTCAATATTGGCCTTTACGAAAGCCTTGATCTATGGTAATAACTACTTAATGAAAACCGTATTTGTTATGTTGAGTGGAGGAGTGGATTCTTCGGTGGCTGCTGCTGTGCTTAAGGAGCAGGAGTATAATGTCGTGGGTGTGTTTATGAAATGTTGGTCTATCGAGCAACTCGAAGGAATGGGTGTGGACAAAGATTTGTATGGCTGTTTTTGGGAGGAGGATTCTCGTGATGCTCGGCTGGTTGCTGATAAGCTTGGGATTCCGTTTTATGTGTGGAATTTTGAAGAAGAGTATAAGCAAGGTGTTGTCGACTATATGATTGCCGAGTATAAGGCTGGGCGCACGCCTAACCCGGATGTGATGTGTAATTCGGTGATTAAGTTTGGAGTATTCTATAAGCGGGCGCTTAAGCTTGGAGCAGATTATGTGGCTACTGGCCACTATGCTCGGGTGCAAAACACTGAATATGGACATCGATTATTCCGCGGCTTGGATAGTAACAAAGATCAGTCTTATTTTGTGTGGAGAATTCCTCGTGAATATCTTAGTAACGTGTTGATGCCAATTGGAGAGTTTGCGAGTAAGGCTGAGGTCCGTGCCAAAGCTGAAGAGTTAGATCTGATAACTGCTGACAAAAAAGATTCTCAAGGATTGTGCTTTGTCGGCGAGACTCCAGTGCGGCAGTTGCTTCTGCAGACTATCGGCGAAAAACCTGGGGACATCGTCAACCATAGTAATGGAGATATTCTTGGTGAGCATAAGGGGGCGTTCCAGTATACTATCGGTCAGCGTCATAATCTTGGCTTGTCGGGTGGTCCTTGGTTTGTACATTCAATAGATGTTGTTTCGAACGTGGTCAATGTTGTGCATGGTGCTCAAGAAGATCAAATATTCAATAATTTTTTGCAGGTTACGGATTATTGGTTAGATACTAACGAGAATATTTCTGCTCAAACTAGATATCGCCAAAAATCTCATAAATGCAAAGTAAACATTGATAAAAATACTTTACGAGTCGAATTTTTTGAACCAATAAGGGCTATTGCTAAAGGTCAGAGTATTGTTTTTTACCAAGATGATCAATTAGTTGGTGGAGGAATTATAGCATAAAAGTATACCCAAATAAATTAGGTTACGTTTTGATTTTGGAGTTGATTCTGGAACTGGTTTTGGAATATTGAATTCCAATATCCTTTTTGATTCTGGTCTTGGTGTTGCCTTTGAATATTGTTCCATGGTGTTTGAGCTTGGAGTTGGTATTGCCACGAAGATTGATACCCTGATCCTTGCTGTTCGTTACCTTGGTCTTGGATTTGGTACTGATCTTCTGAGGCTTGATCACCGATCTGATATTGAGCTTGGTAGCATTCATCTGAGCCAAATTGGTGTTGGTACTCTATATTGATATTAAGATCGACGTTATAATATCTGTTACCGTTTTGGCGTTGAAATTGTTTCTGAATTTGTTTTTGATTGCAGTCACCAGTCTGAAATTGATCTTGGTAGATATTTTGATTTTGGTCGTAGGCTTGCCCACTTATTGATAGGGCTGACAAAAACACTAAAGATAGTGTACTTACAAAAAACAACGTAGTATTAAATATAAAATGTGAAGATTTAGTCATACAATTAGGCTTTAGTTAATAGTATAAATTTTTAGCATAAGATTTTTTCTTGTAACCTGTCAAGGGGTTCTAGATAAAATTCTTGACAACAAACCCAAATAATTTTTTGTTTACGAGTACTCCATTCTGGATTTTACTAAAGATGAAAGAATGGAATATTATTAACAATACGTTTACTAAAGCCTATATCATATGAATAACAAAACACTCGTTTCTACAAGCTTTGCAGTTGCTGGATTAGCAGCTCTTGGTTTCTTAGCTTTTGCATCTCTATCAACGAATGCATGGCACTATCCAGGATCTAATAATTCTCAATTTCAAGGAGCAGGACAAGAACAGTTCCAGCTAGGAAATGGATTCCAAGGTCAAGGTAATTCTCAAAACCAAAACCAAACTGGTTACTGGAATTCTCAGACACAAGGTGCAGGACAAAGCCAATTTAATGTTGGTAATGGAGACCAGTTTGAGACTCAAGAGCAGAATCAGAATCAATATGGAGCTGGTAATAGTCAAGGACAGCACGCAGGCCAGACTCAAATCCAAGCAAGTTGGCATGGAAGTCAGGAGCAAGTTCAAGGACAAAACCAAAACCAAGGAGGATTCAATAATTCTCAATTCCAAGGAGCAGGACAAAGCCAGGCTAACTTTGGTGATGGAAAGCAGTTCCAAGGACAAAACCAATCCCAGAATCAGTACTAATATGAAATTAGTCTATTTGGGCTAATGGGCCACCGTGCAATACGTTGTACTTAATACCCATAACTGAACCTATAAGAAATTATTTGTTCGCAAAAGGCGCACTTTTTATGCTCATCAAGCAAAAAAGTGCGTTTTTTGTGAAAAAGTATACAATTTATTCAGGGCATATATATGCTATGAATTTGATAAATTTTATTAAAGTGATAGTATTATATAAAAAAGTACTTGACATTATGTAAATAATATGTCATTTTAAACACTATCAACTAGGAAATAGATTTAGCTCACCCAAGCCATTATGGTTCGAGTGGATAAACCCTGTTGATAATTTAACTTGTTGTAATTAATAAAGGAGACATTAATAATGTTTAACTTTCAAAAACTTAGCCTGCTTTCCTCCATTCTTGGTTTAATTGTTCTTGCCGCTGCTCCAGCTAAAGCTGATGGAGTAGTCGCAACTGCAATCACTCCTGAAGGGTATGTGGCGACGTTTATCACAAATACTCTAAACCCAGGAGATGAGTTTTCCGTAGAGGCGTCATTCAGCAAGGAGTTCGCCGAACTACCTGCAGATGGCACTTCCCCAATTCTGGTTACAGAAGAGGGAGAAGCCTCTGTAGATTTTGAAAATAACTTGCCACCAGCAGGAGATTTTTAAACAGCTAGTTGTTAATTTACTACTAAGTATAAGTCTAATAAGGTATCAATTAATTGCTTTGATACCTTTTTTATTTCAAATATTTTATGTTCGAGAAATACAGCACTAAACGTGAGAAAAAAGAAGGATTTTCATTCAAAAAACTTGCCTCAATGGTGGGTGCTTCTTTGTTGTTTACTGGTCTTGTAGGTGGTAAAGCTCAAGCACAATCCGCATCTGACGAGCAGGTTATTAAGCAAGTGGAGAATGCCGCAGTGCGTTCTAGAATCAGCAACTCCAAACTTCTGGATGCGAGTTTTTTAACCAAAGATCTAACTCCTGAAGAATTAGCAAAATCGAACGAGGCTCGAGCCAATCTCTACAAAAGACTTGATAAAATTAAGAATATCTACTCCTTATCTGTCCCAGAAAAAACCTCAAAAAAGGCTGTTAATATTGATCCAATTAAACAAAAATTAGAGAGTCGAAACGAAGTTTCGTTATCTAATACTAAAGTATTTCTATTAGAAAATAATAGTGATAAAAATGAAGATTTTGTAAAAATTCTTGTTGAGAATAATACTGCTAGGTTATCGAGCGGTGCACGTCAAATCAAGCAAAACATTGTTCGCACTGTAGATACTAAAGATAACATTATATCGGTATCAGCTTTTGTGGCAACTGAAAACGATAATGGTGAATTTGTGTCAAAGTTAGATAATCAACCTGGTTATGTTGGCGGGCTCAACGAAAAGGGTACCGGGTATGTTGAAGATACCTCTATTCCAATCCTAGAAAAGTCTAGGTTAAATAAGCCTATTATTAAGAACCACGTATCCGGGGATATTATTGCACCAGCAGATATCGCAACTTTTGAAGAAGATGGGCTGGCTGCACAGGAGGTTGTGAACAGGCTTAGCCATACAACTCAAGCCTTAATTGGCCAAGAAATTGGTGCAGCTATCTTATCCAAGAATCAAGAAGTAGAGCGTGGTTTGCGGTTTGATAACGAACATACTACTAAGCGTATTAGTACGACTCAAGACCAGACTCATATTGAAGAGGTGGTGTTGGGTCAAACTCTAGACATGGCAAATACCAACCAGGGTACAGCCGCTGCGCAAACCGGAATCAACCTCCTTTCAGCTATCATTGATAGTCCATTAAAAAATGATGTTCGCGAGGCCAAATCTCAGCATGCTCAAAGAGTGGCTAGTGGTACAGAACCAACTAAGCCTATTCGGGTACAAAATACTCCTAAAGTCCAAGCACTCTATGATTTTCAAAATGATTTGACTAGTGGAGTACAAAAAAATATCGGTTTTTCCAAAACAGTCGTCGAGGCAAATAGTAAAGAAGGTATAGCAGGAAAGCTGTTTTTTGGTAATTCAATTCGGCAAGATGTGGAAAGATCAGTCACAACATTGAAGAAAAATAAATCGGATTTTGAGAAGGTGTTTACAGTTGGTGGAGGTACTGATGGGTCGTATAAAGGAATCGTTGAATTTAATGGTGACAGGGCAATCCCAACTGAAGACGGTAGAACTTTGAACGGCCGGAGAGTTATTGCTGAAGTTCAAGCATCACAATTCAGTCAAGATCTTGATACTGAGATTACTCAGGCTACCGTGTATAAAAATAAGAATATTATTGAAGCTGGTGGAGCCCTTAGCTATGGGTATAAAGACTTGATCGCTGGTGGTAAAATAAGTCTCAGCTACGATGGTGAAGACGTTTATCCGCAAGGAAAATTACAAGCCCGAGTTGGTAAAAAACGCAAAACCCATGTGCAAGGTGAGGTGAATTTGTCCGCAAAGCCAGGGCTAAACAAACCTAATGAAGCGGTGATTAAAGTATCTGCACCAATCTCTGTTTCTGATAAAATTAAATTAAAACTTGGGGCGACTAAGGAGTTTGATCTTGGAGGTAATGACGTATCCTATAAGACTCGATCAAAGGGTAGCCTGGATATAGTCTACAATAATGCTTTTGGTTTTGGAGTAGACAAAATTATCAAGGATTCTGATAATTCATACGAAGGAATGGTAGGGCGAGCTTTTCTCAAAAATAACTGGGGAGTATTCCAGAGCTTAATTTATACTAATCTATCGAAAATTGATGAGACCAAAAGCCTAATTATTGGAGCTAAAACAGTGATTGATAAAAAAATAACCTTGGATGGGAGTTTCTCAAAACAGAACGCCCCAGGAACTTTGAATGACGAAAATATACTTCAATTTATGATTGGTGTTGATCACTAGTGGCTTACGCAATATCAATGTTGGCTACATCTTCTAGGCGGATAGCTTTGGTAATGTCAGGGTTGTAGGAGTTGTAGAGTAGTGCAATAAGTTGCTCAGTGTTGAGGAGGCTTACTTTGAGATCCAACCCTGCAAAGCGACCAGCTACTTGATCGACTCGAGACATGAGTAGCTTGCGATTATTGATAAAGTCTTCCTGCTTTTGTTTGATAACCCGAGTTGGGTTAAGGGCACGGAAAAATCTACCAAATAAACCTTCTTTAAGGGTGGTTGGCTCGTAACCTACAATAATGTAGAAATCTTTGTTCATGATATTGACCTCATTTAAGAGTTCTTTGATGTAGACCTGGTACTCTTGCATTTTGTCTCGCAAGAGATCGTTGGTGAGTTTGTCCTCGATATCTTTGAGTTTGTTAAGATAGTTGGTAAGGTCGAGACGCCGACTTTGGATAAGGATCTGGATTGGGAATTCGAGGGAATTAAGTATCCCTTGATAGGTACCGATGATAATCTCTTGTTCTTCCGAGCTTTTGAGCGCAAAGTTGGCAGATGAAATTGCAATGACTCCACGCATTTGACCTTCGCGTAAAATAATACTGCTATCGCGGATTTCTGCGACTTCTACAAAGTTAAGAGTCGACGCTGCTTCTGCTTTTGGGTCGGTAGCCATATATTATAAATAAAGGTTGGTAGTTAGTATATAGAATACACAATAGAAAATATTTTGACAAGCCGGTATAAGTTCTTTAGAATTATAAGTATAATATATAAGAATATTTTTTATGGCTGACGAACAGAACTTAAACAACGCGCAACCGGAATTTGACCCAAACTTTCAACCTCAGCCAGAAGCTCAACCTCCTGTAGGGGACGCTGGCGATCAATATACTTATTTTGATCCTACTCAGCAGCCGCAGTCTAATGTAGGTGCTACTCAGCCACAACCTGATTTTAGCGCCAATCAAGACTTTGCTTTTGATGCTGGTGTAGAGCATACTTTTGACCCTTCAGCACAGGTTCCTGCTACTGACACCTATGGTGCTGGTTCGTATGCTGCCGCTCCAGATGCCGGGACTGCCGCTTCACCTGATGCGTATGGCTCAACTGACCCAAACAACTTTAATTTAAGTGATCCAGCTACGGGCGTTGGTCCTGCTGCTGACCCCAGTCTTGTTCCACCTTTAGACAATACTGGAGTTGCTGCTCCAATTAATACTTTCGAAGAGAAAAAAACAGGAAATAAGTTGTTTTTAATCATTGCTATTTCCCTTGTTGTGCTTTTGCTTGGTGTTGCAGGTTTCTTGCTCTATCTTAACTACGGCCCGAATAGTGATTCTGACACTTCGCAGGATAATTTACCATCACTTAGTACTAACCAAGATGGCGGTTCTGACGATAGCACTTCTGGGTCTGATGAAGGTGATAATAGTGATAGTGAAGAACAGCCTGTCATTGACGAATCACTCACCGGTGGAGCTGATTCAATATCTACTCAAGCTCGGAAGTTCAACGCTTCATCTACTCCAAACGAGTGGAATTTACGCAAATTCTTCGTGCCGAATATTGATGATCAATCAGGAGAATGTTTGAATGTTTCTGTGTGTGGTCCGAGTGTCGATCCTGATAAAGATGGATTGGATAACATTGATGAGTACAACTTTGACACCGACCCTCTCAAGAGCGATACCGATAATGACAAAGTGGCTGACGGTGATGAATTGTTTGTGTACTACACAGATCCTGGCAGTGACGATAGTGATCTTGATAGTTTTACCGATGGGCAAGAGATTGCAGGGTGTTTTGATCCATCTATCAACGGAGCTGGTAAGAAATACTCATCTACCGCGTTAGCTGTTCTAGAGAAAAATACTACCCTTTATCAACTTCATGAACCAACAATCGCTTTGATGAGAGGAGCAGGTGCTCTATCTGCAGATATTCTTGGCAGTGGGGTTCCAACAGAAAAATGTGATGTAACTTCTGCAGAGGATTCTACTGAGACTGCAGAAGATGATATCGAGAGTGAAGATACAACACCAACTGAAGAAGGTTCAACTAATTCAGAAATCGATTCTAGTAACCCTATCTAAGGTTGACAAAGCTTGTTTTAAAAATTACCTCTGTATGTGGTAATTTTTTTATTAGGAGTGTTTGTTAATGATTAACGTAACATTTGAGCCAGTTGCCAATGCCGCTTCGCTGAAAATCACTTGGGGTATTGATAATATCAATAATTATGATGTCCTTCCTAGGTGTCCATTAGAAAGTCCTATGGTTTTGTTTTACGGGAGCAAGCAAGATTCTGAAGAAGAGTATCGTGCAGCAGTTCCAATCAATAATTTAATTCATTTGGTTGTCTTTCCGTCACCTGGTGATTGGGTGGTCAAAGTGCTTCCATATTGTTTGGAAGAAGATAGTGGCTTTGATATCCATAAACATAATCTTTTTCCCAAGGGTGCTGACTTATCTAGTTGGATGACCGGCTTCTACAAACATAAAGAACTGGTAGTTTTCGAACAACAACTGACAGTTTCAGCAGATTATTTCGCTATTATTCCTGAGTGGAAAAAAAATATGATAAAAAAAGTTTTCCCCAAAAGACAGCCAAAAGACTCTTGCGAGTATAGATGGTTGCTTGGCATATCTATTTTTGTGTATATTTGCGTAGTATTTCTGTTGATAATATTTTGGATACCGGGTTTTATAGTTGCTAGCTTGTATGCGTTATTTTGGACTTTGCTTTTAGTACCGGTTACATGGGATTCTCATGAAACAAATAAAATATCTTTGAGACATGTGATAGGCTTTCACTATAGTCTCGAAGATATCTGTATGCATCCACAAGATGGCACTGCCATTACCCCAAAAACTGCGTTCACGTCCCCATTGATAGCTTTTCCAGTTATGTTTGGGTTGGTGGTTCTTTCTATCCCTTGGAGTACTGTGGTTAATAATGCCCTTTTGCTTTCTTTTGGGAGCTTAGTAAGCTGGATTATTGGCTGCACCCTAATTGCTTGGATAGTTTTACGGAAGCCTAAAAAAAATGGAAAATGCTAGTTACAAAATACAAGATCCGGTTTTGGATATTAAAAGCAATCCTGTCCAGTCCCAATTAGTAATTGGATACATGGAATTCAAAACTGCTAATTGCAACGCGATTGATTGGTAGTAAAACTGGATTTGATTGTAATTATTCACTGTAGTGCTTCTATTGTATAGTTAGCACTATTTTTTGTTCAAAAAAACTAGAGTATTCGATCGATTAAAACAGAATACTCTAGTTTTCTTAAGTGGTGCATTCGAGAGGGCTCGAACCCCTGACCTTCTGGGCCGAAACCAGATGCTCTAATCCAACTGAGCTACGAATGCAGATTGTTTACTTATAAAGTAATACTATAAGAGAGCTTTTTTGTCAACCAAATTGAGATACTCAACTTGCTAGAAAAGGTGGGTTAAAGCTGGGAACATCGCATAATATAGAATTAAGATACACAACATGTTGGCAGTTACCACCACAAACCTGATTCTCGGATATGAAATCCTGAGGAAATAGCTCAATGTGTACGATAAAAGACTAAAAGTAATTGCGTACCAAAATATAGAATTAAGGCTTTCATCGACATTGGAAAATTCTAACCAAGGAAAAGCAACCGATTTGTAAGAAGCTGACTGGTAAAATAATTGGAGAATAGTGAATAAGACACCATAAAGACCCCATACATAAATCCATGGTACTAAAACCAGACCTAACAAAAACCTTTGAGGATTAAGATCTTGCATAGTCCTTAAGATAAGATTTTATCTACTATACCGTACTCAAGAGCTTCTTTGGCATTCATGAAGTAGTCACGGTCCATATCATTTTCGATTTTTGAGATTGGCTGTCCCGTTTTATCTGCCATGAACTTATGGAGTAAATCTTTGGTGCGAATGATATGCTTTGCGGTGATCTCGATGTCGCTTGCTTGACCTTGCGCGCCGCCAAGAGGTTGGTGAATCATCACCTCAGCGTGTGGTAGAATGAATCGCTTTCCTTTGGCACCGTTAGCCAACATCAAAGAAGCTGCAGAAGCTGCAAGTCCTGTACAGATTGTAGAAACATCCGGTTTGATAAGGTTCATCGTATCAATCATTGCCCACATAGATACGACACTTCCACCAGGACTATTGATGTACATTGTAATATCTTTGGTTGCGTCTTCGCTCTGTAAGTATAACAATTGCGAAACAACAATGCTTGCAAGTTCGTCAGAGATTTGTTCTCCGACTAAAATAATCCGCTCATCAAGAAGGCGAGAATATAAATCCATTGATCTTTCTCCTGCAGAAGATCGTTTTAAAACCATAGGTACTAAAGGCATATGTTTTGAAGATACTAAAATCAAAATATGTTGTCAAGCAAGGTATAAGGTTGCTAGTTTATTTATTGAAAATAGATAAGAGAATAATTCTTGACATAAAAATAGTTTTGTTATAATATGCTGGTATGTTATCTATAATTACGTATCCAAATCCTGTCTTAGACCAGGTTGCTCAGGAAGTTACTTTTCCATTGAACGAAGCTACTGAGACTCTCATTCGAGATATGTGGGCCACAGTAAAGTCTCAAGGTGTTGGATTAGCAGCGCCTCAAGTCGGTGTCAGCAAGCAAATATGTATTATTAATCTTGCTTCTTCAGAGCAAGGAGCTCAGGCTAAAGATATTGTCATGATCAACCCACAGATTATTTTTTATTCTCAGATGGAGTACCAAATGACAGAGGGGTGCTTATCGTTTCCAGGTGAATATTATAAGATTTGGCGACCTGCGAATATTACAGTTGAGTATTACGATGAGAAAGGAAAAAAGAGAACTTTAAAAGCCAAAGATTGGTTGGCTCGTGTTGTGCAGCACGAAGTGGATCATTTAAATGGAAATTTATTTATCAATCTAGGAGGTGAAAAGGTTGATGAGAAAGAGCTCGAGGAGAACTCTGTGGTTGACTAAACTACACTTACAAGTATATTATAGTATTATATGAAGTCCATTGTGAAGCGTGATAAGGATTTAACAGCTCGTCAGAAGTCTATTTTGTTTGCTGTCGTTAAAGAGTACTGCGATCATAATCATACACTGGGTTCTGTCGAATTGAAGCAAAAATATAATTTTGATTTTTCGTCTGCAACAATCAGAAATGAGCTGGTTCGTCTTCGTGACAAAGAATATCTTTACCAGCCGTTCACCAATAGCTCATCCAAACCAACAGAGAAAGCTTTTAAGATGTTTATAAATCAATTAATTGTTGGTTTACAAGTAACCTCACGCCAGCAGGTCGAACTCAAACAGCAGCTTCAAGAAATGGAACAAAAGCAAGCTAACCTAAGCAAAGAAATAAGCCGCCTCTTGGCACTTACATCGGGGGGAGTTGGTTTTTCTGTAAATGATCAGAGTGAGACCTATTCTGGAGCTCGTAATCTTCTAGAGGCACCTAGCGAAGGCAGGGTAGTTGATATATTAGATTTTTTGGATAATTTAGATTCTCATAAGAAGTATTTGTTGACGTCAGATGAGGTAAAAAAGCAGCTTGTTGATGGTGCTGGGGAAAACGCCCACAAATTCCAAACAATAATTGGTGGCGAGCACCCCATAATTCCTTTAGGGAAAGGCTATGCAATGGTATCCACAGAGGTGTATTTGGAAAATGGGGAGAAGAGTGTAGTGGGGGTGATTTCACCGATTCATTTACTGGCAAAAAAGGAAAATTTAGCGATGATTGAAAACTTATCAGAAATCCTTGGGAAAAATTCAGAGGAGTAAGTTAAAATCTTAGTGGGTTGTTACCGTCTTTATTAGGGCTACTGGTCTGGATCAGTGGTTTGTTTTCGTTGTTGGAAATAATTGTAGGGTTTTTTGGCGGTGTGTTGATTACTGGGCTCGTGGTCTGTGTGGCTTGAGAAATTACGGGTTTTGCTTTGGTGGTAGTTGTTCGTTTTGTGTAATTTTTGCTTCTATTCTTCAGTCTAGATAGGCTTTCTATTTTGAGGGTACTTTTCTTTGGTTTGAAGACAGGTTCGATTTCTAATGGCTCGGTATCGATTTTTGCATGCATGTCTTTGATTTGCTCGACAATTTCCATTGTTTTTTCGTTTGGTGTGGTGGAATTTGCTGTATCAGGTAAGGTGGCTAACAATACACTTTGGTCAAAGACATCTTGCTCATGGATTTGTAAAATTTCACTTTCGTTAGATGCGGATTTTATTTTCTTTGAGTAAAAAGCAAAGCTAATTATTGCCATTAATCCCAGTCCTATGCCGATCAAAAGTGAAGGTAGTAACGCTCTTGTCAGTACATCGTATGTGCCTGCACTTAATACCTCTGTAATTTTCATGGATAGGCCAGGTAGGCTGTTTTGTTCTACAAAAGCTGTGAGATTACCCTTGTTAAAAAGTACGAAACCTATGATTGATAACAAAGATGTGCAGATTGCTATGTATCCCGTCAGGTTTATAGCTTCTAAACCAATATTTTCATTTCTGTTTTTTTGGGTGTAATAAAGCAAGCTTATGAGTGCCAGAGAGCTAATAATCAAAAATGGTCTGCTTTGTTGAGCAAAAAGTAGGGTATTTCGAGTGTTCACCCAACCCTGTAGATAATTAATGTTGTCAGGATTAATCTCGCTATTATTTTCGTCAAAGCCTAGAATTAAATTACTTAACAAAGAATTGCTTTCTTGAATTCCTGCGTAGGTGGTGAGGCTTACCTGTTCATTACGCACTTGAGCAGGTATACAAAAATTAGTTGCGGAATATCCGTTCTCTTGAATATCTTGGTTTTGTTCTGCGCTGCAAACGTTTATTCTAGCTTTATTAGCATTGATGAATTCTTTAGAAGTTTCGTCTAAATTGTCAGATAGGATAGTGTTGGTGTCGTCTGGGTTGCTGATCTTTAGTTGATCAGTCTCTCCTTTAAACCAACTAACTGCATTTTCTATATTTTCATCCAATACCCTTTGGACTGTGTCAGAATCTAGGTTGTTTTGAAAGGAAAGAAGTATAATATATGGTAGGGTGTATTGGTATTCAATTTCTTCTGTGAGTGGTGAGTTGTCGATTTCTTGTAAGATAGTTTTGTAGTCCGCAGAGTCAAACTTTTCCTGAATTGTTCTAGGGTTCGTTACTCCACCGGCGAAAGAAACTAAAACTATGCTGAGTGAAATAAACCAGACAGTGACAGCAAATAGAATTTTGTGGATTATGTACATAATGGGAACCTCATTAATTTCTTCCTTGGTATATTGTATATAATAGTGAACAAAGCTGCTTATGTTGTCAATATTAGGGCGTGTTGAGAGAACAACTTCCTTGACAGAAAACCAAGACTAAGGAATCTTATTATGTATTAGATAAGTACTGCGGGTATGTAGCTCAGCTGGTTAGAGCACAGATCTTATAAGTCTGAGGTCACCGGTTCAAGCCCGGTCATACCCACCACTGTCGGTCTACGATTTACATAATTTTGTTATGGGCTTAGCCCAAAAGCGGCATTATTTCAGTCGTACCCCTCTCATTTCCGTAGATCTTAGATCTTCGGAAGCCTCTGTGAGTAGATGTTATCGTTACGTTCAAAGCTTTATGATTCTACCCATTAACAACAAATTAAATAATTTGCGTTGTACTTAGATAAAAAAGTAACGATATTTCATCAGTTGAACGCTTGTTCCCTTTTGATCACAGATCGTTGAGGACCTTCCCTATCTTGGGCAGTTAATAGAGGTGATATTTCGCTTTTTTACTCTCTTTCTTTGTTTTTACTGGAAGAGAACTCCT
Source organism: uncultured Patescibacteria group bacterium (assembly GCA_938041505.1). Classification (GTDB taxonomy): domain Bacteria; phylum Patescibacteriota; class JACMRA01; order JACMRA01; family JACMRA01; genus CALITC01. The sequence continues at coordinate 40,173 of CALITC010000004.1, read as the reverse complement.
TATGTACTTGATAAAAAATGGTATTGTTGATATACTTAATATATGAAGACCTTTGTTTTTGATTTTGATGGGGTGATTGGAGATACCTTTGAAGCTTATGCAACATTCTTGAGTAAGTTTATGAAAATTTCTCCTCAGAAAGCTCGCCTTTATATGCGAGAGCATAGTTTGAATAACGGAAAGCAGTCAATTATCAAGATGTTTGTCAAAAATTTTTATATGCAGCGTTTTGAGAAATACCTATTAAACCAAGAAGATCTCCTGTTCGAAGACGTGTTGAAAAATATACATCAATTACCGGGGTCAAAATACATCATTAGTCGAAACCACTCAAGAATTTGCACTGACTTACTTGCCGATAACGTTCATGAATTTACTCAAATTTATGGGTATGATACGTGTAGAACCAAAGTAAAAGCATTGCAGGATATTGTTTTCAAAGATGGGGTATCAAAAGATGATATAGTTTTTGTTTCAGATACTTTGGGGGACTATAAAGAGGTTGTCTCATATTTAGAACCTCATCAGATATGGCTTGATACCTGGGGATTTAACTCCAGAGAGACTATCGAAGATTTTAATTCTAATATTCAGCTTTTGCTTGAACCGTCAGATATTCTTAAATTGGGTGAGTTGAAGTAACACGGCATGGGTGGCCAAGACATCTCCGAGAGCTGTGTGTGCCTCGTAGTCGGTTGAGCTTATTCCAAACTTCTCTTTTAGACCGCCTCGACTTGATAACGAAGTGCAGGGGAATGGGCGCTGTTCGTTTTTTAATTCACTTCTTAAATTAGCCATGATGACGAATGATTTGGTGTCTATAAACTGATTTGACATGAAGCTTTCTAATTTATCAACGCGGTTAGTCGAGGTGAAAAGATCTACAACAAATGCATAGTCGAATGGGTAAAACTGACCGATAAAAGTTGGTTTACTTGTTAAAAAATGCTGAGATATAAATTTGTGAATTTTGTCAGCTGCATCTGCATAAGGGAGGCCTTCACTGATTCGTTTTTTTGTAAAACCAGTCATTTTCAAAGACACTTGCTCGACTTTTCTGTCTTCAGGAGGCTTGATGTCGAATTCGATAGTTTCTAGAATTGTTAGTTTTTCATCTAGGATTGCAGCTGCAAACTCCATAAGGCCGTTGTGGTTAGTCCAAAGACCGGTTGTCTCAGTATCAATAATTATATATTTTGCTTTGCTCATGAGTGTTAGAATTCTATACTCTAAGTTTTTGGTCAATGTTAATCAAAGTAGTTTTTGTAAAGGACTTACAATTCGCTGAGTTTTGATTTTTAATGATCATGTATCTTCTTTATTTGCTTGATTAACTTTCTTTAGTCTTGACAAATTCTAAAAGAAATAGTACTTTCGATATATACAATCCGGAATAGCTCAGCGGTAGAGCAGTTGACTGTTAATCAATTGGTCGTAGGTTCGAATCCTACTTCCGGAGCCACCAAGAAAAAGACACCCGAAAGGGTGAATTTTTTACCATTTGTGTTCAAAATTTTAAATCATTTAGGTCAATTTATTCACTGTAGTATTTTTATTGAGCCAAAGGGTTTGTACCGTTCTTGTATATGAGAAGCTCTGATTCATTTTTAAAATCTGCAACTTTGTTGTAAGTTTGCCACGTAGTAAGTACATCTTCGTAGCTAATAAATCTACTGTAGTCCTTATCGATAAGATTTGTTAATAGTCTTGCGTGGTCGAGAATCTTATTTTCTTCAAGCATAATTTCGTTAAGTTTACGAATACCACTGGTGACCTCAACGTATTTTACTGGATCTAAATTCCAATTGATAGTTGCATTATCATCGAATTCAACTTTGATTGCTGTGTCTTTAAATCCTATTTGCTTACCGCTCTCAAATTCTACATGGATACCATCGAGATCACCCTCAACATGGAAGAAGGAATCTGTATTGGATTTGTCATTAACCTCGCTTCTATATGTTTCGTATTGGCCTAGGATTTTACGATTTACTTTGAAGGTATTCCAATCGAGTTTAATACCGAATGTCTCTTTGTATATTTCCACCATTGATTGCAGATGTTGCCACATATCTTTGAGGGCTCCTACAGAATCATAGTACCCAGCTCTTCCACTAACACCGAGTGATTCTAGAGCGTGAACAGTGATTTTATATGGCCTGACACCGGCAAAGTTAACTAGCTCTTCGGACTGTGTTTTACTTAAAAAAGTGGAAGACTTAAATTTGTAATGATCGAAAAAGAAAATACAATCAGTTAGAACACAGCCTTTTGCCGCCGCGATGATTTCCTTAGCTTGTTCAAGATTTTCTCCAAATGGCTTTTCTATAACCACATCGATGTTATGAGGTCTCAAGGGGCAAACGTTTTTTATAAACGGCGCAATTACTTTTGGTGGGACGGCAAGGTAGGCAATTAATCGATCATCTCCTTGAGTGGTAGCCTCGATTATCTTTTCAAATTTTGAAGTGTCGTCATAGCTTCCCTGGACAAAAGAGAGGTTTACTTTGCCATCGTGTTCGTCAATAATTCTTTGTATATCTTCTCCATCTGCAACTGATCTAGAATAGCCGATAAGATTAATTTGATGAGAAGACTGTTTGGAAAATTGTGCGATTGCTGGGATTATTTTTCTTTTTGCTAGATCTCCAGTAATGCCCAATAAGAGTACAGTTATATTCATGAATATAATTATGTACTATTTTCTTGAAAATATCAAGTTTATACGTTCTTGAGAGAGAAGATTATATTTATTTATAACATCAAACACTATTTGGTGAGTAATTTTATAAAGAAACTTAACTGCCTTCTCGGCGATTTTTTCTGGAGCCAATAACCAGAATTGAACTGGTGACCTCAGCCTTACCATGGCTGCGCTCTACCAACTGAGCTATATTGGCGTTATTGGTTGGTGTTCGCCTGCTATAATTGATGGGAATTTGAAAATTGTCAACACTCTATAAGCTAGGACTAGAGGGTTTCGTTTTAATATTAACGGCGGAAATGTTGCTTGATGGCTCATTGTATAATATATTATAAGTTCGGTTGAGAATTGTTTTTTGACCTTTTGATAAAGGGTTTATTGAGATTTTCATAAGATTCTCTAATCTATTGAGATATCTCTCAGCTATTGGTTGTGAAGAAGATATAAGTCTGCTTCCACTAAAGAAAAGAGTGGTTAGTATTTCTAAACTAATTTTATTTATCTGTTCGGGTGAAGGAGATACTGAGTTATTTTGGAGGTAACTTATACGCTGAATTATCTGGCTAAAAATTTTAGGTTTGAGTTGGATAATTTTACCTAATTCTTGATACCACTTTAGTTCCGCTATACTCATAGTATAAGCACAAAGTTTTTTGGTGTGCTCTAGGCTTTTTTCATAATTCTTGTTTTTGAAAGCATCTTGATAAAGACGTCTATTGTTTGGAGAAAGGCGTAGCTTAGCAAATCCGATCGGAATATTTACTTTTTTACTAGCGGCTACAGTTACCTCTATATATGGTTTTTTCACAAACTGGTGAATGAATAATATTGATTTTAGCTGAAAGTTTTTGAGGCTTTTTATACCAATTATAAATGTGCCACCTCTTCGACCTACTAGAATCTCTTCTCTGTCGCTGGGGTCAAATTTATCCATGATTTGTAGCAATACTTGTTGAATGAACTTATCACCCATAGCGATACCGTAATTATCGTTAAGCTCCTTGATGAATTTTAGGTCAAAAACTAAAATATGACTCAAAGGTTGAGAGCTTAATTGTTCTATAAATTCATTGTATTGGAGTACCACCCTCTCAAATAGAGGATCTTCTACCATGTGGTTGTAGTAGGTGATAAATTTATTTATGTATTGTGGTTTGTGCTCAATAGTGTCAATGGTCTCAGCAATTGTCACTAGTTGACTCAACTGATCACTGTGATCGTGAAGCCTGGTTAGAATCTCTTGTTTTGAAAGGCGGTGGAAGTGTTTATAAGAGGTGTCGGTTATATTTTGTTTAGTAAGATCTATTTCTCTGCGATCAAGTAATATGTTTCTATAAAGATAGTGAATAAATATTTTTTCATTTTCAATCTTCTCGGGAACAGATATTATATTTAAATTATTTTTCAATTGTATATTTTGCTTGATAATTTTACCTCTAAAATTAAAATACGCTTGGATGGAGTTGAGTTCATGAATAATAGCTTCAAAGAACTCTTTAATGGCGTCATCAGTTATTGAACCGCTAAAGAAAAACAGAAATTCGTCACCACCATATCTTCCAAATCGCACTTGCTCTTGATCTTCGCTGTTGTTCTTATCTTTAAAATTTTTAGTAATTTTCATCAGCCTTGTTACCACTTCTTTTAAGATATAATCTCCGCCCAAAATACCATTATTATCGGGTATGTTCGTGGCTCTAAAATTTTTGATATCTACGAATACAAACTTGGCTTGGTTGTCGATGATTCGGTTGGTTGCTGTGTCTATTATTTTCTCTCTAATGAACTGAAAAAGAGCTTTTCTGTTAAAAATTTTGTATCCAGGTTGGGTTAGCTTTTCTCCTTCGGGTGTAGTCCATGTTATTTCCTGAAGCAGGTCTTGCTCATATATAGTTTTTTCGTAAAATGTTTTGTATTGGCCTAGGTCGACTCTCCGGAGTTTAAAAAAATTATCCAAGAGTTCTTTTTGTAGCGTTGTTTCGGCTATTTTTTCTTTTATATTTGATGGGCTTATATGATAAGACATATAGTTTATGTTTTTAGATTCAGCAAAACACTGTTTTCTAACTTTTTATTCATAAGAGTATATTGTGTATATACGATAATTTTATGTGATGCCAAATATCCAAGTAATACGAACTGTAAATACAGGCTTTTAGTTGGTCGTCTTTCTGAATTTGAAAGCGTAATCGTCAATAATCTATTAAAGACTCAAATAATCGAGTGAATATATCTAAAAAATCACTTATATATGGAAAAATGTCAAAAAATCCTTGCTGTATATTATTATGTGTGATATAATTATTGTATAGTCAATAAAGACATAACAAAAACAAAATGTTCAAATACAAAAAATTATCAATTATAAGTGCAGTACTTGTGTTAATGAATGTAGTACTAGGTGGTGTGTATCTGGTATTGCAACAAAGCACTTCTGGATCTCAAGCTGGTGTTCTTGGGGTTAATGACGGCATTCCTATATTCTCCAAAGAACTTGTTCTTAATAATAGCACTTTTTCTTCGACTCGGGTTTTTAATTCTCAGAGCTCTATTCAAAGCTATCTGGATCGGGTTAACTCACCGCTTAAGGATTATTCAGATCAGGGTAAATCTGCAAGTTATTGGATTTGGAATGCTTCGCAAGGTGTCACCAGTTCCAAATATGGGGTGACACCAAGGCTGAATCCGGGTATGCTTTTGGCTTTTTTGGAAAAAGAACAATCTCTTTTATCTCGATCCGATTACGATACGGCAAATGATCCAGAGCGGAGAATTAGAACGGCAATGGGGTATGGATGTCCAGACTTTGCTGAGTGCGATACGCAGTATTTTGGTCTTGCAAATCAGTTGAACTGGTCTAGCTATCAACTTCAATATAATTTTAATCGAGCTGGAAATAGCAACTCTAACACTCCGTATAAGGTTAATAACACAATATCTACTTTAGACGAGTACAGTGTACTGCTTTCCAATGAGGCAACAGCTTCTGTATATAATTATACACCTCACGTCTACTGGGGTAACTATAACCTCTGGAAGATTATTACCGCCAATGGTTGGGGTACAAGTAGTCAGACTTACGATGCTCAAGAAATTGATCGAGTGAATATCTACGAAAAAGACATAGATCCAGATGATATAGAGCATACTGTTTCTTTTGAGCAAGTTAAGGATATTCTTAACAAAGATTTTAAAATTGGTGACCAAAGTGATGAGGTTGAACTTATTCAGCAATACTTAAGACAAGAGGGTTATTACACTTACTTATTTATTACAGGATATTATGGAACTATTACTGATAATGCTCTGCAGAATTATCGTGCAGACCAAGTAGCTGGAGTTAAGCCTGCTCCTGAGACCGCTCCTGAGCCATCACCAGAAGTAACTACTTGTGATGATTTGTATGATTTGAATTGGACGATTGGTCAAAATGGCGATGAAGTTGTAAAGTTGCAGGAATGCTTAAGAGAAGAAGGTGTGTTTAATTATAGTACTTCTACTGGATATTTTGGTCCGATCACAGAAAAAGCCCTCCAAGATTACCGTGCAAGCAAGTCGGGAGAGGTGGCAACTGAGGTTGCTCCAGCACCAGAATCTATTGATCGATGTGAAGAATTGCGAGTGAAATCTTGGCAGATTGGTGATGTTAGCGGTGAGGTTAGAGAGTTGCAGTCTTGCATGCGCGAGCGAGGTTTCTTTGCATGGCCTTATGGTGATACAGGGTATTTTGGCCCGGTAACGCTGGATGCTTTGACGCGTTGGAGTGCTGCGCTTAATCCGAAGCCAGTAGATCGTTGTGACCAGTTGCGTGATCAATCATGGGAATTTGGTGCGGTCAATAATGAAGTACGAGAGTTGCAGCAGTGCATGAAAGATAGAGGATTCTTTACTTGGCCGTATATCACTAATTACTTTGGTCCGGTGACCAATGAAGCTTTGAATAACTGGCGAGGAAACACAGCTCCTATCTTCGAATGCAGTAGTCTGAAAGAACAAGAATGGGTTACTGGTGAAGTCAGTGAAAGAGTGAGGCAATTACAGGCATGTATGCGTAGCGCCGGGACATTTAATTGGGCTGGTGGGAATACTGGATATTTTGGTAGCGCCACCGAGTCTGCACTAATATCTTGGAGAGGGTATTTCTAACAAGAACTGTAGAAAATATAGAATAGTACTTTTGACATATATATAATTATATGGTAATTACTATGTGTGGAGTTACATTATAATCAAATTTAGGAGATAATAAATGAGTTCAACTGCTCTTGTGTTAAACAATGAAGTTTTTCATTTGAATAAAGAAATTCTTGAGGTACAGAAATATATTAATCTATTGTATGGTCAGCTATTGTGGAGAGGGTATTCAAAATCTCAAGTAGATGAGCTTCTTACATGGAAGTCAACTGTGTATGATCAAGAGATAGCTAATCCCAAAAAATACCTACAGATTATAAATCAAGTTAATGTTGAAGGGGCTCGTTTTAGCCAAAAGATATTTGCTTCAATACAGACTCGATATACACCAAAAGCAGAACTTGTTGATACTGAAGATATTGGAGGTTTTGCAATTAAGCAAAGAAGGCTCCGAGCGATTGAAGCTATTGTATAGAGAGCTTTCTCTCAAAGTATACCCTGATCTTAACAATGACCTAGATCCTGAGTATATGATACAGTTAACTTCTTATTATGAAAAATATGATCTTGATGCAATGATTTTCTTGCATAGTGCAATTGTTGGCTCAAAAAAAAGCGTCTACACTGCTTTTGCAGAATTAATCCAGTTAAGAAACCATTGTTGTCTTGATGATCCAATATCGATCAAAGGTCAGCTTAATAAGATGAAGGCTTGTCTGCATGACATGGGCTTACTCGTTAAAGACTTGAGTTCTCTTGCCCTTGAAGAGTTTAGAGCTAAGCTTGAGATGGAACTGATCACTTTGAAGTCTGAGCTAAAGAGTTTGGAGGCTGTGCAACTTCATGTGCAAGATTTGAACGGTGCCCTTGTAGCTAATACGAATAATAATATCACAATTAGTCCACAAATATTAGCTTTCTATACTCACAAAAGTTTTTTTGAAGGACTTTGGTCAAGATTGTTTTCTCATCGAGATAGTACAGATTATTATGAACATTACCGCAAATTTACTCTTAGGAATGGAGAATACATATTAGACTTTGAAAGAAAGGGAGTTTTGGCATATTCGGATTACGAAGGTTATAGTTGTAGTGGTTTTTCCGTATATTTTAGGTTTGATAATAAGTTATTAGGTAAACGTCAAATGGTTTGCGCATTTGACTGGGTAGAACAAACCTTAAGAGTATCTCAAGAAACCTTTGATGAATGGTCTTGTAGGGCTGTTATACGAGGTAAGAAAATGATACCTTGTATAAGAGAATGGTATAGTGGTGAAGAATACAAAGACAAAACTTTGGTCAGTGATAATCACAAAGACATATCTTTTGATGTAGTAAAAGAGCGTATAAATTCTGTACTTGGTGAACTTTTTGATTTGTAGTATCTATATGGATCAATTGAAAAGGTTGGTTTTGATTTTTTAGCAAGCTTGAGTAGAGTATTTTATGCTAAAAGATCGTATCTTATTAGCTATTGTTTGATTTATTCTTATAAAAGCTTTTAATTAAGCTGTTAATCTAATGCCAGTTTTTTAATATAAAGGAACTGGTTTTTTGTTGACAAATGCTGGTTTATCTGCGATTATAGTGCTTATATATGCCTAAAAAACTCCCGCTGATTGCGCTCTTTGGACTTCCTAATTCTGGGAAGAGCACTTTGCTTAATAGGCTTACTTCTACCAAGAAGGCGATTGTAGCTAGAGAAGCGCACACCACCCGAGATCTTAATTTTGCCGAAGTCAACTGGGAGGGTATGGAGATGCAATTGGTAGATACTGGTGGGCTGGTTCCGGATGCTGACGCTAAGATTGAGAAAGAAATTCAAGTTAAGAGTTGGGCGGCACTTTCTAAGGCCGATTTTTTAATTTGGGTTATCGACCGTAAGCAAAATCCAGAGACTATTACTGATAGCATATTGTCAAGAGTGTGGAAATTAGGTAAGCCATATATGCTGGTTATTAACAAGGTAGACGATCCCAACAAGGAGAATAGTATAGATCAATATGCTCGCCTTGGTGGGTTTGAGTTTATTAACACAAGCGCTGCCAATGGATATGGACTCAATGAGTTGCTCGATGCAATGGTGACAAAGTGCGAAGAGCTTGGTTTTACTAAAAATACGAATAACGATTATGAATCTACAAAAAGACAAAAACGAACAAGATCAAAGTCGGGAAAGGTAGTGCGCAGTCAAGAAGGCGGTTATGCCGTTGTGCGCGAAACTGATGAGAGTGGTAAACCTGCACTATTTGAATCATACTCGACAAGAACAGCTATCAACGAAATTGATACAGTGGTTGTTGATGTTTATGGGGTGTTGGTTAATTCTCAAGGCGAGCTCATCGCTGGATCTGCGGAAGTTCTCCAGTCCATCGTTGATTCTGGGAAAAAGCTCTACTATATTTCCAACACACAGGCTGATTCGATAGATAGTGTCGAAGTCCTGGATGCTGTTACGGAGCTGTTTTCTGGAGGGATTACCAGTAGCCAATGTGGATATTCCAAACCCGATGAGAAAATCTATGAACTTTTGAAGGAAAAATATGACTTGGATTTTGCTAAGGCACTGTATGTAGATGATTTACCAGAAAACATTGACGTTGGAACCAAGCTTGGAATGTGGACTGTTTTGCACAATAGTGATTTTGGTCTGAGTTATTTGCCTGATCGCATTGAGGCCATGGAATACGGTTTTGAGGAGCGTATTCCTCAGGTTCCCAAGATTATTCTGCTTGGTAAACCAAATGTGGGTAAAAGCAGCTTGTTTAATGCTCTAAGTACTCAAGATTTGCAAATTGTCACTGATATTGCCGGGACTACACTAAGTATCAACGATTACTTACTAGAGCGTGATGTTCTCTATACCAATCCCAAAACAGGAGAAACTCAACATAGGCATAAGAACTATATTTTGCTAGATACTACCGGTATTCGCAAACCTGGTCAGCGTACGTTTGGAGCGGAAACTTTTGCGACCAACCGTACTGTGGAAGCTGCCTACGAAGCCGATGTGATTTGTCTAATTGTAGATGGATCGCAGCCCCTTACCCATCAAGACCAGGTGGTAGCAGGGATTGCTCGCCAAAGTCGCAATGGTCTGGTAGTAATAGTGAATAAAGCTGATCTACTTGATGACGAAGACAAGACTGCTTTTATGCGTAGCTTTACTCATAAGTTTACTTTCCTTAAGGTGGATACATTTGTCTGGGTGTCTGCCAAAGAAAAAATAGGTTTGGATAAAATCTGGAAGTCGATTGATTTATCTTTGCACAATCGACAGCGTTTGATAACTAGAGCTGAAGTTCGTAGATTGTTCAATTACTTAATGAAGCAAAAACCACCTAAGAAACTCCGTACCAAAAAGCGACCAATCATCTATGACTTGGTTTATACAGATACCAAACCACCAACTTTCGAACTGCTGGTTAAAGATAAAACTACTTTGCACTGGTCATATCTTCGTTTCTTAGAAAACAAAATCAAAGATCAATTTCATTTTCAAGCTACTGGAATCAAATTGAAAGTTGTTGAAGTTAACCGCAAGAACGTGCTGTAGAGTTGAATCTTTAGGCTATGCGCGAATTCGAGAAGTGCTAGTAAATTTTATATGTATTATTTGAATAGTAACGTAGTAATTTTTCCTGATACAGATGATAAATAAAAGCGATATCAACAACCTTTTACTTATAGTTTCAACCATATAAACAAATGCAAAAATTTATAAATTAGGTGAGTTTATCGAAAAAACAATACCTGTTTTGAACGAGCTCAGTGCAGTCATTGAACGCATAACTTCAACAGGTCATGGTTATCGATCACGTCAGACATTTATAAACATATTAACTAACAGGGAGGCAGCAATGAGAGAGTTCTGTGAGCCAAAAAATCAAATAAAGGCTCAAGAAGTCTGTAAAATATCCCATATAGCCACCGATCTTAAGAAGTATTTTTCAACTGGAAGTGTTAATCAGTTTGTAAACAATAGCGCCATAACCCCTGATTATACAGGGGTTATTAAAATATGTTGTAGTTTCGATATTGATAACAAATTTGTGAGAGGCGAAAGAATAATTAACGCTCTTTGATTCGGAAGTAGTGGTCTCCTTTTTTACCTATTTTACACTCGATGATTAAGTGTTTGCGGCCTAGCCATTGGATGACGGCTTGTTTTTTGAGGAGCTTATCTGGCCATTCTACGAAGATGATCTGGTCGATATTGGTGAGCTCTTCTTCGATCCAACCTATTTCACCATCCAACGCATTTTTTTCTTTATTGAGACGATGTAGATCCATGTGGCTTACTTTTTTGAACTCATGGGTTTTGGTGGCGCTAGCATTGTTCTCTAGATCGTACTTTTGCATTATGGCAAAAGTTGGAGATGACACCTCGTCTTTGACACCGATCCGTTTGCTAATTTCTTGGACTAGTGTTGTTTTTCCTGTGCCCATGGTTCCGCGGAGGAAATAAATGGAGCAGGTGTTTTCCTGGATTTGTTGGACGATGGTGCTGACACATTTTTCGAAGTCGATCTTTTTGTTGAATTGAATGTTGAGCTTGACATCATCATCACGCTTGAAAGCAGTAGGGGCGAAGGTCTGCGGCTGAATACCTTCTAAGAAATCTACTAACTTGAAGCTTTCTTTATGCTGTCTGATTTTGTTAAGAGCGACTTCTTCGATCTGACGGACACGTTCACGCGTAACGTGGAAAACCTCACCAATTTCCTCGAGGGTGTGAGCAACTCCAGTACCGTCTAGTCCAAACCTGAGTAAGATTACTTTCTTTTCGCGTGGTTCTAGGACATCGTCAACAATGTTCATCATGTAATCGCGCAAAACTTTGTTGGAAGCAGCGTCAATTGGAGCCATAGTGCGGTCATCTTCGATGGTTTCAATGATTTGAGTATCGCTATCTTCGTTGTGTCCGACCATGGTGTCGATTGAAACGGTATCTTGCGAAATCCTCTTGAAGTAGTAGATGGTGTCGATATCCACCTCTAGCTTCTCTGCGATCTCGTCGTCAGATGGTTCTCGGCCAAGCTCATCGATGAGTTTACGCTTCTCTTTCTTATATCTGTTGAGTTTTTCTTCTACGTGGACTGGGAGACGAATTGGTCGGCTTTGATCAGCTAAGGCGCGGCGAATACTCTGATCAATCCAATAAGAAGCGTAGGTAGAGAATTTGTATCCACGACGCCAGTCAAACTTCTCTACAGCGCGGAGAAGACCGATGTTACCTTCTTGAATAAGATCAAGGAAAGCTAGGTTGCGACCCATGTATTTTTTGGCGGAGTGTACGATTAGACGTAAGTTGGCGTTGCAAAGCGCGAGTTTTGCAGCCTGGTCGCCTTGCTCAATTCTTTTGGAAAGCTCGACTTCTTTGTCTTTGGTTAGGAGAGGGTAGCGGGAAATATCTCGAATGTAGTTCTGCACAGCATCGTCTTTGAGATCGTCTCCTGAGATATCACCAATAGAGCTCTTAAGCTTAGAAGCCAATTCGGTTTCGCGGCGTTTCATTTCTTCTTCGTTTTCAAGAGATGACCAAAGTGCATCCAAAGTAGAATCAAACTTAACAGGGGATCCAGAGTCTTCACACAGATCCATGATATCCTCAACCAAAGTTACGTTCTCTTCGGGTCGCGGGATAAGATACAGAAGTTCATCTTCGGTAACGAACCCTCTGGTTACCCCTTGCTTGACCATCTTAATTACAGATTGTTGGAAGTCAACGGATTGTTTTTGGAACTCTGGGTAGAGTGAGGCATCATTTTCAATGAACTTCTTGAGGCGTCTGTTTTGAGTTTTTGAAGTACGCTTTTTGGTGATCTTCTTCATTTTTACTTTGACACCGTCTTCGGATACCCTGTATCTCTTGCTTCCGCGTTGTTCGATTTGATCATCTTCTATTGCGCGCTGTCTATTGGTGTCTGCGGTAGATACTAGATTGAGCCCAAGAATACCTTTGCGTGTAACTAGTTCTTGCGAAGATTTTTTGATTGCTCGACGGGTTTTGGCTTGTTCTAAAGCCTGCTTGGACTTCTCCGAAGTGTTGGCATCGGGTTTTTTCTTGAATATCTTGGTGATTTTGGGGATCTTTTTCTTATTTTTGTTGGCAGAACCGATGGTTAATCTCTTTCGATTTGCTGAGGATTTTTTGACACCAGGCTCTTCTTTTTTTGAAGTATTGGCTAGGGTTTGGGCGATGGTTTTTTTTGGCATAGGAAGTAGTAGTTAAATTGCTAAATTTTTGAATACAAAAGAACGTCCAACAAGTTGGATAGTCAACAGAAAGGGCTAATTAGCTCATAAAAATAAAAAAAATCTTGTAAATTGGAACCTCTATTGATGTATTGACGCTCGAAGGTAGTACCGGGTGATTCATTGTAAATACCGTAAACTTGACGTTTTTGAAACTATTTCCTAGTATACAATAATACTATACATATTGTCAAGTTATGGCTAAAAATAAGAAATCTACAAAGAAAACTACACGGAAGACTGCGTCAAAATCAGCTAAAACTGCCAAGAAAGCTATTAAGAAAGAAGTAGATCTTACCAAGAAGACAAAAGTTGCTGCTGCCAAGCCTCAAGCTCAAAAGGTGGTTACAGAGATACCTCTTAAGTCAACCACTCCGATGACCCCCAAGCCCGGCTACTGGAGTTTTGACAAAATTGCTTCGTTGGTTCTTGCGGCTGGTCTTATTGCTGGTTTTGCATGGATAGGGTTTGATTTTATCCCGAATGTTGTCATGGGTGAAGATGAGGTCTTGCAAGCAGAAGAAGAGGCTCAGGATGACTCTCCAGCTCCGACTGACCAAGCTGTGCTTGACGAAGAGGCTGAAAACTTGTCGTTTGTAGACCAGAGTGTCGATTTCAAAACAAATTTTGGTGATTTGCAAATCAACTTACTTGATAAAATTGCTCCTAAGAATGTCGAAAACATTGTCAGGCTAGCATCTCGAGATTACTACGATGGATTGGAATTCCACCGTATTGTAGAACAAGATAACTTCAAAGTGATTCAAGGGGGAGACCCTTCTGGAGATGGAACTGGAGGACAATCAGCATTCGGTACTGATATTGAAGATGAGATTTATACAGTAGCTCCAGAGTTTGCAGAAGTTGACGGCGAAACTACCTTGGCTAACACACCAGAATTTACTTCTGAGTTATACAAGGACCTTGACGAGGCTACAGGACAGATTACCTATCAAAAAGGATTGATGATTATGGCAAATCGAGGCCCAGATACTAATAGTAGCCAATTCTTCATTACCCTTGCCGATACGACGCTTCAACCACGCTATACAATAGTCGGTCAGGTTCAAGCAACAAGCTTCGGAGTTTTGGATGAGATTAGCGCTGAAATTGACCCGGTAGATGGTAGTGGAGAGATTGTGGAAGATGGAAGACCGAATAAGGAGCTGAGAATTGATGATGTGGTTATCAATTAACTCGGGCTTGCAACTAATACACCTATGCTAACTTCTAATACACTTCGCCAAAAGTACCTTTCGTTCATGGAATCCAAAGGTCATGCTATCGTGCCTTCGAGTTCTTTGGTTCCGAAGGAAGACCCTACAGTGCTCTTTACTACTGCCGGTATGCAGCCAATGATTCCTTATCTAACTGGTCAGAACCACCCTCAAGGTGACAGAATTGCTAATTCTCAAAAATGTTTACGAACTGGAGATATTGAAGAAGTTGGGGATAATAGGCATCTTACATTTTTTGAAATGCTTGGTAACTGGAGTTTGGGATCTTATTTTAAGAAGGAGATCATAGAGTGGACATTCGAATTTTTGACTTCTCCTGATTATCTTGGTTTGGATCCTAACCGGTTGTTCGTAACTGTCTACAAAGGTAGTGAGAATGTAGGTGTTGATGATGAGGCTGTGCAAGTCTGGCAGAACTTATTCCAAAACGCTGGGGTAGAGCCAACGACTGGTGAAGAATTTGATTTTTCTAAGGTGGATTTGGCTGATAAAGTCCTGGAAGGTGATGAGTTTGTGTTTCGAATTACTAAGCGCTCAGGTAAAGACAACTGGTGGGGTTTGCCTTACAAAGGTCCGTGTGGCCCTTGTAGTGAGGTGTATTACCTGCTTGAGAAGAATCAGCTAAAGTCCGTAGACACTCTTAATGCGCAAACATATGGAGAAATAGAAGATTTTATTGAGAATCAGATTGTAGAGATATGGAATAATGTCTTCATGATGTATGAAGGGGAAAAAGATGGTCAGAGCGAACCAATTTCAATCAGTCCATTGAGGCAAAAAAACATAGATACTGGAGCTGGTTTTGAACGACTTCTTACGGTGCTTAATGGCTTTGACACTCCATATGAGACGGACGTTCTTAGTCCAATTGTTGATGTAGTAGAACGGTATGCAAGGCAGTAATTAACTATTCATTATAATGTATTACTTGGCGATCGAAACTAGCTGCGATGAAACATCTCTTGCACTTCTCAAATACACTCCTGACGAAAGCGTAGGGTTTGTCGAAGGTCTTAATTCTACTCAAATCATCTCAAGCGTGGTCTCATCTCAAATCAATATCCATCAAGAATTTGGAGGTGTGGTGCCTGAGATAGGTGCGCGCCAGCATGCAGAGCATATCCACGTACTACTACAGTTACTTCTCTCAAAAATTGGCCAGGGCGTACAACCCACAATATCTGGAGAAGAGACCAACCCTGTCGATATTGATGTTCATGATTATCAAGATATTTTTACTCACTTATCTAAGATATTTGTGACGACAGAGCCTGGTTTGGTGTCTGCGCTCAAAGTAGGGCGGGAATTTGCTCGAGCACTTCGCTTTTTTGTGGCAAAAGAGTTTGGTCAGTCTGCTGCTATTGAGGAGGTTAATCATCTTCATGGTCACGTCATCAGCTGTTTTTGGCAGGAATCAATGAATTTTGAGTATTTACCTGATAAGGAAGTTTTCCCTCATCTTCATTTGCTTGTAAGTGGTGGTAATTCTCAGATTTTATTACTTACCTCGCCTCGTGATTGGGAGGTTGTTGGTCAGACTTTGGATGATGCGGCTGGTGAGAGCTTTGATAAAACTGGTAGGCTGCTTGGTTTGCCATATCCTGCAGGGGTTAGTATTAGCAAAATTGCTGGTAAACGAGCTGAGAATATCCATGATTTACCGCGCGGGATGTTGAAGAGTGCAAGTTTTGATTATTCTTTTTCTGGCTTGAAGACGGCGGTGCGGTATTATTTGGATAAGCATGGTTTTGAAAAAGAGCAGCGATTAGATCCTACTGAAATAAATCAGCTACTAAGCACAGAATTGGAGCTGCTTGACGATCCAAAGCTCAGGTTTATTAAAGAAATGTGTATTTCTATACAGTACGTAATTGTAGAGCAGTTGGTGCGTAAGTTGCGGAGGGCACAAAGCCAGTATATGCCCCAATCTCTAGGCTTATCCGGGGGTGTGAGTGCTAATCCGCTACTGAGAGAGAAAGTGGGCCTTCTAAGCACGCAAGTCTATATCCCGCCACTCTATCTCACTGGAGATAATGCGGTAATGATTGGCTTTTCGGGTTTGAGTAGGGTGTAATGTTGCGTTAACGATAATTTTTAAAAAACAACTGCTCGAAGTAAATTGGAGCGATACTTACCCCTTCGGTTCGGTGCTTTGCACATAGCAAAGGTGTCTCAATCACCGACAGCTTATGCCGGTTGAAACATGTTCGACCTATATCTAGCCCCATTCGGTTCGCTCTTTACAAGAGCTAGCTTTTCTGCTCAGTCGCCGCGAGGCTCTTGCCAAGATATTATAAGTTCGTTATAATACTATTACAACTATTTTTATTATGACTAAGGTAAAAACTTTATTTTCGAAATTCGCCTATGGCGTATTGGGCTTTATGATGCTCGCAACAATGGTGAGTGGAATTGTAGGTAACGCGCAGAGAGATTTGTTACCAACTCGTGGCGAACTTTGTCTAAGCGACGAAGGATGTGCGTTGACTGGAGATGATGATTTTGAGGATGGTGAGACTGGAATTGTAAACATTCTAGTGAATGTAGCTGAAACACTTACGTTTATCGCCGGAGGTGTCGCAGTATTGTTCCTAGTATATGGAGGATTCCTCTTCATTGTTGATCCAGGCGGATCTGGAGCTGGGGCAACCAAAGGTAAGACTATCATTTTTAACGCTTTGATTGGCTTAGTTATATGTGTAGCGGCCTTCACAATCGTGAATATTCTTGGTGGATTGGTTACTAGTACAGAAGTTACTAGTTAATATTCTACAAGTGTTAAAATTGAGAACCAGCATATGCTGGTTCTTTTTGTTGACAAAAGTGTTTTTTTAATATATTTTATCTGATAGTTAGAGGAAACTCTTATTAATATGGAGCAACATTCATGAAAAGAAGATTAGTTAAGTGTGCTGGTGTAATAGGTATTAGTTTAGCTTTTTCCCTGCCTGCTTCTGCCCAATCAAAAGTGCAAGCCGCATGTGAGGGTAGTACTTTTCCTGGTGCAGATTACGTTCTGTGCACGGGAGATTTTCGATCCGGTAGAGGTAGGTTTGATAGAAGTCAAATCGTAACACCATATCAAGTAGAAAGAGCACAATTTGGAATCCCTGGAAATAAAATACAAAAGATTAACAAACAGGTCCAGCGCCAAAATCTGATTAATCAAGGAGTTTTTTTCTATAACCCAAATTCACATGGAAATGGTGGAAATTTGATTCCTCTTAATCAGGTTTATCAAAATCAGCACAATCCTGGTGCGGTTCAAGCAATGCCATTTTATATGCAGAGGTATTAATATGAAAATAAATTTCTTGTTAATACCCATGCTTGCCACTGGAAGTGTCATAATAGCTGATTCTCCGGCCACTGCTGGTTGTGATTATTCTCACTCTTTAGAGTATGGAAATAGTCATAGATATTATAATGAGCAAACCTGTTATTCTCAGCCTGGGTATTCTTTCAAAGATCACTTGATTAAGAATACAGTGGATGCAGTTTTTAATGAAATTGTACCACCGAAGCAAATCATTGAGGTAAGACATGTTGGTGTTTCACAACAACAATATGCCCAGCCCCAACGAAACGTTCCGTTTTACACGGAACCTCCTGCTCAGAGAGATGCTCAAAGTAATACTGTCCTAATTATTAACAACAATGTTAATACAGGACAAACCGATAAACAGCCAGCTTCGGCGGGTTGTTCCAGTTTTAAAATTATCAATGATAGGCTTGTTCCTTCTTGTTGATTTTTTGCTTGATTAATTTCTTATTTATCAAAGCTTGTAGATTTTTTTGCAGGCTTTTTTGTTGACCTATTTTTCTCTATCGTTCATTATTGAGATAATGACTATCAAAACTTTTGTACGTTTACCGGCGGTGCGGTTTGGGATTCATGTCCTTCTTCTGGCAGGAATATTCTTTAATATCGCGCAATTGTACCGGATTCATCGTATAGAGAAGTTGATTGCTGAAGATGAGTTGGTGCTGACTTTGCTGGAAGATGCCAATAACGAAGGGAAGAATAAGAAGGACTACTACAATTCTGAATTATTCAAAGAAAAATACGCCAAAGAAAAACTTTATAAGGTGCGAGGTGAGCGCGTACTGGACACTTCCTCGATTGAAGGCGACAACGAAGCGACTGAGGACGAGTACATTCCAGAAGAAGACGAAACCAATAAGTCCAACTATAATAAATGGTTTGAGTATTTAACCCAGTTTTAGCTACTCTCCCCAGATTATATCGTATCGGATTCTACTTCATTCCGTTATGCTGATCGCATAAGCTGCATTATATTACATCCATACTAGCCCGCATAATCTGTGGAGGCCTCGGTGGATTATTTAAAAGATTATTCCTCCGTAGAGCAAGTCTACTCCAGAATAAGATTTTTTTTCTTGCTAAAAGACTTCCGCTTTTAGATGCTTTTTTGTTAGTATAAGTTTGACCTCTTGAAACTATAATGGAATGGAGTGGTTCTTAGAATGAGAAATAGTCCCAATAAGTCTTGATTTTTTCTCTAAGGGTGTGAGCCAGACTTGCCGGGTTCCCAACAAAACTACGGAGTAGTTTGTAGGGATAGAGGCTTGCTCTAGTGGTAGTCCTTCGGCCCGACTGGTTCGGTTTTGCATCAAGGTAAAATGGAACATTAACAAGTTAAGAGAGAACCTGTGTTAGCTTAAAAATATTTTTCTATAACAAACTCAAAACATCTTCTACTCGATGAATAGGATAAGAATTACTTTTTTTGATCCAAGTCAGTTGTCGCTTAGCTAGTTTGAGATTCTCACTTAGTAGAGCTGTAGTATAGTCTTTATGAGTTAATTGTCCGAGTAGATAGAGCTGAGTGAGGCGATACTCTAATCCCAGCTCTAGTAGTCGGTTGGTGCCAAGATCCTGCAGGGATTGTACTTCTTTGATAAGGCCTTGGTGAGATCGTTTAGCTAGGCGCTCTTTGATGTTTAATTCTAGCTTGTGTCTGGTGATGTCAACATGGGTTTCGATCACCTTCTTAAATACTGGTAATTGTATTTCGCTTAGCCAGTTGCTTTTTTCTGCTTTGGCTTCGAGTATTCTATTAACCAATCGTCTTGGATTATTAAAATCGGAATTGTTGAGAGTTAGATGGTTGTTATTAGCTTGCTCTTGAAGCTTATTCAGTGGTGTTTCAAACAATTCTTGCTTAAGTTGATTCCACTCAGACTGAAATTCTTGTTTGGTTTTAGTGATTGATTGTTTGTTTAAGATGGTGTGGTGATAGAGCCCAGTACCGCCTATAAGTATACAATGCTCAGGTTGCAGCTTATGGAATAGGTTTGTAAAATCTTCAATGAACCTTGTGAGGGAGTAGTTTTGTTGTGGATCGATATAGTCTATCAATAGGTGAGGAACGTTTTCTATCATGTAAACTTTTTCGAATACACCGTTTGGCTCCCATAGGCCTGCTTCCTTACCGGTGCCAATATCAAGGCGTTTGTATATTTGTCTAGAGTCGCAATTAACTACCCAGCAATCGGGTAGAATATTAGCTAAATCCAAAGATAATCGGGTTTTGCCGGAGGAGGTCGGTCCATTGATGCTGATCAATGTTGTTGGCAGTAAGGTCAATTGTTTCAACTCTACGCTAATTGCATAAGTGTGTCAACCCTGGATTAGCCTGTATATTGACCAAAAAAATAGGGTCTCCAATGCTTGAGTTAATTAATCGTTGTATGGCTAAATATATTTTTGTGACTGGCGGAGTGGTTTCTGGTATTGGTAAGGGTATTACTGCAGCTTCTATAGGTCTTTTTTTGAAATCTGCAGGTATGACTGTGGATGTGATAAAGTTCGACCCGTATCTGAATATCGATCCAGGGACTATGTCACCGTTTGAACATGGGGAGGTGTATGTGCTCAATGATGGCTCGGAGACGGATTTGGATCTAGGTCATTATGAGCGGTTTTTGGATGTGGAGCTTTCTTCATTAAGCTCGGTGAATGCTGGTAAAATCTACAATGCAATTCTCGAGAGAGAGCGGGCTGGAGATTACCTTGGGAAGACGGTGCAGCTGATACCGAATGTTACCAATCATATTAAGGATTGTTTTGCTAAAGACATGGACAAAGATGTCCGTATAATTGAGATAGGCGGGTCTACTGGGGATATGGAAGGAGAGATTTTTCTGGAGAGTTTTCGGCAGTTCCGGCGACAGCATGATGGTGAGGTGTTCCATGTGCACCTTGGGTATGTGCCGTTTTTGGCGTGTAGTGGGGAGTATAAGACAAAGCCTATGCAGGTCTCTATTCGAGAATTGTTACGTGTGGGGTTGCAACCCGATATGATTGTGATGAGGAGTGAGTCTACAGAAGAGCGCCCCCTCCAAAAGTCCCAAATAGAAAAGATAGCCTTATTCTCAAATCTGAAGACACATCAAGTTATTAGTTTGCCAGATCAAAATAGTATTTATGGAGTACCGATGTATTTGCGGCAGACAGATCTTCAGCTTAATCTAGAGGAGTTTATAGGCAAGAAATTAAACGTAGAATTCCCGGATTTTTATACAAATTTTTCCAAAGAAAGAGAGCCGCTGTATAAGATCGCACTGGTTACTAAGTACACCCAATTGAGTGATAGTTATTTGTCGGTAATTGAGGCCATGAAAGCTGCGGCGGTGGCAGAGGGGGTGGAGGTTGATGTGGAGCTGGTTGACAGTGATCGAGATGACTTAGACCAGGCTTTGAGCAAGATGGATGGGCTTATAGTACCGGGAGGATTCGGTAAGCGAGGCATGGAGGGTAAGATCAAAGCTATCAAATACGCTCGAGAAAATAAACTACCGTTTTTAGGGATTTGTTTAGGATTGCAGATGGCAGTAATTGAGTTTGCTAGAAATGTTTGCGGTGTCGATGCGTACTCAAGAGAGATGTTTGATGAGAACGAGATGGTAGATGAATCCAAAAAGTTACTGATTGATTTTATTCCAGGGCAGCAATATATCAAACGGAAAGGTGGCACCATGAGACTTGGAGAGTACGCTTGTGAGCTAGAAAAAGACTCGATTGCGGCAAGTTTATACGAAGCCAAAAGTATTCTTGAGCGTCATCGCCACAGACTCGAAGTGCAGAATCAATATGTTGAAATATTAGCCCAAAAAGGCCTTAAAGTTACAGGAAAATTTGAATACAAAAACGAATCAAATCAGAGCGATTATCTTGTGGAAATTATGGAGCTTAGCCCCAAAGACCATCCGTATTTCGTTGCCACTCAAGCTCACCCAGAATTCAAAAGCAGACCAAATAGACCACATCCACTGTTTGTTGGTCTCATGAAAGCCTCAATCCAAACGAAAAAAAGTCCTGCAACGTAAAACTTGCAGGAGATTGAGTGGATGATTCTCAAAATTTAAGAAATAAGTTTTTCTAGTACTTCGATAGCTATTGCTGTGTTTGCTCGGTTGAGGTCAATGGCAAAATTTCCATCGGGTTTTATTTTTGGAAGGGTTATGTGGCTAGAATCAGCTTTATGTCTGTTGCAGGTGTTCAGTGTCATAATGTTAATCAATTTTAGAAACATTTTTTGGCTATTACTTAATCTAGGTATTGTTGAGATTAGCAACCGAGCTATGTTTTCAAGATTAATTCTAGATTTGCTTGAAGTAATATAGTCTAACCAGATACTTTCTTCCAACTGGTCGTTATCTAGATAGATAATTTTTGTGCGTATACTGTTGAATTTGCTGGCTAAGTAATCACTCTCCATACTTATTAGCCTGGCCAGAGTACTCAGTTTTTCTTTTAAAAAAAGACGATCGTCTAAGGTTGCATCTTGAGTGCTAACACGTTCCAAAATTAAACGCATTTCAGCTAATAATAACTCATAATTTGGGGATGAGTATTCCCGGATTTTGTTTAAGCATTCTTCCATGTTTTATTTACTCCTTGTAATGTTTACCTAATTCTAAATATTTGTACCGTAGCAGATTTATTATATTTAGGCAAATTTTGATATTTTCGATATACTTTCGACATATTGATAAATATATGGTAGTGTTAACAAAATAGAAACGAAAATTTATATTCTAATTGGAGGCTAAATAAGAATGAATGGTCTAACTCAAACACTCCTTGATCGTAATACTTTTGTAACGAATCATCCGACATATTCAACAATTTCTCAGAATGGTAGCTTTGAACTGAGTATCATACGTAATTCAGGCTTACTTACGAAGTTTAGTCTGTATGAGGTTATGCTTATTTATCAATACTTGGATAATCCAAAAATATCTTTACCAGATTATTACGAGCCATATAGACAATATTTGTGTGGTTTTGATTGTAAGACGCTAGAAGAACTTTTTGAGTGTCAAGATCCAGATATCGAAGATCAGTTGATGCCATACTGTTTTTTTAGAGATAATGCCGCTGTTATTCCTCTTCGTATAGGGTTTGATTCTGAATTGTATGAGGTGTATAACCCTAGTGTTGTACTTAGGAAAGACCTGAATACCAAAGAGTCGTATGTGAACAAGAATTTTGGCTGGTTGGGGTTGTGTGATGAGATGATACAGGCTTACCTTAACGGTATGCGATTCTAACAGATTGATATCACTCCTTCAAAAAAGGCAGTGAATAATTGGCTTCAAGAGAAGTTTTTTGCTAAGTCTTACAAGCTTAGAATTGGTGCAGGCAATGCTGTATTCGAGAAGCCTCGGTACTACTTTAGTTACGCTGATTATTGCATGATTAGAACTGTTCTAGAAGGAGATTATCTATTGAGCTTGGAAAGATATTCTGATTCGTATTTTTCTCCGAAACAGGTTGAACAGTTAAAGCTATACAGAAGTCTGTTTGTTAATAAATGTAGTGGTCCTGCAATCATCAAAATAATTGAGAATGATAACTGGGTAGTTTTGCACGATAGGAAATATCAAGTATGTTTTGAAGAATTTAACCCTAGGATGAGATTCCGAAAAACCATCAATGACACTAATTTTGATTGGGATTTGATTTACAATGCAGCTGTCTATGTGGCTAGTTATCGATTCCCTCATCAGCTTCCAATTAGCCCTATTACTGAATTATCTGTTTATGATAGGTTTTGTGCGTACACCAAGCAACTTATTCAAAACCTCTTTGCACTAAAGGCTTAATTATATTTAGAGTTATCGTTGCGCTTAGAGTTTACCTTGTCTTTATTGAAGATAAGGTTTTTTTGTCGTTTAGCGCTTTTGATTGACTAAAACAAAATTTTTTCTTTAACTGAATCTATATAACAAAACTTTTTTAATTAGGTAATATGAATCAGAAAGTACAAACTAACGATAAGTCGGCGCGAATTAATAGTGAAGTAATCGACGCTTCTCAACTTCAGAAAAAGAGCGGATTTTTTGACCGAGTTGCTGATGCTTTAGTTGGGGAAAAACGTGAACTAGGAAGATATTGGAAAGTTGTTGATGAGGTTTTGGCTTTTGACGATACTATCTCTAAGCTAACTGACAAGCAACTGAAGGCGAAGACTCCGTACTTTCGTAAACAATTACAAGGTCTCAAGGGTGACGCCTTAGACAAGAAGTTGGGACAAATGATGCCTGAGGTGTTTGCAGTGGTTCGTGAGGCTGCTTTTCGCGCAATTGGTCAAAAGCATTACCCTGTACAACTTCTTGGGGGAATGGTGCTTAATGAAGGGCGTGTGGCTGAGATGAAAACAGGAGAAGGTAAAACTTTGGTTTCAACTTTGGCTACCTATCTCAATGCTTTACCTGAAGAGAATCAGGTGCATTTGGTAACGGTGAATGATTATTTAGCGCGTCGTGATGCTAGTTGGATGGGGCAGGTATTCGATTATTTGGGTCTGACTATCGGAGTTATCCAAAACCAAGCTTCGTTTTATTTCAAGTTAGGAGCGCAAGCAGATGATGCCTCTGATCGAAAGCGAGATCTTGGGCAAGTTGATACATTAGAAGATGGCGAGCAGCAGGATTCTCGAACGGTCCTTGATGTGGAGCATTTGGTTCCTTGTGAACGTAAAAGAGCTTACTATGATGCTGATAACAAAGCCGTAGTAGATATTGTATACGGGGTAAATTCTGAATTTGGTTTTGATTACTTGCGTGACAATATGGCTAATACCCCAGAGGAGGTTGCACAACGAGCTGGTCACAAGGTAGCGATAATAGATGAGGTTGACTCGATTCTTATTGATGAAGCTCGCACTCCTTTGATTATCTCCTCACAAGCTAGTGACTCTGGTAACCGTTATAAGCAATTTGCTACAGTTACTCGCAAGCTAACTCCAGATATTGATTATGAAGTCGATGAGAAGCGAAAAACTGTGACATTGTCCGAACTTGGAATGGAGAAAGTGGAGCGAATTCTAGGGGTGGAGAATCTATACCTTGACCCGAAGAATGTAGTTCTTGTTCACCATCTTGATCAAGCTCTCAAAGCTGAAGCGGTGTTCAAGAGGGAGAAAGAATATGTGGTCCGAGACGGGGAGATTGTGATTGTGGATGAGAATACTGGACGACTTATGTTTGGCCGGCGTTATAATCAAGGCTTGCATCAAGCTATTGAAGCCAAAGAAGGGGTTAATATTCAACCAGAAAGCAAAACTGTAGCGACAATTACCTTCCAAAATTATTTCCGTCTCTACGATAAGCTTGCAGGTATGACTGGTACAGCAGCTACCGAATCTGAGGAGCTATTTAAGATCTATAAATTGCTTGTAGTATCTATTCCAACTAATAGGCCAATTGTGCGTAAGGATTTTGTTGATAAGATTTTTAAGAACGAACCTGGTAAATTCAAAGCAATTGCTCGAGATATTAAGGCGATTAATGAGACTGGCCAACCTGTGCTAATTGGTACAACTTCGATTGATAAGAACCAATCTCTTAGCAAAGCTCTATCAGATATTGGGGTTAAGCATCAAGTATTGAATGCAAAAAATCACGAACAAGAGGCGCGTATTGTGAGTAGTGCTGGTATCAAAGGAGCTGTTACCTTGGCGACAAATATTGCTGGTCGCGGTGTTGATATTAAACTTGGGGGTGAGGTTCCTGAAGATAAAAAAGACCTCAAGCAGTGGAAGGCAGATCATGAAGAAGTCAAAGCTCTGGGAGGTTTATTTGTAATTGGTACTGAGCGACATGAGTCCCGGCGTATTGATAACCAACTTCGAGGTCGTAGTGGACGACAAGGAGATCCAGGAGCGAGTCAGTTCTATATTTCTTTGGAAGATTACATTCTTCGAGTCTTTGGAGGTGACCGTATTGGATACTATAATATTCTGCCTGTGGCAGATGACGAGGCGATTCAGAACAAGCTCTTATCGAACTTGGTCGAAGAGGCTCAGAAAAAAATCGAAGGTCAGAACTACGATGTGCGCAAACACGTCACAGAATATGATGATGTTATCAATAGGCAGCGCACAGTTATTTATTCTCGGCGCAAAAAAGTATTGATGAACGAAGATTTTTCATATGATCAAGAAGTTCATGACGCACTGGAACGAACAGTCTATCTCTCGGTCCAAGATGCCTTAGCCGATGGTCCAAAGTCTAAGAAGTTTGATGAGAAGGTCTCTGCGCTATCTGAGCAACTAACAGGTATAGTTAAGCTGGATGAGTTCAAGGTTGATTCTTTGAAAAATCTCCTTAAGGACTACAAGTACGGTATCGATAAAACTACCAATACACTTACAGACAAGATTGTGAATACCCTCAAAGAACGATGGTCTACATTCGATGTAAAATCTCAAAGTGCTATGACGCGATATATATTCTTGCGAGCAATTGATGTTTTGTGGACTGAGCACTTGGTAAGTATTGATCACTTAAGTGATAGTGTGCGAATGCGTGGTTATTCTCAAAAAGATCCGCTTGTTGAATTCAAGCAAGATGGAATGACAATTTTTATGACTTTGCTTAATGAAATTGATAGAGAAGCGGCTTATACTATATTTAGAGTTTCTCCTGATATGGTTCCGAAGGCCATTATGGACGCTGAGTAAATTGGTTGAGAAGGTAACGTTTGACAACGACAATATGCTAGTCTATCCTTTTTAGTAACGTATCTACATGACTTGGAAGAATGTAATGAAATATTTGGTGACGATTATAGTTTTGGGGAGTTTTTTACTTACTGGTCTAGCGGCCATTGCACAATCTAGTACTAACAAGATTTTGTTGGAAATTCCTCGCGTTACTAAAAACGGAGAAACTTTGGATGTCAATAAAGCCGGTAATAATAATTGGGTTTTTGATGGCACACTTACGCTTGATGATGAAATCAGGTATCGCTGGAATGCCGCGAGCTTAGATCTTAGCTATCGAGACTTTCCTGCGGCAGGTGGTGGTTGGTTGAAGATATATAAGGGTGATGATTCGCAAGAGGAGAACCTATTGTTTGAGCATGGCTCTAGTCCAATCCCAACATCTTTGTTTAAGGATAAATTAGAAGATGGGCCTAATAAGATTATTATAGTCTACATCGATAGTACAACAAAAGCTCCAGCTGTACCTCTTACTAAGGTTGGTTTTAGTTTTGATTTTGCCAATGTTACGACCAAACCTCAGGTGGATATTGTAGCTCCTAAGCCAGGTATAGTTTTAGCTGACGGCATTAACCATGAGTTTAAGATAGAACTCTCTAATTTTCGTTTATCTAGCACAACAAAGCCTGAGGATGGACTTGGAAAACTCAATATATATTTCAATGAGGTAAAAAATGAGAATTTTATCGCAACTATTAATAACAGTGTAGAACAAGAAGGTGGTGTTCATTTTGTAGTGTTTGATTCTGAAGATATTGAGTTTGATAAAATCCCTGATAGCGATAATCTGAGACTGATATTTGCGCTAACCAATGTAACAGGAGATGTATTACCATATCAGTCTACTTTGAGTACAAAGACGAATTTTAATGATTCGATAAATGTTGGGTTGCCGCGACTTGCAATTGTGGAGCCACGCAAAGATAGATTGGATCAGAGTCTGGATGGCAATCAGAAGTTCTTGTTACAAGTAGATAATTTTGAGTTGTTGTCTGATTTTGAAACTGGAGCTGAGGTAGATGGAAAGAAAGGGTATTTGCAAATATTCGTAGACAATACCCCTGTCAAAACTATTTGGCCAAAATCTGAATTTAGTTTTAATGAGTTAGGTGTTATTTATGACACAGAGGGTCAAAAAACGGTGCGAGTTCAGCTGGTTAATTCTGATTTTACAAAACTTGCTCCAGAGGCTACTGATTCTCTGACAGTGCTTTATATGCCTGAAGAAGAACAAAAAGACAACCTTGCATTGGATGTATCTACAAATGATGGCTGGAGATACGTAGTGATTGGTCTGGTGCTACTGATGATCGTGGGCGGTATACTTTTGCTGGTTACTAAAGGCTAGTTTAACCTTAACCTAGTAGGCTTTTATCTTTACAAAAATCACTTTTTATGGGTTAATGGAGTATTAATCATGAATGAACGCGAATTATTAATTGCTCTTGTGAGTGGTGGTCTGAGTTTTGTACAATACAATCGCTTGCTCGAGGCATATGGGACTCTTGTCGATGCTGCCAGTGATGAATACAAACTATTTCCCAAATTGCAAGATAAATTTAACAAAAAAGGTATTGTCCCTATCGGAGATTTTCAATGCCTATCGATCTTAGATCCTCACTACCCGGCCAAGCTTCATGCTCTAGATAAACCACCTTTGGTGCTCTGGTATGAAGGTGAACTTAGAGCCTTAGATACCCCTTCTCTGGGTGTTGTGGGTTCTCGGCAAATGAGTAAACATACTTTAAAAATATTAGATAACATGCTACCGCCTTTGATGGCACAAGGCGTGGCAATTATATCCGGGCTGGCTTTTGGTGTAGATAAATACGCACACGAGCTTGCCGTTAAAAATAGCAGAGTTACCATCGGAGTTCTTGGTGGAGGTCTTGACGATGAAACATTCTACCCTAAGAGTAATTTATCGTTAAAAACACAAATTATCGATCGAAAAGGATTAATCTTAAGTGAATACCCGCCCGGTTTTAAGCCAACCAAATACTCGTTTCCACAACGCAATAGAATTATTGCAGCGTTATCGGATCAAATGTTAGTTGCTCAAGCAGCTATAAAATCTGGTAGCTTAATTACGGCTGAGTGCGCAAAGAAGATGCGTAAAACAGTTTTAACTCCTACTGTGGACTATTTTGAAGCATCTGTGGCAGGGAATAGACTACTTATTGAGCAAGGTAGTCCAGTGCTTACGGATAGCCATAGTTTGCTAAGTCATTTTCATATTGAAGCTAATGTTTCGGAATCGAAAGTGCGTTACCTTACACTTGATGAGCTCATTGCCTATTTTAAGCTGACAGACAATATTGCTGGTGAAATTACAAAACTTGAGCTTCTTGGCCAGGTTGAGCAGAGTGATGGAGGAACATATAAAGTCCTTGAGTAGTCAGGCTGAATTATTTTGAATATTTAACAAATTCAATAAGGTTATGAAATGGTCTGTTAGATTCGATGCAACTTGTTTCTGAATGACCTAAATCATAGAGTGTCTTAGTGACTTGATCAAAGTAGCCATATGCCTTCCACATAACACTACCTTCCAAGACAAAATCGTTAAAACCGGTTGCTTCTGCAATTGCGGCCATAGTGACGGCTGTTTTTTGGGCAGAAGCTTGTATAATTTTGTTACCTAATTCTCGAGCTTTTGGCTCTGTGAGAGTATCCAATTGAGTCGAATTTGTAAGGCGTTTTGGAACGCCGTATTCTTGTGCCCAGAAATTAAAATGGTCCTTTAAATATTTTCCAGAAATGGCTTTTTCCCAAAGTTGTTGTCCTCTATTGTTGCTTTCTTTGTCGATAAATAACGTGCTTTTGCTTGGAGAAAAATCGCTATAATTTCCCGCTTCTAGATTAATCGAGTACTCGTCTTGAGTAAGTCCAAAATTTACCCCTGTGCCTACGATACCAGCCAAAAAAACTTCTCGTTCCTGAAAGCCATATAGCAGGGCTGTGATATCATTAATGATAATCGCATTTACATCTTCTCCTAAAACCTCTTCGACGAATGAGCCAATCTCTTTGTTAACCAAATTTTTTAAGGAGTGCTGTTTTGTGCCGCGCACTAAGACACCTTCGAGTTTTCCATCTCGTATTGTTGGTTTTACTGGGAACGCAAAGTTAACGATTAATGTAGATGCCCCTTTGTAAATTTTTTGAATATGAGATTTTAGGATTTCTCTATCATCGAGAGTAGGGGTGGGTGAGGTCGATTCTTCTCCCAGTTCTCTTGTTTCTTGATTGTAGATACATGTTGTTGTTCTACTACCTCCAATAATTACCAATTGTATATTTTGATCGTTGGTATTGAAGATGACATTGTTTTTGGTAGCTAATCTAGATAGCCCTCCTGAAGGTCTTTTTATTAGCGTTGTAGTCACATGCTCTGTCAATTTGCGACACTCTTTCTTTAATTGATCTGATGGGGTTAAAATATTTTCAAACATACTACTTCCTGTAATATCTATATGAGACGAGTTATAGTATTTTGTCAAAAGTCTTTTTTCTCATAATTTTTCTTATCTAGCTGTCAACTGACTTTATTAATTTATTGTAGGCGTTGACAACGTGTTAGTATTAATATATTACTTAATATATAAAACCTAATTATGAGAGATAACTCAGTGATTAAATACCGACTGAAGCAGATTATCTTCTGGTCTATCCTACTTGGAGGGATTTTAGCTCTATTCGTCCCTGTTTTTGCCCAGTCTTTGGGTTTGGAGGCGTATGCTCAAGATGTTTGTGATACCTTCAATACAAATTCTTGTTTAGCGGGTACACCTAGAGGAGAAGGTACTGCAGATCCTGAAGCGGTTGGAAATAATGTTGTTTCTATAATTATTTCTATTGCGGTTACACTTACTTATATCTCTGCGGCTGTGGCGGTTATTTTCATCGTTATTGGTGGGTTCTTAATGATTACATCTGCTGGCGATAATAGCAAATACAAAGCAGGTCTCGATACTCTTAAGAATGCGATCATAGGTTTAGTTATCACGGTACTAGCTTATACGATAGTCTTTATTGTTGGACAGTTTGTTTCTAGGACTGATGTTCTGTGTAATACTTCGGATGCATCACAGCAAGCGCAGGGTTGTTAAATTGTATCGGAACGAAAAAAACATCCATTTGAAATTTTTTATAATCAAATGGATGTTTTTTGTGGAGGTGAGGATGGGATTCGAACCCACGAAAGGTTTTACCCTTTAACACGTTAGCAGTGTGCCGCTTTCGACCACTCAGCCACCTCACCAATACTTATGATCTTTCTAAAGTAAGATTGAAATCTAATATTTTGTCAAACATTATCTCTATACGGAAAGTGCTTTTATAGGGTTTTGATAAGTTGACAATAGGTTGATCATCTTGTATTTGATCTATATAATATGTTAGATATGGAAAACAATATAGTATCTGGGTCATGGTTGAAGCTTATTAGAGAAGAGTCTGGGATTGACTTTGATACGATGGTTGAAGAGTTAAAAATTACGCCTGATGAGCTCTCTAAATGGGAAGCTGGCGAGATGGTGCTGAGCGAGTCAGATGTTCGTAGTTATATTCAGGTTTTGCATAACAACTGCATACCTCTGCCGGCTAAGAGTTTCCTTATTGAAGGTGGCCAACAATTATCTGGTGAGATTTCCGTGAATACTTCTAAGAATGGAGCGATGGGCTTACTTTGCGCTAGCCTGTTGAATAAAGGGAGGACAGTACTTCATGACATTCCTAGAATTGAAGAGGTTTATAGAATTTTAGAAGTATTTGAGTCGATAGGGGTCTCTTTCCAGTGGCTTGAGGATAACTCCAACTCTATAGAAATAATACCTCCAGAGAAGTTTAGTATAGATCAAATGAACTATACATCTGCCTCCAGGACTCGTACTGTGATCATGTTAATGGGTGCTTTGATACACCGAGATCAGGATTTTTATTTACCGATACCAAGTGGTTGTAATTTGGGTACCAGAACGGTCACTCCTCATTTGAAAGGTTTGGAACAGCTTGGTGTTGATATTAGCTCAGTTAAGAAAGAGGTGGGTGATAAATCAGAATTGTATTTTTCTGTAAAGGCTGATAACTTAGCACCAAATATTATTTTGATGCGAGAGAAGGGAGATACTGCTACTGAGAATTTATTAATTGCAGCCGCGGGGATTCCTGGGAAAACTATTATTAGAGGTGCAAGTACGAATTATATGGTCATGGAAGTGATTCAGTTCTTGCAAGGTTTGGGTGTGCAAATTGAGAACGACTCTTCAGGAGAGCTTGTAGTGCATGGGAAAAAAGAGATTAATAAAGAAGACTATGAATATTACAATTCTGAAGATCCGATTGAGTGTATGACTTTGTTGACAGCAGGAATTGTTACAAATTCACAACTTACTATTCGTCGCTGTCCTCGAAGATATATCGAGTTTGAAATAGCTTGGCTGCAGGATATGGGTCTAGAGTGTAAAATTTCTGAAGAATATCTATCTAAAAATGACCGAACTATCTTGATAGATATTGAGATTTACCCAAGTCAACTTCAGGCTGTGGATTTAGTTATTAAACCTAGCACTTATCCAGGTATTAATCCAGATAATGCGCCATTTTTTGTTTTGATTTGCACCCAAGCTAGTGGAGAGTCTCAATATCATGATTGGATGTTTAATGGACGAAATAAAATGTTCGTAGAAGATCTAAACAAGCTAGGTGCTTCAATTACTATGATCGGAGAACATGCGCTTAGAATTTCAGGCGCAACTCAACTCACAGGGTCTGTCACTACCAGCCCAAATGCCCTGAGGCCTACAGTTATATTGATGCTTGCCATGATGGCGGCGAAAGGATCTTCAACGCTAGTAGATACCTATCAAGTATACCGGGGTTATCAAGATTTACCTAAAAGGCTTAATGCCCTTGGTGCGATGATTCAAGAGAGGCCAAAAGAAAGTTAGGCACCCCAGAACTTGACTAGTATTTGTGTGAGGTATATGATTGTATCATATGAAACACTTTTTAATAATTTTTACTAGCATGCTGCTTTTAGCATCAAGTTTTGTCACGGCTTCTGCAGAAGTTTCCATAGAGCCTGAAGTGGTTGAATTAGGTGCAAAGCAGCTTTTTTCCGTACAAGTTGTAAGTGAGCGTGAGCAGCCAACGAACGGTATTAAAATTTATATTCCTCAAGGAGTGACTAATGTGCGTACTTTTGCAAAAGATCGCTGGAATAATGTATCTGAGCAAGATGATGAAGGCAACGTATCATCGATTGAATGGAGTGGTAGAACTTTTATTCCAAGTGGTCAGGCAGAAGAATTTCAATTTTTAGCTGAGGTTCCTGATGGAGCTGGAACTATTGAGTGGGAAGTAGAGCAGAATTATCTGGATAATTATGTGCTTTCTTATGGTGTGGACGTAGAAGGTGATGATGTGGAGATTTTAGATCCGATCAAAACTCAAGTAAGTGACATCGTCAACGCTGAGAATAATAATGAAAGTGGGTTTCCAGGCTTTGTTGGATGGTTGGCTTTAGGCTTATCTGCACTGGCACTTTTCTTTGCTTTTCGGAATGGTTCAAAAGCTAATCAAAACGCAGCAAGCGGAGCTGCTAAGATCGACGAGACACCAAAAGAAGTCAAGAAGAAGATAACAAAAAAGAAGGTACCAGCCAAAAAACCAGCATCCAAAAAAACCATCAAAAAAGTGAGTACAAAAGCAAAGAAAAAATAAAATTTTTGTAGGTAGCTTCGTTTAAAAAATGGCTCCATCAGGAGCTATTTCTTTTTTGAGACTAATGAGAATAACCACTGTTTGAAGAATCCGTCGAGGTTTGCGGTGTATGTTGGATAGGCTCTTATTAGTTTATTAAAATAAAGCATGTTTCTTTTTTCAACTATCATGGTTTGGAATTCAGGGAGTATTTCTCCAGCTCGTGCCGCGTAGATTGAAACTCCGACTACTCGTCCCATAAAGCCAGCGGTTATTATTTTTATCGCACCTTCTTCGTTATTGGTTATGGCACGGTCTAGTGATTTGAAATCCAAAGTGAATGTTTTGACAGTGTGGTAGGTTTTTTTGGCTTCATTTTCACTCATACCTGCTTCTGCTAGCTCTGTGGAGGTGTAGATTACCGCAGGGTTGTAAGAAGGCTTGATTTTAGCAATATGTATAGGAAGTTTTGTGTATTTTTGAATGATTAAATTAGTATTAACTGCTTTCCCCATGTGATATGCAAAGTGGGTGAATTTTGGAACTCCGCTTACGCAGTCTCCTATAGCGTAGATATTGCGGTTGCTTGTTTGAGTGGTGGCTTTGGCATTAATACCTTTGGCTGTGTATTCCACCTTCGCCTTTTTTAGATCTAGGTCTATATTGGGTGTGCGGCCGGTTGCTACTAATAGTTGCTCAGCTTCAATATCCAACTCCTCACCTTTCAAATGGAAAATTCCCTTCTTATATGACACTTCTTTTGTACTTGCTCCCAAAAATTTAATGCCAAGATCTTCAAGTTTGTGCATAAGGCGGGCTTTCATTTCTGGGTCAGAGCTATTGAGAATGGTTTGTCTTCTCCCTATAATGGTTACTTTAGAACCAAGCATTGCAAAAGCTTCACCCATCTCAACTGCAATCACACCGTTACCAATTATAGCCAATCGCTTAGGCACTTTTTTGAGATCAAATATATTTTTGTTGGTCAGATACGGTGTGTCTCCTAAGCCTTTGAGGGGAGGTGTGGCGGCCCTGGAGCCAGTGGCAATGACACATTTATCAAAATTAAGATCAATACCTCCTACATGTATTGATTTGGGGCTTGTGAATTTAGCCTCCCCTCTTACGAGAGAGACGTTATTTTCTTGCAACCATTCTTCTGATTCGTGAGCTTGGAATGAGCCAACAACATCCCTGGTTCTTTGAAGAACGCCTTCAGCTAACTTTGAATATTCGTTATCATGCTTTTTGTTCAAAGTTTTATATGCTTGATGAAGTCTTTTTGCTTCTTGAAGAAGAGTCTTACTTGGAATGCATCCAAAGTTAGTGCAATCACCTCCAATGTGTTCTTTTTCTATGATGGTGACGTTGTATCCTACTTTTGCCAACCCGATTGCTGCTGTAAGCCCTCCTGAACCTGAACCAATTACTATAAGTTTAGACATAAATTAATCTAAAATTAAACGATAACTTTGCTTTTGTCAATACCATAGGGGGGTATGGTTGACAGTTCTAATATTTTTATCTATTAATTATGATTAATGCTAGAGTTATCGCACTTCAAAAAAGGGCTTTTAATGCTCTGGGGATTTACAATTACAGCTTTTATTGTTTATATTTTATATCAGACTAGTTTGGCAATTGAACAGCGCCCTGAGATGGGTGCCTTGGAAGCGTTGCGAGTTGTTCTGGAAAGCTATGTGCTTCGAGTACAGGATTTTTTGAAGAGTAAGGCTGTGCTGGGGCCGCTTATTATTTTGGTCATATATGTGCTTCGGCCTTTTGTGTTTTTACCAGCCTCCATCCTTACAATTATAACTGGTGCTGTATTTGGCCCTTTTTATGGTATGTTAATTACGATATTCGGTGAGAATATGGCTGCCAATAGCTCATTTTTGGTTGCTCGATACTTCGCAGGTGATAGCGACCCTTTGTCCAAGATTCCTCTTCTAAAACAAACTTCGAAAAAACTAGGAAAAGCAAGTTTTTTTTATGTATTTATATCTCGTTTACTTTGGGTTCCTTTTGACTTAGTAAGTTATGGGTTTGGTCTTACCAAAATTCCTTGGAGAGCTTATTTCTGGGGAACATTCTGGGGAACCTTTCCTGGGATGATTACCGTTGTGCTTTTGGGGTCGAGTGTGATACTAGGAAAGTCTGTTTTTGTGATTGCTTTTATTCTCTTTGTAGCTACTTTGCTAGGAAGTTATGTATGTAAAAAGTGTATGCAGCAATCTTATGAATAATGTGTATTCTTGACAATTTTACCTGATTTCATTAGGTTTAATGCAGAACTATCCTTATTGTGATTTAGTATACAGGTAGTATTGTAATTCAATCTGTCTTTATACTTATTAGTCAATTATTTATTTTAAAATTTTCATGTCTGTACCAAAAAACTCTGCCGATCTTCAACTAGATACTAAGCGTCATTCTTTCGCTCATATACTAGCAGCAGCAGTTCATGAAATGTTTCCTGAGGCTCAATTTGGAGTGGGTCCGGTCATTTCTAATGGTTGTTATTATGATTTTTTGTTACCGCGTACACTTATTCCTGAGGACTTGGAGCTTATTGAAGGTAAGATAAAAGAACTTCTCTATAGACCGCTTGTATTCAAGAAGCAAACCATGGCTATTGAAGATGCTATTGTTATGTTCAGAGATGCTAAACAACCACTCAAAGTTGAGTTATTGCAGGATATTGCAACCAAAGGCACTACACAGTTACATCTCGAAGAGAAAGAGTTGTTAGATAGTGTGGAAAAACCTTCACAGGTTACTTTGTACAGACTTGTAGATGATTCTACTGGTGAAATATTATTTGAAGATCTATGCAAGGGGCCGCATATTGAAAGTCTTGTTGATCTTAATGGCCTGAAGAACGATAAAGAAAAAATGACGCTTGGTTTTAAGCTAGATAAAATAAGTGGGGCGTATTGGCGTGGAGATGCAGAGCGAGGTATCCAACTTCAGAGAATCTATGGCTTAGTTTTCGATAATGATGAGATATTAGGTGAGTATATATTCAATCGTAATGAGGCTAAGAACCGAGATCATCGCAAGCTTGGTAAAGAAATGAAGCTATTTACGATCTCTGAGCAGGTTGGTGCTGGCTTGCCATTGCTACAACCTAAGGGGATGAAGCTTCGCCAAAGAGTTGAAGATTATTTGTGGCAGCTCCACAAAGATGTCGGTTATTCTAGGGTATGGACTCCGCATATCGCTCGTCTTGATTTGTACGAAACTTCTGGCCATGCAGCAAAATTTGGCGATGAACTGTTTCGAGTGCAGGGGAAGGAGGATCAGTTCATCTTGAAGCCGATGAATTGTCCTCACCATATGCAGATATTTGCAGACAATCAGTTTAGTTATAAGGAGATGCCGATTCGGTATTTTGAGCCAGCAACTGTTTACCGAGATGAAAAGAGCGGGCAGCTTAGTGGGCTTACTCGAGTGCGAGCCATAACCCAAGATGATGGACACTTGTTCTGTAGGGTTGATCAGATCGGAGAAGAGGTTTCTAAAATCGTCAGTGTTATCCGAGAATTCTATCAGACAATGGGTATGCTTGGAGACTTCTGGGTAAGTTTTTCTGTGCGTGGTAAGGATTCTTCTAAATATTTGGGAAGTGATGAAATTTGGGATAAAGCTGAGGCTGCACTAGAAGAGGCGGCAAAAGAGAATGAGCTGCCGTACACTCGAGTAGAAGGAGAAGCTGCGTTTTACGGTCCTAAACTAGATTTTCAGTTTAAAGATGTTCTCGATCGAGAATGGCAATTAGCGACCATCCAGTGTGATTTTAATCTTCCAGAAAAATTTGATTTGAATTTTATTAATGAAGACGGCGATAAAGAGCGTCCTGTCGTAATTCACCGGGCGATTAGTGGTTCTTTGGAGAGATTTTTAGCTATTATGATTGAGCATTTTGGCGGCCGCTTCCCTTTTTGGATTGCTCCAGAACAGGTGCGTATCTTGACTGTTAATAACTCCGAAGAAGTTCTTGGCTACGTTCAGGAGATAGTCACTGTGTTGAAGTATAACCCGCTTATGAAACCTCTTAAATACAATGATATAGAGGTGGTTGTCGACGACGAAGCGGAATCTCTTGGTAAAAAAATTCGCACCGCTGAGCTTGATAAAATCCCTCTGATCATTATTACTGGTCCTAAAGATGTAGATAATAGGATGGTGAGTGTTCGTACAGCTGATGGCGAGAAGAAAATTAAACTTGATGAATTAGCTGAGTTTGTAAAATCAATCTAAGTTACCATATTAGTGCTGTTGACAAAAAATACTTTGTATATCAGCATAAGTTCAGATTCGTTTCTTTTCAAGCGAATTTATTAAATACATTATATGTTGCTTTTTCGGAAAATTTCGACATATGTCGAACTTGTAGTAACGGTATTTAAGTCCAGCAATGGAAAGAAGTCTAGGGATTAACTTAGGCTTTCTTTTTTTTGCAAAGAACCGGTACGAACATATGCCTTTTCTTCTTTGGAAAATTTTTCTGTAGCGTAAGATCGCAGCACTGAAGGTAGTTGTTTGTTGTGTTTGTGAAGGAACTCTATTAGTCTTTTTTTGTCCCTTTTGCCAGCTTCGCGTAGCATCCACCCTGTAGCTTTGTGAACCAAACTGATCCATGGTTGTACTTGTTTTTGAGTAAGGTGATTTTGCTTTATGAGATATTTGGTATATCGATGATTGTCTTGAAGGATGTACTTAGTTGAGGTGTAAATTGGCTCTAGGTTGTTGTTTTTAATAAAATAAAAGTTCGCTACAATACCAATTCTCTTTTCCCAGAAGTGATTTGCTTTGGCATGTTTGGTGAGGTTTAGATTATTGTGATAATAATAATGTCCAAGGATTTTATAGCTTGATGCATCTACTAGATCCCAATTGTTTATGTAATCAAAATTGTCCAAATAAATGTCCACAATTTGTTTGGATTCTTCAGAGATTTTGGAGTGCTGATATTTCCATACCAATAGTAGTAAACTTGCAAGACGCACCTCATGATATTTACTGCGTAAGGTTGCTTTTATATCTGATAGAGGTGAGTGTCTAAAGTCTTTGATTGTATCTCGTACTAGAGGTACAGTAACTCCAAGTCTGATATCGCCTTCGGCATACCCACCGGGGAATGTTTGGTAGAATTTTGGAAAGAAATCTCGCCGATCTTCGTTAATATTTTGTTTGAATATATGTATGAGTTTTTGCTCTAAATTCATTTTTTAAGGGCTTTTTTTGTGGTGGTTTTGGATTTCTTCTTACTCTTTTTTGTCGATTTATTTTGTGTTTTTTTGGGACTTACTTTGCCTGGCAGTCTTCGTAAGGTGTGATGATGTTTATGGTTTTTGTGGTGGCAGACTAGGTGATAGAAGGTGTAGCTTATGAGAATGCTACTAATTAAACCCATACCAATAATAACAATATCTTGATATATCCAGAAGAATATGTGTCGATTCAAGTTGCTAAAGTCCATCTCGGTAATGTAGGCGACTATACTGGAGAACCGCATAATTGCAACAAAAGTAATTATAGCGGTCAGACCCGTTGTATAGCCTTCGTTGAAAAGCATATAACCAGTAATTTTTGGCTGTTCCGTATGGGCTTTGACAATTGAGTGCTTGATAAACAAAACTCCAAGAATTATTGGAAGAGTGAAGATACAAAAACTTAAAACAAATTCGTAACCCTCTCTTAGATAAAAATCTGCAACAAACAGAACAATAAACAGGAGTACTTCAAGGCAACCTGCGTATACACCATAGGCTATACTGTCTTTGTCCACCAATGAGATCATGCCTCAATAGTATATTGATTATTTTGAAACGTCAATAGTTTCTGTTATCTCGTTTAGAGATTGAACTTGTCTAGCAGCAGGGGTAAAGTCTGACTCGTTATTTATCAACAGATCCTCAACAGTTGCAAATACAAACCCTTTTGATTTTAAAATTTTTACTATTGATGGTAGGGCATCTACTGTTGGTTCAAAAATATCATGCATGAGAATCACAGAGCCCGGCTTTATATCTGTAGTAGCCAAACGAATAATTTCTGCAGTATCTTTGTTTTCCCAATCGCGAGTGTCAACATTCCAGAGTATTTCATCCATTAAATAATTGGCAGAAATGTCACGTGAGCTTCCGTATGGCGGTCTATAAGTGAGGGGGAAATGGTTAGTTAATTCGTATATAAGGTTCTGAGTTTTTGCAATTTCCGAAAATACTTCTTCCTCACTGATGCTTTGTAGATCAGGGTGATTAAATGTGTGGTTTCCAAGGGTGTGTCCTTCTTGTGTTATGCGTTTGGTGATGTCAGGAAACTTACTAATTTGCAGACCTAGGACATAAAAAGTCGCATTCACCTGATCTTCTTTTAATATATCAAGCACCCTCTCAGTGTACTCTCCAGGTCCATCATCAAAGGTTAAAGCGACACATTTTTCGATTTGGCAATTATAGTTGTCTTTAGTTTTTGCAAGCTGTTCAGCGGTTAACTTTTCGTTTTTGAT
This sequence comes from uncultured Patescibacteria group bacterium, assembly GCA_938041505.1. Classification (GTDB taxonomy): domain Bacteria; phylum Patescibacteriota; class JACMRA01; order JACMRA01; family JACMRA01; genus CALITC01. The sequence goes on along the minus strand of CALITC010000004.1, from coordinate 579 downwards.
GGCTAGTTTTTGTTTTTCTCTTCTTTGGAATTCTGTAGTTGCTAATTCTCGATGGATATCTTCAAGGACTTCCATTTTGGTGAAACCAGCAATAAGACTTGCATCAACTTGTTTTTCTTGATTTTCTGTATTGTACACTATAATTGTTTTTTCCTTTATTCCAAGATTATGGGCGTATGTGTCTTGGCCTGCAGTGGCTAGATTCAAAATGTTCTTAATATATGATTCTTCTAAAAACAGCTCTTTGAGATCAATTCTTTTTTGATTGTTGAGAGAGTAAGTGTATGGAAAATTATACTCGTCAGCTTTGATTAAGACACTAAAAATCTGTTCGTTATCAGTGAGAATTTCATAATCGATATCACTGTAATTACTTGATAGAATGTCGTAGTCTTCATTGATTAAAGTGTTTACTGCAGAGTTTTCCGTGATTGGTTGGTTGATCACTTCTCCCTTGTAAACTGTTGACTTTTTTACAATTTTTGAATTTTCTTCTGCAGCCAATGTCACTCTCGGTGATTCGTACTGAAAAGGTTTTACAATGATGTAATTGAGCACCATAATTATAGCAAGTATAGC
>CALITC010000003.1 GCA_938041505.1 uncultured Patescibacteria group bacterium | reverse complement strand
CCTTTGCACAGCTGATGAAATACAGAAGGCTCAATCTTAACTATGAGCGAACTGTGTCAAGCTTAGAAGCCTTTACCTTGCTAGCTGGGATTAGGAGGATACTTATGCGGTATTATTAACTCAACAGGCTCACTGAACAGGTTCGCTATACATACTAGTTAGACTGCTCAATACAATTGACCTAGCATCTTCTCTCTATGACATCATTCTCCAATAAAAGCACCCTTAGAAAAAAGATCTAAGGGCTTCGAACGAGATAAGATAAGAAATAAAATTGATTTGGAATATAAGTATTATTGAAACACACTTTCCAAAAGCATGTTCAAGAGGGTTTTCCGAAATACTCCCACAACGAATTCGAAGGCTGCGTCTCGCGTCATATTTGGCCTGCCTTCAAGAATGGTAGTATTTAGAAAGAAATACACCAACCAATATTTTAAAACTTACCAAATTAATGGCTATTCTCTATAATATTTATCCGTTTCATTACCTTGACTATCGTAATTTTGAATATAGCCACCCCGATCTTCTGAGTAGCCAGTAGTGTTTCCACTTTCATCATAATTAGCATCTCCAGGTGGGCGACCGTCTGACCAAGGATTAAACAAGTTAGCTACTGCATCAATTCCATCATTAATGAAACCAGATGCTGTATCATGCATTGCATCGCCAACAGTATAATTAATATTGTTATCACTCATGAAGAGTTTCTCCTTTTTATGTCAACGTATTTTTCTGTGTATTATCGCTTTATATAAACGATAATTTGACAGTAAAGAAAATTAAAAACCTTGTCAACATTAAGAATTTGATTTAAGTGTATATGAGCTCATCTCTTTTTCAACGGAGATAAGTCTGTGAATAACCCCCAATCTTTTTTTGGGGGTCGCTTCTTTTGGCATAAGCTCAATAAGTAGACAATCAGAAATTTCTACATTAAAAAACAATTATCATGATGAAACAAAACATAAAAAATCAAATAGAAAAAAGATTTACAAAGTCATGGGGTAAACATGAACTAAGTCAAATAAAGGTAAATGATGAATTAATAAAAAAACTACTTACTGAGTTAAATAAATCTAATTCGGATTTTGAAATCGACTGGTATTGGAAAATTCGTGATAAAGATGGACTGAGTATCTTTCATAGCCTAGATAGCAAGTTCAAAGAAAAATTCGAGATACATAATGAATGTGAAAAAATAATAAATGAGTTAAAAAAAGCTAAATATGATCATAGTTTTATTCTGGATTATGTAGATATATCTAAATACTTCTGCTATGATTTTATAGAAAAAAGTACATTAGAAATTAATATATCAAATTCGATCGTAAACTTACATAACTTGAAAGAGTTTAAAAATATAACAATAGCTAATTCAAAAATAATATCTAATGTAAGTATAAGCTTTTATGACAAAACTGCTGTTACGAATAAATATCAACATATAATTAAAGACTTAAATATCAGATCCTGCATTTTTGAGGACGAAACCATAATACGAGAACACAAATTAGAAAATTTAGATTTATGGTATAATCTATTCAAGGACGATTTTCATTTGATAAACAATAGAATTCTAAATGCTAATATCTACAATAATGAGTTTAATAAAACTTTATACATTTCAAATCCAAGCTTTAGAAAGAAGTTTAAGACCGAGAACAAAATAAATGAAAAAATACTAAAAGTATTTTTGACACCAACTTCTTTATCTAACAATCAAATAAATAAAAATGGGCTTATAATTATTGACTTTGCAAATCTATATAATTTGTCTAGAAGAAGTTTACAAGAACTCGAAGAGTTAGAAAAAGAAGGAAAGGTTAAGTTTGGTGAACACAATCAAAAGTATCGCTTTTCAAAATCTATTCACCTACCTATCAAACAAGAATACCAAACTCGAATTAAAGAACTTAACGAAATCCTTGTCCACTACATACAAAAATTAACTTCTGATAGCAGTTTTGCTGTTGAGTTTGAATCTTTTCCTGATGAGATTATCGCTACATTCACTTCCAATGAACAAATAAATGATGATAATTTCTTACAACTACGCGAAGACTTTTTCAAAACATTTCAAGAATACATTGCTGAAGGTAAAGTTGTGATTGAGCCTCATTACTTGGAAGAGCTTAACCAGAAAGAATCAATTATCGCTCAACATGAAATCTACCTAGATCTATTCACATATTGCGCCAAACTAAAAGTCACGCAATCAATCAGCGGAGTCCTCGGAAAGGAAGAAGAGATTATTAATTCTGCACAGCAAGCCCTCTTACAGGGATCCAGCTTCTCTAATTGTACTATTGTACTTGGCAATATGGAGAAAGTTGATGCTAACAATTCCCAACTTTCTTTGAATTCTAGTAACGTAAATCAAAGTACTACCAATATCGATCAGCTTATACAAGAATTCAAAAACATCAACCCACCTGCTGATCCAAGTATTCAAAAAGAGTTTTATAGTCTCAAAAATATCGCAGAGTCTCTGCAAAATTCAGTAACAAAAGAACAAAAAATCACAGAAAAGTTAAAGTCATTCTCCAAAGCTGCAGGGAGTGAACTCTATAGTTTTGCAAAAGGCGTAGGAGCCAATGTGCTGGCAGCTGTTATACAACAAAATCTAGGAATTCAATAAATATTTCCAGAACTAATCTGGTATCTTATACAGAAAAAGCAAAGATAATCGAAGTATAATTATATACCTATATTTTAGTAATAGAAAATAGTTTGTGTTACTCATTTTCAAAGACGACTTTACCTTTTTGTAATTCGTGCGTATTACTTATAGCAATTAGATATGAAACAAAACGACCAAGATATTGTAAAACTCGTTTTGCAGGGGGATAAAGACAAGTTTGAAGTAATTGTAGAGCGATATTACGACAAGCTCCATCGCTATGCCATGAGGCTACTCAACTTCAATTCGCAAGATGCTGATGACGTTGTAAGCAGTAGTCTCCTCAAGGCCTATCAGAACCTAGCCGGGTACAATCCCAGGCTTAAGTTTAGTAGTTGGATCTATCGTATTGTTCATAACGAAGCGGTCAGTCTTATTCGCAAAAATTCAAAATTCTTTTCATTCGACCCTTTTACTTCTTCGATCAGTCTAATTCCCGGAAAAAAAGATGTTAATATCTCCAAACTCGAAGTCAAACAAGTATTGGATAAGCTGCCACCCAACGACAAAAACTTGCTTGTCTTGTTTTATCTAGAAGAATTATCCATCAAAGAAATCGCCGAAATCCTCAAGACCACCTCCAACTCTGCCAAATCTCGCCTATCTCAAGCCCGCAGCAAAGCCAAAAAATTAATCAAATCCTAGTATGTCAAAAAAAGAACTCCTCCAAAACATATCGGAAGCCAAACCCAAGTCGGCCAGGTACTTTGTAATCAAAAATATTTTCACTGCTCTTGCACTCCTTTTCCTCTCATTATTTAGTATTCTAGCAATTGCCACATTCCTGCGGGACTTGTTTGTCTTGAATATATCCTATGACATTTTTGGTAATCTTCCTTGGGAAATCGCAATCCACGGACTCATAGAACTAGTCGCAATTGGAATAATGCTCTTAGTAATCTGCTATATTATCTATCGCCACACCGACTGGCCTCTTGTCCGTCACGAACGATTTTTGGCTAGCATCTTCGTATTATTAATGATCACAGGTGGCGGAATTGCAGCCTTTACTAGCGGCCTTCATAAATCTTTAGATAGCAATCGAGACTTTATCCAGCAACTCCCCTATCGCCAAAACAGAGGTAACACTATCGAAACCCGACTGCGAAACCGTGGAGTAATTGTGGGAATAGTTGATTCCATAAGCATGAACCAGCAAACCATCACAGTACGCACCCCAAAAGATCTGATAACCTTACAGTACCGCGACATTCCTAATGAACTTCAAGTCGGTGACACTATTCGCGCCAATGTAAAAAAAGAACAAATTATCTCGATCAAAAAAGTCCCACGATTCCGCCCTTCAAGAAAATAATTTTACAAAAACAATCGCTGCCACATCGAGAACAGCGATTTTTTGAAATATTGGTGAATATCAAAGATCATCAAAATTCATCAGTTTTAGTTCTTGTATATCTAGCTGAATTTGGAGATTCAGAATCTCATCTTCGAGCTGTGTAAAAATTCCAGCACTTCTTTCTTCCCTTTTTTTTGCTAGCAAAATTCTTTTTTCTACTAGATTTAATCTTAGAGTATATATCTCCCTTCTTATCGTACGATCCTCTTCATCTAACTCGATATCTACCTTTATATCTGAGCTAAAGAAAGAGTCATACTGTTTTTTGAACTCATTTTTGGGAACAATGCTATGGATAAGAATTAAATATAATTTTTCTATAAATGCTTCTCGCAAAGAAGCCGTATCTAGGGTTTGAGATTCATACAAATCTTGCAAGACTACTATTTTTTCATAAGTAAAATACTCTTCAAAATAATTGTTCAACTTAGCAAAGATTGTTGTATGATCAGCTATTTCATCAAGACGCTTGGGGGTCATCTCAAGAATTGATTTTGCAGTAAATAGTAAAGTTTTTTCGTCATCAAACATAAACACTCTACTCAGAAATGAGTGAGTAAAGATATTAGCTTTGATTGGTAAAACAATATCAACCATTGTGAGATCCTCATCTATAAGTAAAAAAGTACGTAAAAATACTTGTCGCACAACTCCCAAAAACTGTCAATTAAGAACAAAAAAGACCAGTTCGAATAAACTAGTCTCAATTTTTAATAATCTTATATTTTAGATACAAATTAGCAAAACTAATCGTCATATACCCACCTGGTTCAACACTACCCCGATAACCCTCTTGAAATTCAGCACCAGCATTTAACACTCTAATGTTATATACAGTGTCAAGGTATAAATTGACCTTTTTAGATACTTATCCTATACTAATTGCAATTAAACGAAACACTATTCATATATGCCAATCAAGAAAGCTATTTTTTGTGTTGCTGGAGCTGGAACTCGCTTCCTCCCTGCAACCAAAGCCCAACCAAAAGAAATGCTCCCTATCGTCGACAAGCCAATTATTCAGTACCTTGTCGAAGAGGCTGTAGAAGCTGGTATTGAGGAGATCATCTTCGTCACTGGCCGTGGCAAAGCAGCTATCGAAAACCATTTTGATAAATCCGCCGAACTCGAGTATTCCCTGCTCCAGAAAAACAAAATCGACAAACTAGCCGAGGTCGAAAAAATCTCTCAGCTCGCCAACTTCGCCTACGTTCGCCAACCAGTCCAACAAGGAGATGGTCACGCCCTTCTCTGCGCCGAGCAGTTCATCGACCCTACCGAATCTGTGCTCGTTGTCTTCCCTGATTATCTCATGCCGAAGAGCAACAAGACCTTGCGCAAAATGATCGACATCTACCGCGAGCACCGCTCTCCAGTGATTGCCCTCGATGAAGTCCCCATGGAGGCCGTCAGCAAATATGGAGTAATCGACTTCAAAACCACAGATCAAGACAATGTAGTCCAAATCCAAAAATTTGTGGAGAAACCAAAGCAAGAAGACGCCCCTTCCAACCTTATCAACGCCGGGTATTCCATCTTGACTCCAGAAGTTTTACGAAGACTCAAATCCAGCGAATCTACAGCAGGAGATGGCGAAATCCGCATTGCAGACGCCTTTGTCAATCTCTGCGCCGAAGGCAATGAAATATTCGGTCTCAAACCAACCCAGCACGGTTACGATTGCGGAGATAAAGTAGGCTTCCTCAAGGCTACAGTAGACATGGCTCTCAGCCGAGACGATCTCAAAGATGAGTTCATGGAATTCCTACAAGATAGACTCAAAAAGAAATAAAAAAAGCCGCAGTCGAAATAACAACTACGGAACACAAAATAGTAAGCGAAGTAGGTCCAGACAATATCTAGGCTACTTTTTTGATACATAATATTCGTCAAACACTGCGTATGGAATATCAGGAACAATACCATCATATATTGATTGCAATGGGTGAATACTCCATCCATCTTGCTCAAAGATAGCTTCCACAGGAACTAGAGTAACATGACTACCAACAGTAATATTCAAAAATTCACATGCAGATCTATAATCAACCATTTGAATTAATTTTTTATCAATAACACCAACCGCTCCAGAAATATCTTTTTTAGAAGGAGATATATACTGAATGTTGTATTGCGAAGAAGGTGGTAATTTCCTTCCGGTTACCCTGGCTTTCAAACCAGAAAATAAAATCGATGGAGTAGCTATATCTAAATTTGTTTCTAAAACTAGACTATTCATTATAAAATTCAATAAACCCAAACTACTTTTTGCTAGCTAAGCTAACCCTACAAACACTCTCTTGTCAAGAAAAATCTTGTTCAAAACATTTTTTTCTGGTATACATAACCTTAATGAAAATCTACTCAGTCAAGACCGAGTCCAAAATCAAAATTCCTGAGCTCCTCTGGCGAGTTCAAGCCGGCTTCCCTTCCCCAGCAGACGACTACATCGAGCGACACATCGATCTCAACGAGCAGCTGATACAAAACCCCTCCTCGACATTCCTAGTGCGTGTCGAAGGCGAATCCATGACTGGTGCAGGCATCTACCCTGGAGACGTATTAGTCGTGGACAAATCCAAAACCCCCAACAACAACGATGTCATTATTGCAGTCTTAGAAGGTGAATTCACAGTCAAGCGATTCTCCAAAAGCTCCACCGGAACCTACCTAATCCCAGCCAACCCATCATTCAAACCCGTCAAATTAGACGAAAACTCCGACTTCACTATCTGGGGAGTGGTCACCACAGTCCTCCACAACCCCAACCCCACCAGCCAAAATTGGTAAACTTATAATCAATTAAACCCACACACCACAAAAAAGAGTCAGTTAATAACCAACTCTAAAATTTAACACCCTTTTTAGACTCTCAATACCTATAATGAAGTCTTGGTATATGCCTCCACAGCATTGAGCAATTCTCGGTACATAATGAAACGACACCTTATCTTGCAACTTAACACCCTGTCCTGCCTACACAACTTTCTAAAATACTGAGTTACCGGAATCAAAGAAAGGAGTACAACCAAAAAATCAAGAATATATAATGAAGGAGAAGCAAAGGTTCTTAAATACGCCAATGGAACACTCACTAAAGCCCAAGTAAAAATAAATGCAGCTGCCAGTATTAAATAATCACCAGTTGACCTCAAATGATAAAGAACAACATATGAATAATCTGTACCTAGATAATCATCTAAAGATTGCATTATTTTTTTGCCATTAAGTTTTTCTATGGTGCAGACATATTCGCCATTAATGATTTTCATTATTAGTGGAGAGTTAAAAATCTCGCACATTAGCTGGTAATCATTAGCGAGGCAACCTCTAGATTTTAAAAAGTCAAATCGTGGAGTCAAGTCCGTATCAGCTAACAACAAGGAATTAATTCTTTGGAATATGTTTGTGTTAGATTCTTTTGCATTAATTACAATACTAGTTTTCATTTTTTAAATGACACCAAAATACTAATTACATTTAGCAAATAAAATTAATTGTCAATCACAGGATATTTATGTATACTTATAATTATATGTCATTCGAACAACCTATAACAAATACATCACAAGAAAACACTGAAGATATGTTTTCAAGAGTAAAATCATTCGAAAATGATCTTTCATACATGAGTAACAAATCAGCCACGACTTTAAGGGTTGGGGATATTGCTAAGCAAACAGGAGTTACCGAACAAGGTGTGATTGGTTTGGCTATGGTTTCTAAGTTGAGCGATGGCTACGCTCTTATCTTTAAGATGAAAAACGGCAAAGAATTCAAAATTGCCAAAAAAATGCCTAAGTCTCTACACAGAATAATTGAAATTCTTAATAATCCAGAATTAGCTGATTACTACGCAGAAAAACAGAAAGAACAAAAAGAAGTGACAAAGCTTATGAAAGCCATACCAGGGTTTAAATTAGATACACCTCAGATAGTTCTTGATTATTACATCAATAAGCAAACAGGAACCTTAAGTAACGAAACAGCTCGCAAAATAGCAGCCATGGTAAATCAATCAGGTCTAACAATTCAAGAATTTATCGATCAATACAAAGAATAAAAAAACACCATGAATACTTAAAATTCATGGCAAAATAAATACAGTAAAATTAGCTAATTACTTACACAATAGTTAACCAAAGTGGCCAGCTTGAATAGCATAGCGTATCTGTCTGCGTAAGTGAAAGTTAATTTCAGTTTCACCTTGACGTCTCATCTCTATAAAAGAGACAGAGGCAGCAAATTCTTCAGAACGTTCTTCGCTCAAAGTGCTCAATAAGACTAAAGATTTTAAATACTCCTCAGCCAAATTAACGATGTCTTGGATCAAGATATCAAAATCTCTATCCAAAGAATAATTTTCATGCGTATAAGTAAAAGTAAAGATTCCGTTATCGAACTCATCTAATTCTAGATGGCTTTTCAAACAACTACCTCGGTTTAAGATAGTTTTAATTTTACCAAGACTGGCTCCAAAATTAATCCATTTACCTTTTTTAGCGGCAAACAAATTAGTAAACTGGTGAGAATAAATCCCACTAAACGCAACTCTTAACACTTCGGAATCAGACAATTTCTCAATCTGGAAAAACAACGTATCATTAGTAAACAAATACACACTCCTAGCTAGCAACTGCTCTGCACCAACAAATAAGTATTTTTTTGTGGAGAAAGTATTTTTAAGCCTATCTAAAAGATATTCCATTATTTCTATAATTCTTGAATTCAGTATTTATACACTAACATATATATAACATAATGTCAAATTAGTTCTTTTACTAAAATCTCAACCAAGAAATGGTACCATTAACTCGTTCACTAGTTCGAATCTCCAACCCACCATCGAATTAATGAATAGGACCAACATCCAACCGATTGGAACACCTAGTAGCAGTGCATAACTCTTATGAACTTGAACAGCCAACCAAAGTGCAACGATACCAGCCATCAAACTAATCAAAAAAGAAACTATAACCGCATACATGATACCAGTAGATAGACCAACAAGGGGCCATAATACAGTGCTGACAAAATAAATAAAAATCCACTTCTGAGATATCTTCACTTTTTCACCTGAGTGACTATGTAGCCACCAAGAAGCAAAAGCTAATGCTATCAAAACCAATGTCCATCCAATAGCATGTACAGCAGGAGGTATAGCCACGAGAGGTGGGGCTGGAGGAGCCATATTATCCTGCCATCCAAAAGAAAATATTAAAAAATTAATCAATAATCCCACACCGACATACACGTCAATGTAGAGAATTAATGAATGTTTATCAAACGGTACACGAGAAAACATACAAACTAATCCTAGGTGTTTACAAATAATACTCTGATTATGAAAAAAGTGAAAAAGTATGTCAAATTACCCCGATTAATCAGCCCAAAAAAGGCACGATGATCTCATTCACAACCTCAAATCTCCAACCGCTCATCGAATTCAAGAATTGAAAAACCATCCAAAAAATTGGCACACCCAAGAGTAATATATACACACGAGAAGCCTGAAATGTAAGCCACAGAGCACAAACACCCGCCATAAGACTAATCAAAAATGAAATTATGCTGGCATACATAACACCGGTGGAGAGAGTTACAAGCGGCCACATAACAGTGGTGACAAAATATGCAAAAACCCATCTCTGAGAGACTTTTATTCTCTGCCCAGAATGACTTTGTAGCCACCAAGAAGCAAAAGCTAATGCCATCAAAACCAATGTCCACCCTACAGCATGTACCACCGGCGGTATAGTCACCAGTGTGGGGTAAGGTGGTGTCATATTATTCTGCCAACCCAAAGAAAAAATTAAAAAATTAACTAACAAGCCTGCTCCTACATATATCTCAATATAGAGAAGTAAAGAACGTTTATTAAATGGCATGTTTGAAAGCATATAAGCTAAACCTTGTTTTATTAGTTATATTCTGAAGCCTAGGAAATTTAGTTCGGCATGTCAATACGAACGACTTGGGAAGAATATCTTTTATCTAATGACAACAAGTTATACACAGGTATTCAAAAATAACCCCTCAACTTAAATAACTAATGTCCACTTTTTATGATTAAATAAAGACTTTGAAGGTTCGCCGTAGCTTATAAGTTGACAGAGGTCCAAAATTTTTCCATAATAGTACTAATAAGAACAACTTATTGATTTCACAGCTAACAGACCCGGACAAACCTAATCTATATTGTAGCTATTTTCATCAGAAGATAATTGTAATATTCAACTTCCAATTTATGAATATGTCTCCCGAATGCTATTCAGCAACACAAAAATATATAATATCCAAAAATATAACAAAAAAATAAATTAACTTTATACTTGGTGGTTGAAGAATTATATGGAATGTCGGATCTGTAACCAGATAATTCTCGGTTGATATTGCGTTTGTTTAAGTACGAATAAGGTTCCCGTTTATTATTTATTAATATAAGGTACCAATGACTCACTTAAATCAAACAGGAGGCCATGGTGCCTATTTTTTACGTATTTTAAAGTTGCAAATATTTACAAATTTACTTTATTTATGGTAAAAAATACATATTATATATGTTTGCCATTATCGACTGCAATAATTTTTATGTATCTTGTGAGCGGGTTTTCAACCCTCAGCTATGGCATAAGCCAGTGGTAGTCCTCTCTAATAATGATGGGTGTTTTGTAGCGCGCTCTAACGAAGTTAAGCAACTAGGAATCCCTATGGGCGCCCCTTGGTTCAAATGGAAAGAACAAGTCAAGCAATTGAAATGCCAGGTACTATCTTCTAATTATGCCCTCTACGGTGATATGTCCACACGAGTTATGAGCACAATTTATCAGCTCCACGACCCAGAAAAAACTGCAGTTTATTCAATCGATGAAGCCTTTTTAGAATTTGAAGACAACCTCACACCTGAAGAAACCCAACAAATCGGCCACCACTTCAAACAAACCATAGAACAAAATACTGGCATTCCTGTCTCCATCGGATTCGCGCGCACCAAGACCCTGGCAAAGGTGGCCAATGAAATCGCCAAAAAAGACTCTAGGAGCAGCAATCACTACCAAGGCATAGTAAGTCTAGTACACAGCAATCCAAATGAGCTAGAGAAACACCTAAAATCTATTGAGGTCAGAAATATTTGGGGTGTTGGTCGAGCTAATAGCCAGAAACTAAATGAAAAAGGTATCCGCAATGCCTATCAGTTAAGCCAGTGGGATAGCGCCATCGGCCGCAAACACCTGAGTATCCAAGGGTCAAGAATAATCCAAGAACTCAACAACATTCGTTGTTACAACCTAGACAAAGACCCAATAACCAAAAAAGGGATCAGCTCCACCCGCTCATTCGGTAAAGCAGTTACCAATATTGAAGAACTTCAAGAAGCCATGGCAATGTATTCGACAATCATCGGTCGCAAGCTACGCAAATCTGGCCAAGCGACCTCCTGCATTGCAGTCTTCGCGCGCACCAGCAGACATACTCAGAATCACTATCACGAAAACGCCAGCTACCATTTCGAAACCCAAACCAACTACACTCCAGACATCCTCAAAGCCGCCCTACACTGCCTTGATAAAATCTATCGCCCAGGAGTGCTGTTCAAAAAAGCAGGTATCTTCGCCACCGGCTTAGTGGAAGACAAACCAATCAGAAGAAGCTTGTTTCATAAATCCACCGAAGAAGATGAGCAAAAACAAAAATCCATCATGCAAACCATGGACAACCTCAACCGCCGCTACGGCCAAGAAACAATCCACCTAGCCCGCTACGGCTTCAAACAAAACTGGAGAATGAAAAATGAACACCGCTCCCCCCGCTACACCACGGTATGGAACGAAATTTTGAAGGTGTAATAATATTATTTCTAAATTTTCTACACCTCCTCAAGCTGGCTTTCAATATGATTACTAGAGCGCTCTAGATAATAGTCTGCAACTTGCTCTGCTAGCATTGGTTTGGCAAAATAATACCCTTGGACATGCTGGGTGGATATAGTTCTAATTTTATCCAATTCTTCAGCAGTTTCCACACCTTCCACTACCGTATCCACCTCAAGAACATCAGCCAAACTTTGGATAGTTTTCATAATCTCCAAGCCTTTGTCTTCAATATTAACCACAAAAGACCGGTCTATTTTGAGTGTCGAAATTGGCATCTCATGAAGGCGAGAAAGATTAGAATATCCAGTACCAAAATCATCTACCGCCAGCTTAATTCCCATACCAGCAAGTACATGCAAATTTGTCTTAATAATCGCCAACTCATTCATCACAGAAGATTCCAAGATCTCTATTCTCAAATACCTGGCCTGGATTTTATGATTACGAAGCGCCTTCTCTAAAGCTCTTTTTAGATCTGGTTGGGATAAAACCCTATTGGATAGATTAAGAGACACATAAAAATCAAGTCCTTGTTGCTGCCATCCTCGAAGTCTTCGACAAGATTCCTCAATAATCCACCATGTGATAGGTACAATCAACCCACTCTCCTCAGCTATTCCTATAAACCTACCTGGAGAGATATAACCATCACCATCTTTGAGTCGAATCAGAGCCTCAAAGCCAAGGATTTCCTCGCCGTGCAGACTCACAATTGGTTGATACATAAGCGTAAAACCATCATGAGCCAGAGCCTGGCGAATCTTATCTTCCATCTGATGCTCGGTAACAGCTTTTTCGTGCATTAATTCAGTGAATATAGTATATCTATTACGCCCAAGTTTTTTGGATTGATACATCGCAACATCTGCATCTCTCACCAGCTCATCGAACTTAGTATACCTTTGATCTCCAAACACCAAACCAATACTAGCTGTTGTTGAGAGCTCAAATTCACCTACCTGAAAAGGTTCTCGAAACGCATATAACAAATCGTCTGCCAAGTTAACGATATTAGATGCGCGCGCAACTCGCTTGAAGAAAATCACAAATTCATCTCCTCCAATACGAGTAACCAAGGCTTTGCGACCAATTTTCTTCTTAATGACTTTAGCAACTTCTACCAATAACTCATCCCCAACCAAATGACCTAGACTATCATTCACAAGTTTAAACCTGTCCAAATCCAAGAACATTATCGCATATTTATTATACTTTTGAGGTCTTAACAAAAAGAATTCCTTAATCTTCTCTTCCAGAATTAGTCGGTTACCCAAGCCAGTTAAAAGATCCATCCGCAAATTACGCTGCAACTTTTGTTCCAAACTTTGCCGCTTCGAAACATCACTCTCCAAACGTAAATTTGCCTCAGCTAACTTTTCCTGTGCAATTGCGATCGCTTGTATTTGAGGAATGGTCGTCCACGATGCAATAGCCACAGCACAAAATGAAAGTATGCAAAATGTCAGCAAAGAAAAACTAAGTAAAAAGCTAGTACTAAGCGTAGTCAAAGAAGCTAAGCCAAGGGCAGAGACCAAAACAACCAACCCGACAACAAGTGTAGTTGTTAATACCTGATTATATTCAAAATTCCGCTTCGATAAAATTTGTAGAATAGGTATTTTAATATTTGGCAGCTTAATCCAACCCGCCAACCAATTAATCACAAACATCATAAACGGCAGTAGAAAACCAAGCAAGAGAAATCCAGCATCTGCCAAAAAACCTCCCACCAACATAACAACCAATTCTACCACGCCAATTATCAAAGAAGTTTTGGGAAATATACCTCTTGTAAGGTTTTTTCGATTCTTCCAGATACCAAAATTAATAGCTATGTACGAAAGCATATATCCCATACCTACAGATACATACAAAGTTTCTACACCACCCAAAAAAACAAATAGAACAGCAAAAAAAACACTCACTAGCAGACTAAATACTATTGTACCTTGTTTGTTGGTGTAGGCAAATAAAGATCGTAAGATACCATCTTTACCTAATTGGTACAAAACCCTTGGAACAGTCAAAACACCTGCAGACAAAGAGCACAAACAAGCACCCAAAATTGTGATGACTGCCAAATACTTACCTACGCCCCCAAACAAAACACTAAAAGCTCGCTCAATCACAGCATAAGATAACGCATCAGAATTCTCTGGTACAATTCGCAACACTACCCAACCTCCGATAACAAAAAGAATAAAAAATAGCACTGCAGATATAGGCAAAAAATTAGCAGTACTCTTAGGGTTTTTAGAATCTGCCATTATTACAGTGGCTGTATCCATATATAACAGATTCACAAATCCATAGGACATAAAAACAACCGCACTATTAAAATCAATAGAAGGAAGAGAATCCATTAATATGCCAGGAGATTGCGGGCTAAATACCAACCACCCAAAACCATACAAAGAGAAAATAGTAAGGATGAGCATCGGCAAAATTACAAACAGATTCTGTAGTAAAATCAAGGCTTTTGTAGATGAAAAAGCAACAACAAAACCTAGAAGAGAAAAAATCAAGACCCAAACCAATGTTAGATCACCCACCATTACTTCTGTAAAGGCACTCTCAATCAACTCAACAATAATATAGCCAATCCATGCAAAAGATGCCAACCAACCCAAATAATAGCCAACAGCAACATACCCAGATAAAAATTTTCTTTTTGGGAAGAGGCGATATACATAAGACGGAATACCACCTGCAACATCAGGGAAAAGCAAAGCTAACTTCCATGCTTGCAAACAAGAAATTATCGAAATAATCGACAAAGGAAACCAAATATACATTGCTGAAGCACCCAACTGCCCTAAGAAAAAAGGAATTACTAGAATCCATACTAAATGACCTGTCATGCCAAAACCCCAAGTCTCCATAACAGAGAGCACCCTTGGTAAAGTTTTTTTTGGTTTTGATTTCATGTAAAAACCTGATTATAATCAATAATAACAACTACTCATAGTAAAATTACAAATAAAAGAAAAATTGACAACATACAATATAAGGCCTCTTCTTAAAAAGAAATTTAATTTCCTTTATTTATGAATGATAAAATTATTGAACAAATCACAGCATTATTAGAAAAATTTATACCTGAAGACATTCTACCGATGATTAAAGAGAAGCTTGGTAGTGACTTTGATTTAAACAAGGCAGTAGAGTTAGTTGAAGAACACAAAGACAAGATCCCAGATTCTGTACCATTAGTTTCTTCACTCAAAGCAATGGACGTAAGCAACCTAGCAGGAAGCGCAGAAGAAATGGCCGAGGATGGTGCAGGTGGCTTATTAGACAAAGCCAAAGGAATGCTCGGAATGTAATCACTAGATTACAAGCAATAAAAATATACCCTGTTAAGGGTATTATTTTTGATTAACATATATTACAATTATGCTTTTTGCGCCTTTTGTTTGGCTGACACATGCCGAAGAGCAAAGACAGCAGCAAATGGTAATAGCAATATTGTAATTGCTAACGGTTGACCGCCAGACCGAATTAAATCAGTCACTGCGCTATCATAATCCACACCAGTGAGAGCAATCTGTTCGTAATTCTGAGAAGTGATTTTGTAAGTATTCACCCCATCCTCTGAAGACTCCAAAGTCACAGAATCAGCCTCAGTCCAAGGAGAATTTGCAATGTAAGCCTTTACCTCATCATACTTATCTACTTCAGTTTTAGCGATAGAGATATAAGTCTCGACCTGCCCTACAGAAGTATCGACGTTAGTTTTGAGATTACAAGTCTTCAAAGAAGTTCCCGGCAAATCAGCTTGTTGATCAGCAACTGGCACATCTCCAACAGTAGCATTCAAAAAATCAACATTTTCACTCAAAGTAACCCCTACTCTACCATCTCCACACTTACCATCAGTGTTTATATAATACACAACATTTTGCTGAGCATTGTTAATAACCAAGAATGCATCACCACCAGAAACTTCATGTAACACTGTTGCTGTTAAACCAGTTCCTTCATATAATGGATTGACAATATCAACAAAAGGGTACTCTGAATAACTGCTAGCACCGATTGTAATATCTTGCGGTGTAGAAAATGCAGAGGCTGTGGAACAATCGCTAAGGATAGGAGAAAAAGAAATTGAATATGTACCAGAAGTTAAGTTAATAAAACCTCCATCTAAATTATTTCTAAGAACTGGATTACCATCCACACAAGTTTCTAAGTTAGTTTGCAATGGCCCTACATAAGCTAAACCTGTTTGGGTATTATAAGTGTCCACTGAAGTAGCTGAGTAAGTTGGTATATTAATAAACGAAAAGTAATCCATATTATATTGAACACCTGCTTCAATTTGAAACGCTTTTTTTGGATAGAAGTGTGGACTTTGACAGCCAGACTCACTAGGGATAGTTAATATTGCCTGACCTGTAGGTACTGGTATTATTCCTGATCCAGAAACAATTTCGTTGTAATGATTGTTATAAATACAGACACCGGTTGTAGGATAATTAGTGCTTCTATTTGTAATATTTAGGTAAGCTTGACCAGTTGGAATAGCACTATTAAGGACTGTATTAACTAAATCTACTCGACTATAAAAATCACCTGAGTTACCACTCGAATCTAAGACATAACCGGTGTTATCAGCAAGCTCTCCTTCATATATTAGATATTTTAGAGAATTAACACTCTGATCAATCACACCACATATAACAGGGTTATCGTACTTTGGAGCTCTAATACTATAATTATTATCAGCAATAATTGGATCTGGCACTGCAAAACCTGAGTAATCTTGATTATTCAAATTAACTATGATTGAGGAAACAAGGCTTTGATTAATACAAATTTCATCAAACTCATAACCTGGAATGATAAATTTAGCAGAAGAAGGAGAATCCAACACATAACTTTCCAAGATCCTAGGCGCTCTTAAATAAGGAACACCTCCGCTACCAATAAGATCACCATCTAGTACAATTCTCGTAGTCCTGTTAATATCATCTGTGTCTATAGTAAAATCCTTTTCTAGAAGATATGAGATTGTTTGATCAGCACATGGATTAAATGTAATATGCGGCCCTCCAGTTCTAACCGTAGTTGAAGGCATTTGGCCATAATAATTATGTTCTAAAGCTTTTAAAGTATAAGTTTTGCTTGGGTCTGAATTAAATTCACTGTATGACACAAAAGTGTCATGGCCTTGAGAGAGTAAATATGAATTTTGAATAAATTCAGACGAACTGAGAGAATTTTCCGTTGGTAAAAATAAATTGCCATCACACAAAAAATAATTTAAGTCAATATTTGATTGATTGATAATTTGAAGTGAATCTTGACCTCCTGTTTGTTGAGCATTAGAAGATACAATGAATGCTGAGAAAATTGTTGTGAACGCGAATACAAGCGCCACTAATTGAGTATGGATTTTTGTTTTAATCATATTTATTAGAACATACTAATAAGTATATCACATAATAATATTAATGACAATTCTATTTTTTCTTCGCTTTCTTACTCACCTCTACAGCCTTCTTAACCCATATTCTTATCTCTTCTTTGTTCTCCATAACCTCATCTGGAACTTTCCAATAATTCATCGTAGTAGCTTTGTGGTTACCTTGTTCGTACACAAAAGGATGACTTCCAGCTTTCTCATAATCTCCACGATTAGAATCCCCTACTTTGAAAAACAACTCATGATCACTAACAATCAGCCCAAATACAAAGCCATCTTGATATATCCCATACCCACCAAACATCGCTCGAGAAGTAATCCCCGGAACACCGAGCAACACGTCCTCCACAACATAATCTTTAAAAGAAACAATTTTAGAATCCATATAGATATATAATATTACATTATTTGCTTTCTGCCCAGTTATCTCCCACTCCAATATCAACCTTAAGTGGTACTTTGAGTGGCTGATCCAGCTCCATTTGCTCAACAATAATTTTTTTTGCTTGCTCCACATCTTTATCAGCAACTTCGAACACCAGCTCATCATGCACTTGCAGAAGCATTTTCATATCCAAACCCTGCTTCTTGATTTCTCGATCTATCCGAATCATCGCAAACTTAGTAATATCCCCAGTCCCAGTACCCTGCAATACTGCATTAAAGGCAATTCTCTCATTCGCGGCCTTTACCATACCCATAGAGCTGTTAATATTCTTAAAATACACCCTGCGGCCAAATACAGTCTCTACAAACTCATTCTCATACGCCCCAGCAATAATCTTATCTACTAGTGGCTTAATATTCTTAAATCTATCAAAATATTTCTCGATAAACTCTTTCGCCTCTGCCACACTAATCCCTAGCTGCTTAGCCGTAGAAAAGACACCTTGTTGATACACAAGAGCAAAATTAAGAGTCTTACCTAAGCCGCGTTCTTTGGAGCCAACTTCATCAAGAGGAATCTCAAAAATCTCCGACGCCGTCCTTGCATGGATATCTTGATCCTCCGTAAATGCCTCTACCAACACCGGGTCACCCGACACATGCGCTAGCACACGAAGCTCGATCTGCGAATAATCAGCGCTGACTATTTTCTTACCCTTGGGAGCTGCAAAACAAGATCGAATAAGCGGCCCGTACTCAGGGTTCCGAATCGGGATATTCTGCAAATTAGGATTTACCGAAGACAGTCTTCCAGAGGGTACTTTGTTCTGAACATATTCAGTATGTAGACGAGAATCCTTATCCAGCATTTCCAAAAATGTATCCGTAAAAGAGCTATGCAATTTGGTAACTGTCCGGTAGTCAAGAATATCTTGTATCAAGCCCCTCTCGTCACTATCTACCAGCTTCTCCAGTATTTTCACACTGGTAGAATATCCGCCATTCTTATTCTTCTTCCCAAGCTTATACCCAGCCTCAGCCAAAGCAGCAGATAATTGCTGCGTCGAATTAATATTGAAGTCCTCTCGGCCAATTTTAGCATAGATACTCTTCGTAAATTCAGCTTTCTTGGCTTCTAGTTTTTTGTTAAGCTTTTGCAATCTCACCTTATCAATATACACCCCTTCTAGCTCCATTCTGGCAAGTATCTGCGCCACCGGATTCTCCAAGCGAAGCCATAAATTCTGCCGCGTTGAATCAAGCTGAGACATCAGATAATCACCAACCCATAACATTTTCAAAGCATCCTGTTCTGATCCGTGATCTCCATACCCAATATCATGAACTAGAAAATCAATATCTTGCTTCCAGCTCGAATCCCAGACGTAAAGGCCGAGCATAATATCAACATAATTAGCCTCAAAACCGATATCCTTAATCAATTTCTTAGAATCCCACACAAAAACTTCTCCAGAATAATCCGCAAGCAACGCAGGAATATCATCCACAACCTTATACAAATCTTTACCCTCAAATTCAAATCCGATGGTATTAATCTCACCAACACTAACCGCAAGTCTCGGTAAATTCTTCAACACTTTCGTTAATTCTGCAGTGCTGGCCGTAAATTCTTCCACCTTTTTTGTAGTCGCCGTGTTTGATACTTCCTGGCTTGGAGCAAACTCAATCTTCTCGCCGTAATTCTTCAAAAGCTCAGGTAAGGCCTTTCTCAAACTCTTTAAGCCATATTCTTCAACAAATTCTTGCACTTTGTCATTGTTAATTGCAAATGGACGCGGTTTTGCCCAATCGATATCGACATCACAGTCAGTTTTGACAGTTGCTAGATAGTACGAGTCTCGAGCTAATTGCTCATTGTCTTTGAGCTTTTGTTGCAAACCAGCAGGAGTAACTTCGTCCACATTTTTAAAAATATCCTCAAAAGTCTTGAATTGCCTAAGTAATTTTTGTGCAGTTTTCTCCCCTACACCAGGTACACCTTTGATATTATCAGAAGCATCACCACTCAATCCTTTGTAATCTATTATCTGAGAAGGCTTAACTCCCATCTTAATCTCCACTTCTTTTTCTCCAAACAAATCCAACCCACCCTTGCGAGAAGGATATAATACTTTGACACTCTTATTCACCAATTGAAACAAATCTCGATCCCCACTAAACACCTTCACAGTCCAACCATTATCTACTGCTTTTTGAGAGAGAGTTCCAATAATATCGTCAGCTTCGATACCTTTGATTGCTTTATTCTTAATTCCCAAATAATCCAATATCTTATGCACTTCCATAAGCTGCTCAAACAAATCCTCTGGCATCTCATCAGGGCGGTTAGCCTTGTAGTACTCAAATTCCTTATCACGAAATGTTCCCCCTTTGGGATCCCAGGCTACATACACCTCATCAGGAAGCTCTTTTTGCAAAGCATCGACAAACAGTCTTAAAAATCCAAATACAGCCCCGCTCGGGCGACCATCAGCTGTGGTCAAACCACTTCGCTGAAAAGCAAAGTACGCGCGAAATATTAGATTTGACCCATCAATCAACAAAATTTTCTGTTTAGCCATATATAGTAGGGATGAAACCACACTATCCAAATTAGAGCAAGGTCGAGTTAAAGGTTGTCATAAACAGTCAATTAATGTATAATTAGTGTAAATACAACGACAGAAATATATATGAACAGCAGAAAACAAAAATCAATAAATGCTGCTTCAAGCGCAGGGTTGATATACATATCTCACCATATTCCAGGAATTACTCGCAAAAGATCAGGTAAAGGGTATGCATATTACTTACCAAACGGTAATTTAATCACAGACAAATCTGAGAAAAACCGAATCAACTCACTTGGTATACCACCCGCATATACAAATGTATGGATAAGTCCTATTCGCAACTCTCACCTTCAAGCAACAGGTAGAGATAAGCGAAGCCGTCTCCAATACAAATACCACTCAGACTGGAGAGACTACAAGAATATTTCTAACCACAAACGAATGATAGATTTTGGTCATCATTTAGCCAGAATTCGCCATCAAGTAGACCGGGATATTGCCAGCACCGATATCGACCTGCACAAAAGCCAAGTAGTCGCAACAGTTATCAAATTATTAGATATAACTCTGATTCGTGTCGGGAATATCAAATACGCTAAAACTAATGATACCTACGGATTGACCACCTTGAGAAAAAAGCACATTTCGCTTAATCCGGAGACAGATTTCAAGTTCGAATTCCAAGGTAAAAGTCACAAAGATCACCGCATAGAAGTAAGTAACAAAAAACTATTTCAAATAGTCTCCAAATGCATGGATATACCTGGTTATGAGCTCTTCAAATACTTTGACTACAATGGAAAAAAACACGATATTACGTCAACTGATATCAATATATATTTACACAAAATTACAGGAGATAAATTCACCGCCAAAGACTTTAGGACCTGGTGGGCAACGGTATTAACATTGATGACACTCGAAAATACAGGATATGAAAATACTAATTCCAAACAAAAAGAAAAGATTACAAAAGCAATTATCTATACTTCAAAAAAATTAGGAAACACTCCGTCAGTTTGTCGTAAATATTATATTTATCCGGGTGTTTTAGATGCGTATTTGGACAATACCCTACCACAAATTATCAATAAATTTGATAAAAATCACGGTCTTATAAATCTCTCCGTAGCAGAACGGAAAGCCCTTCATTTTTTAGAACACCACACAGCCAAAAAATAGTCCATCTTCGTAAAAAAAGATGAACAGATATCAACTATTTGGATCGTAAAATTAATGGTGATAATTATTATGATTTTTGTAATAAGCACCCCCTTTTGGCTCGCAATTCCCTCCTGAACAATTATATGAGTCAGTCCAGCCTACCGTTATGGTACCATCAGTATTCAATGTTGCATCAACGTAGGTTGCGTCATTGCCATTGGTTGGAATAGCGATTAATTTGTGCCCTGAGCTAAGTTGTCGAGAAATGACCTCATGACAGACTATGGCTAATGTTTCATTTTCTAATACACTCGTCACATGGTTACTATTAATCTGACACTCGTGAGCTCTTGCTTGTGATTGGACAACAAACGTCGCAGGAACAAACAAAATACTGGTAATTGCTAAGTTAAGTAGTTTTTTCAATTCTAAATTCCTTATATATCAACACCAAGATTGATAATTTACCACACAAATAAAGTCAATAAAAAACTAACCTGTATCATACAAATACAGATTATTGCTAGTTAAGAAAAGTATTTTTAATTACTTAAACACACATTACCAAAATGGTTTTTGAAAACCCTTGCATGGATTACATTCCCGTGACTAGTAGCGATCTGATAAGACTGTGCCTGACCAGCATTCTGATAAACACGAGCATAATGAAGTAAATCTTTAACCATAGAAGCCGTTAAAACTGGATGATGTGTACACCAATCAACTTCAACAACCTGGACTTCGACAACCTTAATTTTGGGCTGAACAAAAACTGCAGGTGTTTTCTTTTGGACTGTGTGTTGTGGATGCTTTTGGTTAGCCAAGTGAGCATGCTCTCCCGTTACATGAGCACTCACCGGAAAAACAAAGATCCATGGCACCACAGCAACAAGAATAGAAGAAAATAATTTCATCGCTTTATCAAATCCCAATATAATCTTAACCATCAAGAAATACTAAAACACCAGGTAATTTGTCAACTACGAGTAAATAATGTATACTAATGATATAAAGCAGAACATAAACAAAAATATGAAAATCTTACAGTCAATACTAGCCGTATCTATGCTATTTATCCAACTTACTGTTGGTGTTACTGCCTCTGATGATCATCACGAGATCGAGCACATTCCAGGAGAAGGCGAGCATGTAGAACATCACGACCACTTCGATGATGCGAATCTCAACCCTTCACAGCGCATAGATCTACTCAAAACCGAATTATACCCAGAACTCTATACAAGACCAATTTCGCAAAGTTTAACAGACTCTTACAAGCTTCCTTTCGCAGCACCTTCTTACTCTTACGTAACTCAATCATATTTTGGCCCTTACTCACACCAAAGCACTCGTGCAATTGATTTCTTTGGTAACAACTTAGAGGTAGCAGTCGCTCGCAAAGGGGTGGTTATCACAGCCAATTTTGGTGGTAAATGGAACAATTGGTGCAACTCTTACCAAAACTGCTATAACCAAGGTGGGATTTGGAACGGTAATCATGTTTTAGTTCAGCACAACGATGGAACTTATGCAATGTACCTGCATATGAAAGCGAACTCTCTTCGCCCAGGCATTACAGTCGGCGCACCCGTCAGGCAAGGTACTATTCTTGGAGACTTTGGTGGAACTGGATACACTTGTGGTAACGCAGCATGTACAATCCCAGGAGTCCACCTACACTTCCAAAACAACCAGTCGCCAGGAGTTACCGTTGTAACACCATTTGACGATTGCAACGAAGCAATCAACCTTGGTGACTGTGTAAACGGAGTTCCGCAGCAAGGTGTGACTTACACGTCAATCAACTACCCACCAAGTGTACAAAGTTACGATGGTCAACAGAATTCTATCTACCTATACGGAACTCAAAAAGTTTTGAAGGCAGATCGAGCTGTAGACCATTCTAATTTAAGATTAAGCGACAACCCTGGAAGTACAAGTCTTTGGACACTCAATCCAGAGACCCAAAGAATAGAAGGAAATTCTAACTTATGCTTAACCGATACTGGCAGTCTTTTCTTAAAAGCAAAAATCTGCAGCAACAGCTTAACCCAAAGATGGGAAAAAACATTTACCTTTAACATAAAAAATTCAAATACTGGCAAGTGCATAGTTAGTCAAAGCGGTAACGTAACCGGATCACACATACACTTGAAGACTTGCACTCAAAGCGATCCAGGACAATACTTCCGCCTGTCTAACGAAACTTATCCTGTTCTAAACGCACCAATTAATTTATCTGATTATGACTCTAACTAAAGAATTAAAAATAGCCCTAATTACCATCGCAGTTCTCACTATTATCTGCGGAACATTGCTAGTTCTATATATTCAAAATAGGAGCGATATCAGCAACCCCTTAGCTTCTGAAGTAAGAGGAGATCAAGACCAGATTATAATTGAAGAAGAGAGAGAATTCCAACCTCTCAAACCCGCTCCTAACAAAGAAGAACAAGTCAAAACCACATCACCGTTCGACAAAACTATCCAAAGTAGTGAAAACTACTCGTTAAGCGGCAACGGATGTGATTCCAATCGCGAATACCCTAACACCTGCAATCTTACTACTAAAGAAGGTAATTTACTCACAAATCTTAAAGACTGCAACATAGAAACTGAGGAATTAAAAACATGTAATGTGTATATCTACTCACTTGGCAGAGAAGACAACAACGGCATCTATATATTCCAATCTTTTGAAGAAGAGAATCAGGAGTTAACCGATGTATTTTTCTACAACAACACCACTCAAGAGTACAATCTTGTAGATACTGTGCTCTACGAGAATTTTAACGAATACCAAAGCATCAATGTCCAAGACTTTGATGTAGACCCAAACTCACTACAGAACAAAGTTGACCAGAATAACCAAAACTACCTGGAGACAATCAATCAGTACCAATAAATATTGTTAATCACATAGAATATGTTTTGTCAATAATTTCAATTTTTTTGACATCTGTTTTTTCTATTGGTATACTTATTACATAAGTAACATACTTACTTAAAAAATAAAATAAATATACTATATGTCTGATCAAATCAAAACACTTTATGAAAATATTTTTGAAACTTTGGGTACAGGTCTCACCAACGGCTTAGCAACTATCTTTAACGTACTAATTATTCTCTTAGTAGGTTGGATTATTGCAAAAGTAGTTCGCGCAGCTTCCCAAAGAATTTTGGAGTTCGTCAAAGCAAACCGCTTGTTGAACTTCGAACCTCTCAAAACATTTGTAACCAATTCCAAGCAAAATTTTGACGTTCCAAATCTTATAGGCAAAGTACTGTACTGGATAATCATGTTAATAACCTTCTCTTCTGCAGCTGAAGTTGCTGAAATTGGAATCTTATCTGACTTAGTTACAAGTCTACTGGAATACCTACCTAACCTATTCATTAGCGTTATTCTTATTCTAGCAGTCTTAGTCACCTCCAGCTTTGTTGCAAACCTAGTAGACACACTTGCTAAAGGAACCAATTTTGGTGCTTATTCCAGATTCCTATCTAGAGTAGCCAGAATCGCAATAATTGTATTCGGTAGTATCATTGCTATTGAGCAATTACAAGTCGATCTTTCTTTACTAACTGACAACATCACAATTATTATCGCTGCAGCCAGCTTTGGCGTAGCGCTTGCAGCCGGTCTCGCCTTCGGAATGGGTGGTAGAGAACACGCTCAACGCTATCTCAACAAATGGCTAGGATAATATTACTAATATCAAATACTTAAACCCTTTATCTAAGGGGTTTTTTGTTAGACAAATACTTGACAAAAGTATATTTATTTGATATGTTTATTATACGAGTTGTTGTTTAGTAAGGAGGCATTATGTCATACCCAATACCAATTCGTAACTGGCCAGTCAGGGGTCTCAATTTAAAGAGAGACTTGTCAGTAAGGCCTTTATGGCCTTTCACCCCAAAAGTTGAGATTATTACCGACCCTACAGTCGATAGTAATCTGCAACAAATTCTATTAGATACCCTTCTAGTAGAATTCGAGAACTTTTATACTTACTTGTATCGTAGCGGTATCCGTTACAAATACAACCAAGGTGTAGAAGTAGAAACATACTATATTGATGATTTCGATGACGAGATCGACAATTATAGGAGTTTCTGCCAGCAACAATATCTTGACCATGAAGGGTTGATGCAGTTGATGTATCAATCTAGATTCGGCGCTAAAATCTTTATCACAGGGCATAATGGCTTTGTTGATAGAGATGGCAGTATAGATAGAGTTAGTTGGGGAGCATCGAGCTTTCAATACGGGGTCACTCTTCTTCTTGGCGACAAGGTGAATAGGAATTATGACTTCTTTAGAAAGCTAGTTGTTCACGAGCTCGGGCATCTATTTGGAGTGGATATTCATCATAATACCATCCCAGTAGAGCACCAACGCTCGTTGACACGTCAGTGTGTCATGCAAGGCAGCAGCCCGCATACTACTCGAACCTGTGATCACTGCAGACGGTTCCAGCTAGAAATGTGGCGCAAGGCTATAACCTTGTAATTCCTTGGGGTTCCTTTCAGGCAACACCCCATTTTTTTTGCACAAAAAAAGTTGTGATCAAAAAACCACAACTCGTATTCAACTCAAATATAAAATTATTTATAAAGGTATTTATTCAATCTCTTACGATTCTTTCTTCTTCTTTGTAACTTAGCGTAATCAGAATTATATAAACTAACGCCGATACCAAGAAGGCCTGCAACAGTCCAACCCAATATAGCAATAAGAATAGAACTAAGTTCCATAAAACTCCTTATTTAAAGTACTTACTAAAACAAATAAGTCTCACTTTTACTCTTTTGTCAAACTATCGATTTATAAAAATTATGAATTTAGAATTATTGTAGATGAGTTTTTTTAAACCTTCCCGGCCAACAAATCCTCGATAAACATCTGAGTACCTTTGGCTGTCTCAGGGTACATTTTGCTGGTGTCTGGAAAATCAAAACTTAGGATCTTGTTATATACAATTTCTATCAAAGCTGCCAGCTCTGTGGTTTCTTCTCGGCTAATGTCGTGTGAGAGATTAAATATCTGCTTCGTATCTCGATCAGGTTCTACAAACAACAACGAGCCACTATTCACTTCGTAATCCTTAAAATCCCTCGAGTTCTCAACCAGTAGCTTATAGAACACCAGCTGCCTTCGATAGGCATCCAACTTCTTCTTCATATACTCATTTCCCCCGGTCCACTTATCCTGCCCCTTACCTGTCTTAAGATCCACCACATGCACAGTTTTGTTAGCAGTATCAAAAATCATCTGGTCAATCGCCCCCGACATCGGCACCCCGCGCACCACCACACCTTGTGACTTGAAATTCACCTCAACCTGCATGTTATTCCCGTAAGTTCGGAACACTTGCTTATAGAAAGCAGGCAAACTCTGCTGCCCTTTGTACCGCATCTTCTCGTAATCCAGCTTGGTCAGCCTCTCACTTGCAAGTTTCTCATCAAATACACTCATCAGATAATCAAGTGGGGGCATCAAACCGTTCTTTTTATACTCAATATAACCCCTAGCTAGTGCCTCGTGCATTGCTGTTCCATATGATGCTGACGGGTTCTTACTCTCCGGGAATCTCAATATATTCCTCTCTAAGAACCTCGCTGGCCCCCCACTCACCACATCCAAATAATTATTCAGATTAGTAACCGATAGCTTGTAAGTTTCAAAGAACGGCCGCAACCATTCCTGCTCATCAAGGCTTAGCGTCCGCTGCTCCATATCTCCAGCCAGCCACGCTTCTAATTCCCCAACAAGCTCTGCCTTGCTACTACTCTCCAGCTCTCGCTTCTCCAAGAATTCCTGGCCACTGACGACAAATTCCAGCTGCTTAATCTCCTTATTCGACTCATTCAAAGTATACGAGTACAAGAACAGCTTCTGCTTAGCCCGAGTCAACGCCACAAAGAAAATTCTCAGAAAATCATCTGCATTATCTGGCTCTGGTGCAAACGGCGTATTCCGGGCCAGGCTAATCCCAACCATCGAGCGCTTACTATTCCAAGTCTCGTTAATACAATCCAGCACATAAACCACTTCAAACTCCAGCCCCTTAGACTTATACACAGTCATCAACTGCACAGCTTCCTCCTCCTGGTTATACGGAGAATTATCATTGAGTGAAATCTCATTCTCCTCTAGAAGTTGCACGTACTCAACTACATCTTTCACAAAAATAACCTCCTTAGCCTTATAGCTTCGCAGGCTGTCCACAAACACCTTCAAACCAGATAAGAACATGAGATACTCAGGCTTGGATTGAATCACATCCTTGAGTGCAAACACAGGCTTCTCAGTAGCATTCATTTCTTCATCTTCGAGACCAGCTCCATCATCGTGCTCGTCAGCCATCACCACCCCTTCTTTGGTAATACCCAAGATCCTATCAATAATCTGCTCCGCATTCTGAACCTGGGCTTCCTTAGCCAGCCCCACCAAAAAATCATGAACTTTGCTAATGTGTTCGCTATCAGAATTCTCTTGATCCCTATACATTGTCATTGCGTCCAACCACGGCACCCGCTCCTTGTAAGCAAGCTGTGAAATCTTATAGAGAGTCAGTGCTCCGATATCAAACATCTCATACGATAATATCTCATGAGCGTATTGATCCTGAGTAGCTTTGTCATAAGCCAGCACTGAATACACATACTTCATCACATTAATAATCTCCCTTATATACTTTTGGTTAAGTACATTAGTCGCAAACTCATATCGAACCGGAATCTTGTAATACTCAAAGACTTTGAGCACATCATTGAGCTGTTTATGCTTCTTGACCAAGATCGCAATTTCCGACGGCTTCACCCCAGCGTCAATCTGCGCCTGTACACTCTGCACCAGTTCCGTAACCTCCTGCAACCGAGTCCGAGCATTGATATGATGCGGGCACTCCCCTTGGACTTTCCCTGCCGCCAGCAAGTCCTTACTCACGTTCAACTTATCCGCCAGCGTGATCTCACAATCAGCAATAATTTTCTTCGCCAAATCTAAGATTCTCTGATCCGACCGATAATTCCGGTGGAGAGTAATGAATTGCGTCAACGGATATTTCTCCCTAAAGTTAAGAATATTCTCAATATTCGCCCCTTGGAATTTGTAAATCGCCTGATTATCATCACCTACCACCATGATATTTGGCCGACCCTCAGAGAGCTCCATATCCACCAATGCATCCAACATCGTAGACTGCGACAAATTCGTATCTTGAAACTCATCGACCAGCAAATACAAATACTTCTCCTTATATTTATATGACAACTCAGGCTCTTCTTTAAGTGCCCGGTTCACCTCAATAAGCATGTCATCGAAGTCAAACAGCCCTTCCTTATGCAGTCGATTCCGATATTCACTATAGATATTAGCCAGCTCCCGATTCTTATCCAGGTTCTTCAAGTCTTTGAGAATATAATCCCCGGTCTTTGTAGGCTCCATAAACCGCTGCTTGAACTTACTGAGTGGCGAGAATTTACCAGTTGCAGAAATCTCTTCATATACTCGCTCCAACACAGTTACATACACATCCAAAATAGATTTGATCCCACGCTCGGCATACTGTGACTCACCAAATTCTGCTTTCAATTGCTTTAATTGCTCTATTACCACCGGCAGCTCACTAGCTGCAGCTTCTTTATCAGCTTTCTTGCGAAAATTCTTACTTACCAAGGTATCTAATAGCGGGTTAATCTTAGTTAATTGCATTTCATTGTCAGCCAAAATCTCCAAATATTCTTCAGGCAAAAAACCCTCCCCTTTGATCGAACTAATTGCACTCTGAGCAGCCTTAATATCCTTATATTTAAAATCCAAATTCTTAATCGCCATTGGCGAATCCGGCATAAGCTCGTCCATAATCTCTGACAAAATTTTGATCTGCGCGAGGGGCTCTGCAGGGCTAAACTTGACCCCATCGTAGAAGAATTCTGGATTGTGATTAATTACTTCGGTAGCAAATGAATGAAAAGTATGGATCGCTACTTTGAACGCATCAACTCCAATCAACTCTTGTAACCTATTCTGCATATTATGAGCTGCCGACTCCGTAAAAGTCAGACATAGGATGGCCTCCGGCGCCGTATCAGTCTGCTTAAGAATATTTGCTACACGAAGTCCAAGCAACTCAGTCTTTCCCATGCCAGGACCAGCCACCACCATCACCGGCCCTTCAATGGTATCCACAGCCTGCTTCTGCTCCGGATTAAGCATCCCATATCTAGACTGAAATTCCTGATTCTGATTCATACTATGATTATATCTCTATTCTAACTTTTACACAATTTAAAAATAGCTTTACAAATTAAAAATACAGCCTTATATTCAATTTACCAAAACCAAAAGAGGAAAGTATGACTTACACTGTTTTGCACATGACAACCATAGAAGAAGTGTCGTCAACAATAAGTAATCATATATATGGACAAAACCCTGTGTTGGGCGAGATGTTAAAGTATAATAATTATACCGAATTCCAAGAAGCTATCAGTAACCAAAACAACTACGGTAATGTTACTCTATCAGATTTAGTAGAACAGATAAACAGTGTTAAAGAGATTGCGAGAAAAACTAGCCTAAATGTGAAGATTCCAAAAGAATTTTCCAACTTGAAAGAAGAGATAAACTCATCTAGGAAAAATCCCCAGAATTTATACAAAAAAGTAAAAAGATATTACTTAAAGATAATTGAGGAGATATGTCCAAACTACAATCTTCAGTGTGATATATTTGCTAGCTAAAACTAACCCCAAGCCTAAACTTGGGGTGGAATATTTTTAGGTGAAATAAGTAATTATCTACGAAATATCAATTTTCTGCTTCTTTCTTCTACTTGAAATCAAGTATGCACCAAGAACCAAGTCAAAAATTACAAAGCCAATAATGTAGTTGGTTATACCCCCAGATCTAACTGTTGAAGTAAGACCACCCGTATTTGCAGCTCCGTTATTAGTAGAAGATCCACCATTATTTGTAATAGTACCTGTATTGGTATTCGTGTCGGTGTTGGTGTTGGTATTTGTATCAGTGTTACCCCCACTTGAATTATCTGTACCAGTACCGCTATTATCAGTAGTTGTTACTGGGAAAGATGTCGCATCCAAAGGATCAGTATCAGCAGTAATCTCTTCTTTATTCGTAAATCCATCACCATCAAAATCTTCATCTCCATCATTTAAACCATTGGTTGAATCATCACCCGAAGTAAGTGTAGAGTTGGAGTTATTATCGTTTGGATTGGTTTCTAAAGATACTTCATCATAATCATAAAGACCATCAAGATCTGAGTCAGAAGAGCCTGGGTCAGTCCCCAATCTATATTCAAACAGATTGAGTAATCCATCATCATCAACGTCACCTTCAGCACCATCATCTCCAACACTACTTTGTGGGTTCAACCCATTATCAGTTTCCCAAAAATCTGGCATACCATCTCCATCTGAATCAGTAAAATCAGTCCCCACTGGATACACAACTGCATATTCACCTGAGAAGTCCTTGTATTCAGTATCAAAAATAGCTGCAGTACTAGCATTACTTCTTGTTGGTAAAAAGACATTAATCTCCTCGTTACCAACTACACTTCCAGATTGAACATTTACACATTGAACTTCTTTGAGAGTTTCCCCAGTGAATATAAACAGAAATTCTTGAAGTTGTTCTGAGTCTTCAAAATTGAAGAAGTTTAACTCTGAATTCAGACAACTAGATAATTCTAAATCACCATCATTGATACCTATTTTAAATGAAGCAGGAATATAGCGTTCAAGATTATATATTGCTGCACAGGTTGTATTTGTGCTCACAATTGAAGGATCACATAATACGACAATTTCCGAAACTTCATCACGATATAGTATAGATTTGCTTGCTGGAATAAAATCATTAATATCTTTTGGATCATACCCATTGATATATTCATCCCCATCAAAAGAACCGTCACTATCAGTATCTTGCAAATTTGGATCAGTAGTTAATTCGATTTCTTTACCATCACTCAAACCATCGTTATCAGAATCATATTTGTCTGGCTCAGTTAAGTGATTAGTAATTTCATCCCCATCTTCTAGGCCATCGCCGTCAGAGTCTTTTACTTTGGGATCTGTTCCGTGCGTATTAACCTCAGCACCATCATCCAACCCATCTTCATCTGTATCAGCTTTATTAGGATCAGTGCCTAGATCGATTTCTGCTTGGTCTGTTAACCCATCATTATCTGAATCATCAATAGCAGCTGGGGTAGAGGTATCGTCAAGCGGGTTAGTACCAGCAGTTTTCTCTTGAAGATCAGTATATCCGTCATCATCACTATCCCCATCTCGTACGTCTGTACCATCCAATACCTCAACATTATCATCCACTCCATCATTATCTGTATCAGTCTTTAACGGGTCACTATTGTGATTATTTACCTCTGCACCATCAGTCAAAGTATCGCCATCAGAATCTTCGTTATCTGGTTCTGTACCGAGAGCCACCTCTTCACCATCTTCTAAACCATCGTCATCAGTATCCTTCTTAATTGGGCTACTTCCATGATCATTTACCTCATCGCCATCATTAAGACCGTCCTCGTCTGTATCAATTTTGAGTGGATCACTAAGGTGGATATTAACCTCATCTCCGTCGCTTAATCCATCATTATCTGAATCCGGATCCAATGGCTGAGTTCCTTGTGTAGCTTCGTCTACATCAGAAAGACCATCGTTGTCATCATCGGTATCCTGCTCGTCCAAAATATTATCCTCATCAGTATCAATATCAATTATACCAGTTGCTCCTGTACCTCCAATTGCTCCACCTGAGTATAAGATATTTATTGGCGCATTCAAGTCCTTATTCTGACCAACTTTTGATTGAAGACAAGTAGCAACCCTAGTCGTCAAATCTAATTCACACGCCGGTGTTAGGGTATTGAAGTCTATTCCTTGGCCCATAGATAATCGCTCATCTCCATTAATTGTAATGTTATCAGGTAATGTGAATGTGCAAGTAGTAGGAGTATTGATCTTGGTGGTCACACATGCAAAATCAGTAATTTGTGAAATATTACTACTATCCAGCAAATCTCTATCCTCAAGTAAATTTACTGTAGTAGTTGCTACCTCATCTGAGCCTAGCCTTAAACTAACAGAGTTTTCACCAGTGTTGGTAACATCCAAAGGCACATTAATACAAGTGATTCTGGCTGTTCCTAGAACATTATCTTCCAAAGAACAATTTGATGAAACACTGCCATCGCTTACCTGAATAGTAACAGGATTAGCCACATCAAGCTTGTAGAAGTTATTTGTATCACCTTGCAAATCAAAGGTACAAATAGTAACATCGCCGCGGCTACCTTCTACACATGAATTATTTGCATTAAAGTTGTTTCCTGAAGTCGAGAGTACTGTTGGTGGAATAACATTTACAGAGCCTTGAGTCTCGATATATGCATCATCATCATTAATTAACCTAACCATAACAGGAATCTGACTGAGTTCATAATTAGGTTCAATGTTCACCGCATCACATGTAATTGTAGTCCCGGCACGAACACAACCTCCATCTGTCCATGGGATGCCAATACCATTAATATAGAAATCGGCTTTAATCTCAAAAGCAGCAGGTAATGCAATATTCTCAGCTAATTCAAAGGTACAAGTCGTAGTTTGCGTAGGTAACCCATTGTCACAAACAGGAGTTAATGCTGCAGCTTCAGTGGCTGTAATTTGTCTTGATGCAATATTTACGTCTGAAGTTGAGCCTAAATCAAAACCATCACCTCGCTTCAATCGAACCCTACCAACACCAATAGGTGCGCCTGTAGAATCAACATTATCGCAAATTACCGTAGCTCCACTTACAGAACAATTGGCGGATGTTAGCAAGTTGTTCTCAAAATTGGCAGTCATTTGACCGCTGGCTACATAATAATCATTAGCATCACCTTGCAGATTAAAAGTACAATCTACATTTTCGCCGCTATTAATCGATGTTGGTGTGCAATTTCCACTTTGAATATTTGCGATGTCGATTATAGTAGGATCTCTATATAACATAGTTTGAGTAGTATTTACAACCGTATCAGAAGACTCTAAGTAAACACCAATTCTTAAGAAATAGGGGCTATTATTACTAACATCCTGTACTGGAACATCAACACAGGTGACCGTCTGACCGCTTACACTACATTCACCTCCAATAGTTTCATCTGCGTAAGATTGACTTTCGTATACTATCATTCTTGTATCAGTAGGAAGGGTTTTATTGACAGGTAAATCAAATGTACATGTTGTATTTACACGAGGCGCAACTTGATCACAGCTATAATTTATTGTTGGAACATCTGTAGCATTAAGTGGAGAAATCAAAGGTTCCAAAAACGTTAGATGAACTTCATCACTTAAGCCAGTAGCTACATCATCAATATACAACTGAGCTGTACGAGGGGATACATATGCTTCTCCAGAATTTGCTGTAGGGATGTTGTCACACCTTAAAAAAGCAGAGTAACCAGGACCACCATCAGAATCATTGCCGTTCCTTCTTATATAACAAGCTTGGCTTTCTGAAGCTACACCATCAAAACTCACTCTAAAATCTTTTCCTGCAAGTGTATTATAGTTATACAATGTTGAGCTTAACTGAACATAACATGCTGGAATAACCCCTCCAAATTGCGTTGGTGTATCATTACAATTAAAGCTAGGACCTACATCTGACGCAGTAACCTCTCTTGCAAAAGCTCTAGTTGGGGTTTCTGCAGGTTCTAAATTCGGGTTAATTATCGTTTCAAATCCAGAAGAGTTAGCTACCGTGACATCCGCCTTTAATTGCAAAGGTCCATTAAACCCTTCTACCGGATAATATGGTATATTTGTACACTCAATGACTTCATCTGTAGCATTACCGGAAGGGCAATTACCACCTGATGTCTGCGACTGCCGTTGTGCTGAGAGAGTCTCAGTATCTTCTAACTTAAGAGTAATTCCATCTGGAAAAGCAAACCCTGTTTTTGGAGTAAGTGTACAAGAGACTGTCCAATTAGTTAAATAACTATCACAGACTATTGTCGAATCTAAGAAGTCCTGACCTGAAGTAACAAACGGATCTGTTGAACTAAAATTAATAGTTGCATCATCTCCAGAAGCCCGCTCTATTCTAAATGTATTTGTACCAGTGTAAGAATTTGTTGTTGGATCTATATAACATTCTATATATATCTCTTGATTTGTAGAGTCCCATCTATAATGCCCGCCAAAATTAGTACATGCTTGATCATCGGCTGCTCCTGATCCGTTATCTATTACAATATTTGGAAGAGGGGTGGCAACCAACTCTTGAGCATTAAAGACATACTCATCGCTACCGTCACCATGATTAGAACCAACAGTTGGAGTGAAACCAAGTTGCCCAGAATCTCCCTTTCCCCAACAGAATACCCCAGAAAAAACGTTGCTAGTTTGTTCAGAATTAACACAAGTATGATCATCGTAGGTATCTAATGTGATAACTTGTCGAACATCGCCAAATTTTTTATTTGCTGAGGTTAATCCAGAGTATGGGTTATCGTCTGGAGCATCTCTAAAAGCTCCACCACTAATATAGTATCCAGGAGGATTAGCACTATTACCCACCCCATGTTTACCATTTGAATTAAGACCCCAACAAACAATATTAGTTTGAGGATCGCCAGTTTGCGAACCAATGGAACATGCTCGAGCAGATTCTAAAGTAATTTTTTCTGGAGAAAAACCAGCTTTAAAAGGAACAACCGGAGCATTTGCATAGTCTTCCCCGCTACTCTGACCATAACCTGTCCCTGTATCTGTGAAAGTGGTTCGACCCCAACACTTAACCCGGTTCGGATCAGTGTTATTATTATGATTCTCAATTGCACAAGCCTCTCTTCTACCAACTGCAATATCTGCAAAACTATAATTTGGACTAACAGCATGCGAAATTCTATCAATTGAAGGTATGAAGCCGTCCTCTTCTGTACCAACATCTAACCCACTACCAATTAATGGAACCCCAAACTCACCGTCACCCCAACACGACAATCGATCAATACTCATTGCACAAGTATTACGATCATGAGTCTCTAATTTTATAATCGAATTATTATTCAAAAGTCCAGAAACATCTTTCAAAATTGGATAGACTGACTTATCAGTTGCGCCATCCCCAACATTAGTCATATGTGTCTGTCCTAGCGAATTGCGCCCCCAGCACCCAATTCTAATCTGATCGGTTGCTATACATGCATGCTCTTCTCCAACAACGATATCAATAATCTGCTCGTTTGGATTCATCTTAACTACAGCGCCAACAAAAGTTGTATCGTTAGTAATATCTATAAATGGTACAGCTGCTGGGTTATTGAAATTGCCAGTGTTATCATTACCTATAAGTCCAACCTCTACATTAACACTAAGCCCACCACCACCTATTTCATAAGAATTTCTTCCCCAGCATTTAATTTCATTAGTATCAAAAACAGCGCAAGTATTATATCTTCCAGCATCAATAAGCTTGGGATTGGGTCTTTGACCATTGGAAAGCGTCCCAAAATTAATAACTGGCAAGTTCTGGATATCTCCATTACTTGAACCCAAACCTGAATCTGCAAAATTTCCAGTACCTAATACTCCAGTTGAATTCTCACCAAAACACTTTACATCTCGTATGATAGCCTCCATCAGTAAGCAGGTGTGATTTGCTCCAACACTTACATGTGTAATATCGGGTCCCTTTATATTTTGTCCTCTCACCTCAAGCACGCCAGATTCTGAGGCAACAATAGCACCTGGTGTTATTGAATCCAAGCTTTGTGTAAGAAACGCAGAAGCATCTTGCTCTGGATTCTGTTGAAAAGAATTATAGATAAACACACCTTGCAATACGAGAATAACTCCTGCAATAAATAACGAGTATTTTCGCAAAGAATATCCAATGGACTTGAATTTTATCATACTTTTTTTGTTTTTGTTTTGTTATTACTAATAAGTATAGGTCAATTATCGAACATAGGCAAATATTATCAGCTTTCTCATTAAAACTAAAGAGGGTATTATAAAACCAATCCTTAAGAACCTTTAGAAGTTTTTAATCAAATTATTGAGCTGATCACGTTTTTGCTTCATTCGCGTTTTCTCAGCGGCTAAACGAAAAAAATTCTTTGCGACTTCTTTGTCTTGAGGCATGGACATATTCCCTAGCATAATATATGGATAAACCATATACCGCTCCCAATTACGCTCAGCTAGCGCACTCGGTACATCACAATTTAAAAAGGCTAGATAATATTGAGCTGCAATGCTCTGCTCAACACCCATATACAAATCAGCCATTATCAAATCTTTTCGTACATCTTTCGTATCTGATAAGTAATCTTTGACCTTTTCAAAATGCCCGATACATTTGTTTTCTTTCATCAAAGCAACTACGTAATACTCTAAAATATTTGCTTTATTATCGGCTGCACAATTCTTCACAAAATTTTGATCAACTGTAGATATAATATCCCACAACTTCCCTAAATCACTTAATTGCTGAACCCAATACATTAGAACTCTTGCTTGAGCCACACCTGTATCTTGGAGAGTGTAATCTTTTTCCAAAAGACTCAAATAATAATTGGATTTTCTTTTTGTTTCTTTAGAATGATGCCAAACCTCCCAATCTAATTTTTTCACTCTTTCAACATCTTTTGTATTATAACGTTCCAAAAACTCGCTTACCAAACCTTGCCAGTGATATTTAGTCTTATCGTATACAATATTCTCAGGCCATGAGGAAAGCTTTTTATCTCCGTCCCACTGATTTATCAAATCAACACTAAAAGTATCGTATAAGCTCAAATCAGATGCAGATAACGGAGTTTTTATTCTTAGTTCCAAGTCACAATCCAAGAACATCACAAAATTATGTTTAGTTTTTGTGTAGGCAAAGTTCCTCGCTGCAGAAAAGTCATCGCACCATTCAAAATCAAAAACAAGAGCCCCCACTTGATGTGCAAGAGCTTTTGTCTCATCTGTTGAACCGGTATCAATAACTATTACTTCATCGACAACCCCAATTACAGAATTGATAATGTTTTGAATACCCTGCCCTTCATTCCTAGCCAAGATAAAACAAGAAATTGGTAACATATTCCCTACCCCCTAAACCCTTTCTTAATCTTTTGCCATACGAACACCAAGCTTAATACGACAGCCTGTAAGAATAAAGTAAAGCCTAGATTCTTTTGCGGACTACCAGTTCTAATCAAATCCATGACTGTTTCACTTCCAGGTGGATCTAATTCTACGTTGTCTGTAGATACCTTATCACTTCCATCTAAGAACGTTGTCCCGTCAATGAACGATAAATCTTGGGTTTTAGGTAACGCACAATTCTGGATTACAAAACTATCATTAGCTTCAATTCTTTCAATCACCACACTAAACTCATCTGTAGTATCATTAATATTGTT
This sequence comes from uncultured Patescibacteria group bacterium, assembly GCA_938041505.1. Classification (GTDB taxonomy): domain Bacteria; phylum Patescibacteriota; class JACMRA01; order JACMRA01; family JACMRA01; genus CALITC01. Next base: position 24,558 of record CALITC010000003.1, on the reverse strand, counting down.
AGCTACAATGGTCTCTGGAATCGTGTACGAACCTAATACAAATGGAGCTTTACTTTCATCACTAACCAATCTTACTACCACATTTTCAAGTGCGTATGGGTTAGGATTAGTCACGTTCGCATCTACACAAACCTGCCTATCGATAACCACTTCGTCATCAGGGGTGTCTTTGGTAAGTTGGATAGCGAGTGCGATATAGTCTTCAATGGTGACTGTGATTGTACTTGTATTAGACACCGCATTGTTTGTAACAATAGAGTATTCAAAGTCATCACTACCTACATAACCATTGTTTGGAAGATATCTTAACAAAGGTATATCTGCCGGAGTAAGTGGTGTATTGGTATACGGCAAACCGTTAAGAGTCAGTATTCCAGAAGCTGGGTTTGTAGTGATAGTAACTGATTCCAAAGTATCACCATCAATATCATTAAAGTTATCCACAAAATCTTGTAGTGTGAATTGATACGGTTGGTTAAAGTCAGTTGTACGATCAAAATCTTCTGTTAATGGAGCGGTGTCTCCATTGTTCTGAATAGTAATGTTTGCATTTGCAGCATTTGAAAACTCTAAACTACCAATTGGTTCAGCAAAATCCAAAGGGGCTACAGCGTTGCCAATATCATCACTACCTTGCCAACTAAACACATCCGAGCCTTCTTCACCTTGGTTTGGTCTGTATTCCAAGAATTGTAATGAGCCTGTACTAATATCTGAATTAACCTGAATTGGAGTGTCTATTCCATTCTGATTCAATACGAGCTGACCTTTTGTAGGTAAGCTTAGGATTCTAACAAAATCCATTTCCCATAACTCTCCTGTACCTTGCGAAACAAAATCCTCGTCTGTAAAACTACTCTCAAACAAAGTTGTACCCCCACCAAAAGCAAATGTTGTTTCATACGGGGTTGTAAAGTTGAAGTCAGTTACAGATGGTGCATCGTTTTGCGGAACCACCGTAATGTTTACAATTGCAGGTGTGGCAGCATACTCTGTACCATCGTTCCCATTCCAGCCAAAGCTATCACTACCTTGATACCCAGGGTTTGGTCGATAGATAAGATTAGATATATCAGCCACGCTTACTTCATCTCCAGAATTAACAGGGGTTGTACCGTTCAACAACAAAATACCAGAAGATGGATCTGAAGTAGCTAAGATTCTCGTTAAGGAGTCTGTATCTAGATCTTGGAATGCAGCGGTAAAATCTGCCAATGCAAAAGGTAAATCCGTATCTTCGTTGGTGGTTTTTTGAATATCTACAACTGTTGGTAAATCATTTACACAATTAATAGTAATATTAACATTTGCCGCATCGACTGAATACAACGGACTATTTGCATCATCATCTTGTCCTTTCCAAGAAAAACTATCATTGCCGCAATACTCAGGATTGGGTTCATACTGTAAGCCATCTCCTGCAGCAGGATTAATCATATCATGAGCCACCTCGTCACCTATCACAGCAGGAATACCATTAAGCAGTAATGTACCATTATTAGGCAGTGATTCTATCATTACCATACTCAAAACATCTCCGTTATTTGGATCACTAAATCCAGTGGTAAAATCAGACTCTTCGAACTGGTACAATATGTCTTCAGTAGCGGTTACAGCAATATCACTAACTGATGGAGCCAAGTTTGGTTGATCTTGAATAGTAATCGTTACAGTTGCTGGCAGTGAAACTTCAAATGGTCGAAGCCCACCTCCACCTCCACCTTCTGCCTCAAATCCAATCCATTGGAAAGTATCTTGTCCTGAGTACCCACCATCTGGAGAATAATACAACGAACTAATCTCTAAACCCCCGATAGCTTGATCCTGAGGAAGAGGTATCTCTCCTGATCCAGGGTTATAGTAAAGCGTGCCGTTATCTGGTAAATCAGTAACTGTGATACTTTCAAGATTCCAAAACTCTCCATTTGCCTGAGTAGTTGCATCTGGATCCGTATCAAAATTATCACTAAACAAGTCACTACTACCTCCCCCAGAAGAAAAATTTGCATTAGTCTCATAAGGTGTAGTGATGGCAAAATCTTGAGCAACAGGAACATTATCAACAGCCGCAATACTTATTCCTACTGACTGGGCTTGGACAGCATACTCTGTACCGTCGTTCCCATTCCAGCCAAACGAATCCAAACCAGAGAATATGGTAGAAGTCGGGGTATACACCAAATTAGGTATATCAGCCCGTAAAATTACATCATTCACGCTTACTGGATTTGAATTAAGGGTTAATGTCCCATTTTGAGGCATCGGATTCAAAATCTGTACTTCCGTCAAAGTGTCTCCATCTGGATCATTAAAATGCAAATCAAAATCATTTGTAGAAAAAGTATAGCTATCACCTTCATTAAGACTTACAGAAACACCTGTCAGAGTTGGAGCTTGATTAGCTGCACCAGCAACCTCCACGGTAACAGTACCGGTACTACAAGAAAAAGGCCCAGCATCAACGACAGAACCATCACAAACCTCATAATCAAAAGTCAAAGTACCACTAAAGTTTGCACTTGGTGTAACACTAACCCTACCAAAGGTATCAAATCCAGATTGTGATGGAGCAGAAGAATTTGTACTCGTAAAACTCGGGTCTACAGTAATAACTGCGCCTGTGTCTCCTGTAATGTTTGTAATTTGAGCATTATTTTCAATATAAAGCTCACCGTAATAATATGTAGTTGTGGTAGTGGAATAACTGGTGGTTGTTGAGGTATAGTGATCTAAATCATAATCATTATCCAAAACATCAATGAAAAACTGCCCATCACCTTGATTAACGTTTACTGAATCTGGAGTTGCTACTGGAAGTGTCGGATAAGCTAAGTTTATTGTAAGAGTACCGAAGCTTGGAGAAAAATCCATCCCATCATAAACACTATAGGTGAACGAATCAGTAGGGCCGGCAAAAATTGGATTTCGAATATAATTAACACCATCAAAAAGACTAGTATTTAGATCGACAATACTACCGATTGAAAGAGGGTTGCCATTTCCATCTTCTAAAGTACCTCCATTTACTGGGAGACTATCTATGCGAATCGCCTGAATTGGATCTCCATCTCCATCGCTATAAACACTAGCAAAACCATTAGAGGTATTGGTGATTGTTGTGTAAACATCATTGCTTAGAGCAGTTAAGTTCCTGGAAAAATTACCGGCAACTGGAGGAGTATTAGGTCCTTGAACAATCACTTCTGCAGTTGCTGTACTACAGTCCCCAGGACCTACACCAGTAACCCTATCACATACGGTGTAATCAAAAGTCAGAGTACCTACAAAAGTATCTGTTGTATCCACTTGTACCTCACCGTCAGTAATATAACCATTGGAGTTTGTGGTTCCAACTCCAGTGTTAACAACGGTAACCGAAGCTCCAGTATCACCTGCAATATTTGAGATATAAGTATTATCAATTAGAAACAATCCAACCGGCGGAATAAAGGCAGTATCGGGTTCGTAGGCACTAAAAGTATCGTTATCTAATACATCATAAATAAACGGAGCAGCACCCTGGTTAACAGTGGTCGTATCAGCAACGGCTGATGCGTTATAATATCCAGCTGCTTCTGCAAAACGCTCTAACTTTGAACTACCAAGAATTATATCCAACAAATCTGCATTGACATTACTTACTTGCCGTAAAGCAAAGTTACTAACAACTACCGACATTACAACAACCGATAGTAAATACCAAATATCTTCTTTTATAGCCATACCTTATACTTAACATTTTAGTTTGATTTAGACACAGTGTCAAATAACTTATAATTCTTTGAGATTGAATGTCGAATACAAAAGCATGTCTTTTAATAACAAACAATCAATTTTGACATATAATAACTATAGTAGCTAAGTAAATAATATGAGCCAAAAATTAAATTGTACATTAATTCTAGAAATCCAGAAAAGAGCAACACAAAAAAATCTAGATGAATTAATTGAATGTTATCAGTCAATATTTACAAAAATAATTGTTACAAACCCATACCAAACCAAGTTGCAAACAAAATTTCCGATGGCTTCAGTAGACTCGAAGCTTAGCATTCCCAATCAGAGAAATTCAATAGCAAATCATTTAGAATCCAAAAGAGTCTGCTATCTAACCACTGATGAAAAACTATTTGTAAATTCCATACCTCAAAATATGGAAGAAGATGCCTATTATATGCAAAAAATCGAACGTATAAATTCTCAGTATGCTCCAGATTATATACTTTACAAAGCTTATATTTATAATCCAAAAAAATTTCAATGGGTAGGTAAACATTTCCACTTTCTACAGCCTTTACCTAAAAAGCACACCTTACATATTGGAAAATCTCAAATACGAAACCTCAAAGGAAAACAATTAGAAACAGAAAGCACAGAACAAGTGCTCAAAGAACTTAGTGACCCAAGCAAATTATACGCAACCGAACTATATTATATTCTTTTCAGAGGCTTAATATTCTCTACAAAGCTCACTATTCAAAAGGTAGTTGAGTTGCTAGATTCTTACGATGAATTTTTATTTAAAAACCGTTTAGCTGGGTTGTTTATTATAGAAAAATTATATTTTAAAATAGTCAAAGACAACCCAAAAAAAGCTCGTGAAATTTACCAAAAATACCTTCCAAAGTTCAAAGATCTACCCCAGTCTTATCTGCTTCAAGCCACTCACAAAAATCTCCATGGCAATAGTGAAGAGGGCGAGAAATTACTCCAAAAATACCTTCACTCCCTCAAGTCACTGCAAGCAAAAGATTTTCTAGATTTATATTTCTCCGAAGAAGATCGTTTTTCACTACCTTACTTACAATCATTACAAATAAAACTCACAGGAAAAGACTTCTCACAAGTTGTTGATGCGGGAAACATGTATTTTTCAACCATTAATAACTTCAGTAAACTGAAAACAGTAGACAGGCAGATAAGAAAAAACACATGGTTAAAACTAGAATTACCCAATTACCTACCTTCATTAGAAATCAACACCAACCCAAAATTTGTCGTTATTTCACATCCTCGTTCTGGTTCAACACTTTTAACAAAATTACTTAATTCTCACCCTAATATTCATATGCTTGGCGAGATCCTCAATAGCATACCCCGAAACACTCAACCCGAGTTACGTTTCCCGTACTATATAGAGCGCACATTAGACCCAGTATCAAATATTGAGCGTCAGATGAATAATCCAAAACAACCCAATACAACCTCTATTGGTTCAAAGTTGTTATTCTTTCAATTAGAAGATAAAACCATCATAGAAAACTTAATCGAAAAAGGGTACAAAATTATCTACTTGATGCGGCACAACTTACTAGACAGATACATCTCTAGTATTAATGCCCGCAACAACCAAACCTACTTCTCAAACCCAAATTACAAAATTGAAGACAAGGTAGAATTCCAACCCAACAAATTCAAAAACTTTATCGATAGTACACTCGAGCTAAATAATGAATTCAATATTAAAAGTGATTCAATATACCACATAAGTTATACAGATCTTGTAACTAAAAAAGATAAAAAAATGAACGAGATATTTAACTTCCTCGGTTTGAAAGAGTACACTACATCTACAAAAATGCGTAAACAAAATACCAAAGAGTATTCTCAAAGTATTAGCAATTACGAAACCTACAAATATGAAATTGAACAATATTTAAACACCCTGTAGCGCATAGAATACCTTGCAAGTAATCAATACAAAACCCTTGAATATGTAACTTATTCGTTCGAAATTTTTTCTAAAATTTAGAGTACTCCAAAATGATCTTTTAACTTTTTTGTAGTAGATTCACCTACAAGCTCATACAATAGCTCCTGATTCTTAAATGCCGCATCTCCAACTGCCTTAACACTCCCAAAATATCTCAGTAACTTTTCTTTCGTCTTAGGCCCTACACCAGGTATCTTGTCTAGTTCTGATTTTTGCGCAGTTTTCAAACGTGCTTTGCGATTATTTGATATTGCAAACCGATGTGCTTCATCCCTGATTCTTTGGACCATAAATTTTTGATCACCTGATAATAATACAGATTTATCCAAGTTTGGTAAAAATATTTCTTCATCTTTTTTTGCCAAAGCACACAACTCGACAGGGAATTCATAACCCTTTTCCAAAAATACTTTTCTATACTCATCAACTATTTCCAAATCCGCACTTAATTGACCTTTACCTCCGTCAACAATAATCAAATTTGGCAACTTCCAAAGGTTATTTGCGTTTTCACCATCATGATCATCGAGCCATTTTACACACCTTTCAAAACGTCTTTTCAATACTTCTTTGTGATTTTCAAAATCGTTATTTTGCTCTTTGGTTTTGAATAATCTATAATACTTTTTGCTTGGCCTCCCATCAATAAAGACAACCATAGAACCGTACACAAACTTACCTCCAAGATGCGAAATGTCATAACACTCCATTCTTCTCGGAATATTTTCGAGACATAACGACTTTTGCAATTCGACAATGGTTTTAAATAAATTATTCTCTTCGAATATACTTAATCTTTGACCCAATCTGTTTCTTTCCAAATACACGACAGCATTTTTCTCACCTTGTTCACTTATTTCGGTAATTTTTCTTTTATTTTCTTTGAATGAGTTTCTCTGCTTCAGATCACCTTCAATTAACTCACCCACAAAAGCAACCTCCTCGGGTGTTAAAAATACTCTTTTTACCACATCCTCAATCTTAACAAAAATATTAAAAAAAACAGGGTATTCAGGTTGATTTTCTGCATAGTAATTTTGTAAAAATCTTGTAGCAAATTCGAACAAAGGCCTTTCTTGTGTACTACCAGATAACAAAAAATTACCCACATTGATCATCCGTCCATCTCGAATATTCTGCACAAAGCTACTAGCAATCTGATACCCTTCTGCATCTTCTTCATCAATTACCAAGCTAACTATATCTATATCCATCGGCTGCGGCAATATAATCTTTTGATCAACAATAGTATCTCTTAATTGCTGCAAGCTATCCCTCCACAACCCAGCTAGCTCAAAATTATTCAAAGCAACGGCTTCAGAAATTCTCTGCATCAGATAATCAATGACGTATTCAGTCTTACCCTTAAGTACACTTTGTATAAGCTGTATTCGTTCTTTATACTCGGCTATGTCTTCTTTTCCGCCACATATACCTTTGCATTGCTTAATCGCAAAATAGTTACACACTTTCTCTCGCGGGTACTTCTCTTGGCAATACGGAAATATTGTTCTCAACACCCTTAATGTATTGGTAATCCCAGATTTTTTTGTGTAAGGTCCAAAATATCTCGAATTTGGATCGTACTTTCTCCGAGTTAAAAAAATTCCAGGTATCGGATCATCAGTTACTCGAACATATACGTAGCTTGAGTCAGATTTAAGTAGAATATTATACTTAGGCTGCAAATTCTGAATAAGATTTGCCTCCAAAATCAAGCTCTCCTTCTCTGTTTGCACGACTGTATATTCTATCCTATCAATCTGACTTATCATCAAAGTTAACCGCTGATTCTTGGGCCTACCATCTTGAAAATAACTAGAGACACGCGCTTTGAGCCGTTTAGCCTTCCCTACATACAACAACAGTCCGTCTTCGGTATAATAACGATAGACCCCAGGTAATTGAGGAATATTTTTGATAGTATCTTGGAATTTTTTAGACATCTCTTTACCTCATATCTACAACTTAATATCTCTTTTGTAAAACAAAAAATGGCGACTTAAAAAATCACCATTATACAAAAAATACTTTTTACCCCCTTCTTAAAACAATCTCATTCTGATTTCTACTTTGGGCACACCCCTATAATCAGGATAATTTTCATACCCTAATTTATAGCTCAGAGCTTCATCATAGGTATAAACTCTAACGTTGGTGCGAAAAGTTGGTTCAGAATCAGGAATACCATTCACGACATCATAACTTAGTACTTCGTAGTAAGAAACAAAAAAACAAACTGTAACCAGAAAAATTAGCGCAAAAACTATAATGAGCATCTATGTGTAACAAAATCTATATACATCTGTAAAGATATTATATCATAAATAACAAATTGTCAACACTTTGACATCTTAATATTTTTCATGTATTTTCCTATATAAAACACCATACTATGAGCGAAACTATAAAACCCACAAAAAAAAGGAAAAAGGCTATTCAAAAAAAATCAGCCAACCCTAACCGAAACCCATTAAAAAGTTTGTTACAGTTTATCGGGTTAATCATCCTTTTAACTGCATTTTTAGTAGTCGGTCTACTAGTATATGTAATCGTAGACTCTGATTCACGATTAAGTAGATTTGTAGCCAACAATACACCAATCGAAAGAATAATTACCTTACAGAACGATCCTTCTGAAGATTCAAGCTCAACGCCGAGCACTACTCAAGAAGAAGAACCGAAGGCAGTTAATAATTTACTCGGGTTGAACCTAGATAATGATAATGGCCTAGCTTTTGCTGACGCCGAGTCTAATCTCACTATCGCAGAAGCAGTCGAAAAAGTACTCCCTTCAGTAATCTCAATTCGAGTTTCATCCAATAATTCTTTCAATACACTCCAACAAAGCGCAGCTGGTTCAGGGTATTTTGTTTCTGAAGACGGCTTAATCGTAACCAACAAGCATGTCATTAGCTTTGCCTGCAACAATAACAGCGGTGCAAACATCACTGGGCTAACTCATGACCAACAAGCGTATAGTTTGGAATTATTAAGCGTTGACCCAATAGAGGATATTGCAATTCTTAGAGCAACTGGCGAAGAAGGAATGGCTTTTACCCCAGTAAGTTTCTTTGATTCCAGACAGGCAAAACTTGGTACAGAAGTAATAGCTATCGGGAATACTCTTGGCCAACTCCAAAATACCGTAACCAAAGGAATCGTTTCAGGGTTGGATCGCAGCCTAGGAAATGAAAGCCCTGTAGACGAGTGTACTGGCCAGCGAACAACCCCTGAAAGCCTAATCCAGACAGATGCAGCAATCAATCAAGGTAACTCAGGTGGGCCATTATTCAATAGCAGTGGACTCCTTTTGGGAATGAATACTTATGGAATACCATCCGCGCAAAACATTGGCCTCGCAATACCTTCAGTGCGTATCAAAGCAGCTCTCGAAAGCTTCCTTGAAAATGGAGAAATTATTCGCCCACGACTTGGTATCCTCTCTAGACCAATAACTCCACTCGACAAAAAAGAATTCGATTGGCTTCCTGTGGATTTCGGAGAGCTTGTGTTCGGTGGAGCCGGTAACACCCAAGCGGTTACTCCAGATTCAGCAGCAGCACTTGCAGGAATCAAAGAAGGGGATATTATTCTAGAGATTAATGGCAACAAAATCCAGTCTTCAGCTAATGACCCTTCCCCGCTCAGAAGTATAATTCTTAACCTGCAAGAAGGAGATAATATCAATTTAAAAATCTTAAGATCAACTGAATTCCGAGATAATCAGTTCTTTTACGAGTCAGAGCCATCAACCATCGATGTAACTTTAGGCGGTATCAACTACAATCTACCCAGGAATTAGTAAAAATTAAATTTTTTACAAAAGCTTTTTTGTGCTGTAAAATTAGTTTTCATGTTAATAAAAAGCTACCAATCCACAGAAAGTATAATAAGAACAATAGTTGGAGTTCTTGTTTTTACTCCATTTATAACTCTACCATTTATCTTAATGGTATTTGTACTTACAGATCTATCAGTAATATCAACCTTACTGTTCCTAGTGAGTGTCTATGGAATAGCTTTACTTTATATTTTCACAACAAGGACAAGTATAAAAATCAATGAAGAAGGATTTAAAATAAATTATTATCACCTCAATAAGCAAGAAAATGTAGTACTAAAAAAACAGGATATTAGTGAGATAAAATTAGAATATATTCATGTAATTGGTAAACCTCTATTAGCGGAAAAAGCAAGATCAGTATACCTTAAGAAAAGATATCTTGTGATTATGTTAAAAGATAACAAAATGCATTATTTACCCGATCAGAAGCTAAAGTCAAAAATGATACAATCTTTAAAAAAATATAATTATTCAAAGATTCATAAGAATCTACAATAAATTACTTATAATCTTTTTAGTATCCTTAAAGTTGCTGATCGAGACCTTACATTACACTCTACTTCCTTCTCTGTAGGTTGAATAGCTTTTTTCGTTAGTAATTGGTAATCATAGTTCTTATTCCCATACTCATCTTCTGAAACTGGTTTTGCAAGCCTTCTCATATAGTTAGTAACCAGCTTATCTTCAAGAGAATGGAAGCATACTATCATCAATAAACCGCCAGGTTTTATCTTATCAGTTGACCGTTCCAAAAATAACCCTAGGTGTGAGAGCTCATCATTCACCTGGATTCTTAACGCCTGCCACACCCTGCTGAGTATACCCTTAGTCTTATTCTTATATTTGCCTGGAATACCTGATGTAACCGCATCTACCGCCTCTCCGACAGTCTTTGGTTCTCGTGCTTTAAGCACCCTAGCGATGCGAAAAGAAAGTCTTTCTCCTGAATATTTGTAAATAGTTTTACCCAAGTTATCCACAGGTTGTGCACAAATAAATTTCCATGCGGGTTGACCTGTTGCTACGTCATACCTTAGATCAAACTCTTCTTCAAGATTTTTATAGCTAAAACCGCGATCAGAAGACTCTAGTTGATTACTACTGAACCCCAAATCTGCCATAACAATATCAAAAGAACTATTTTCAAAAGACGAAATAACCTCACTAAAATTTCCATGATGAGCTTCAAAAGTATTTTTGTTAAACCTATCAGATAGCTCATTGATCACAGCAATATCCAGGTCAGAACCTTGAACTTGCGCACCCAATTCAATAAATTTTGCAGTATAACCACCCCCACCCAAAGTAGCATCAAAAACAGTTATCCCTTCCAAATAATCAAAATTACGAACAGCAAAACCCAAAATAGGATCAAGCAAAACAGGAACATGAACATTGGTATTAAACATACGTACTAATAATTTTAAAAGGGGTCCCCATAAAAGGTGGGTGAAACCCGGATTACTTTTATGGGGGGAAAGAGGGTTAGGACTGTAATAATGCAGCTTTTGAGCTAATAGCTCAAAACGGAATTATGAAAGTCCTAGACCGATGGTGCAACCAGCAGGATTCGAACCTGCGACCTAGGGATTAGAAGTCCCTCGCTCTATCCAACTGAGCTATGGCTGCATAATATTAAATCCACTATTGTTAGAGTGACATAAATATGATCATATGTCAATAAAAAGTCCAATTAATGTGATTAAATAAACAAAAACTTAACTTTACACATATCTTGACAACTCTATGTATCTAGGGTATACTTTAATCTATCTATCCTGAGATAGAATCATACCAGATAACGAGCTATTTTTTAATTCTTACATTATGCGAGTTATCTACATCTATGCCCTTTGAGTTTAAACCCTCTAGTTTGAATAACAAACTTACTAAGCTTGATACAATCATAAATTACAAACCTAATTTTGTATTAGCTTCAAAGAACCCAAATCGCGGAAACTATCTATCTGATTTTACTCAAGTACGAGTAGAAACCGATTTTAATAGTACTCAAAACACTATTAAAGACCTTCTATCAAACATAGCAGGCTTAGTTATCTCAATAACTAATTTTGTTACCCAGCTGTATAACTACGGCCTTTATCAAAGCTATAGATTTGTAGCTTATCTCTGGTCAATTCTAGTACAAACACCCGAATTATTAATTTCAACTCGCGATAAAGGACGTGACTTCATTGGAACAATTTCATTTTCTGATACTCGTGAGCTATGGTGGCTAGAACGCAAAATCGATATAAGAAGCAGTGTCAAAAAACTTAAAGCGATCAACACCCTAACCTGGCGCATTACTAAAAAATTTTACCTCGCTTTTGTAGTTGTTAGTGCTTTATCATTGCTAAATACCGGAGGTACAGGGTTTTTAACCAATGCTTCTTCAAGCTTTGTCTCCAACTTTATCAGTAATCATTCTTCGTTCAGCGAAGGGGAGGAGCCCACCCTATTTGATTCTAACGTTATCAATGCTTCTGCTGTACAATTGGAATCCAAAAAACCAATTGTTAGTATTATAGAACATACTGTTACCAAACAAGATACTCTACCACTATTAGCTAATAAATACGGTATTACAGTAGATACTATTAAGTTTAATAATGACCTCAGTGGTGATAATCTGGAAGTAGGGTCAAGACTATATCTACCATGGATTGATGGCTATATCTATCGCACAGACAGCGATAAAAGCCCTGAAGACATTAGTAAAATCTATTCTATAGACCAAAGTGAAATAAAAAAAGAGAATGTCGCAATTCTAAACCCAGAGACTAATCAATTTGCTAAAGACAGTCTTGTTTTGGTACCTACTAAAGATTTTGGCAAAATTACTGATGTAAATAATCGTATTGCCAGCGAAAAGCAACAAGCCGAACAACAAGCCGCAGAGGCAGCCAGAACTAATTTACTAGCCTCACAATCTATATCAAGCGTAGCTCAGACTGCACCAACCCCTGTAGCTAGTAGCGCTGGATTCATATGGCCAACATCTGGAGTAATTACCCGATGTGTTCAAACTGGTCACGTAGCTTGTGACATCGCTAACGCATCAGCTCCTGATGTCGTAACAGTACAAAGCGGTACAGTCTCAGCTGTCTACAGGTACACCGTATACGGCTATGGATTAGCGGTTGTTGTGGACCACGGTAATGGCCTTCAGACACTTTATGCTCACTTATCAGACATCTATGTCTCCGCAGGTCAAACTGTAAGCCAGGGGCAAGGATTAGGCCGTATGGGAAGCACTGGAAATAGCACTGGTATCCACCTTCACTTTGAGGTAAGAACCAGCGGCGGAGTGAAACAAAACCCACTTGCATACCTCCCCTAAATAGAATTAATAATTTGCTACTTCAGACCAAACCCAGAAACAAAACCGACCTAAGAATATTTTCAGGTCGGTTTTTATAGCTATGGAAGTTTAAGTATTAAAATATTAATTAGAGTACTTACTTGAAATATCCCGCTCAATATCCTCACTTGAATATCCTACAAGATCTGCTAATTTAAACGTAGTGATCATTAGATTGAGTATTTGCTTTCTCATAATTTTATTACTATTGTCATTTTGTTTACCATGATCTATTTCTTCGAAAATTATGCTTATTTTTCCGATTGTAATGTTTAAATGCAACAATACGTGCCTGTATTGAAATTGTTCCTGATCATCTAAAGCATCAGAGTAGAGAGGGTAGTTATCTTTATTAAATTTCCACCCTCTACGAACCTGATTAATCACTTCACCAATCTTCATTGATAGATCCTCAATTTTACCATAAACTGCGTATATTTAACATTAGAAATGTATATTTGTAAACTCATAGCAAGTATTTTCTCTGATAAAGTAATACCCACTTAAGAGTGGGTATTACTTGTGGAAAACTTATGGAATACTCAAATAGATTACTTCTCTTCCTCTTTTGCTTTCACCTCTGCTTCTTCCACTTGTCGCTCCTTAGCCTCGACTTCATCTGCCTTAATTCCAGAAGCTTTTACCCTACCTTCTTTTAATCGAGCTTTAAAGATTCTCAAGATCTGTTCTTTGGCCTTCTCAATGAGCTCTGGTTGATCGTAGAGAGCATTTTTTGCTTTTTCTCTACCAACTCCTAGCTTGATTGGTTCTTCCCCTTCTAACGTCAAACTATAAGTGTTTCCGACCTTCTCCATAGTGTCGTATGCAGTGCCGATATCGATGATCTCTCCGGCAAGAGAAATAACCCCGGGTTCCTCGAACATCATATCGAATTCAACAACTTTAAACGGAGCTGCCATTTTGTTCTTCACAATCTTTACTTTGACACGAACGCCAACGTTTTCAGTTCCAGATTTCAAAGAACCAATCTTACGCACATCGAATCTTTGTGAAGCGAAGAACTTAAGCGCCTGCCCCCCTGTTGTTGTTTCAGGATTACCAAACATAACTCCAATTTTCAAACGAATTTGGTTAATGAATACAACAGTAGTTTTGGATTTTGAAATAGCACCTGTAAGCTTTCGAAGAGCTTGCGACATCAATCGGGCCTGCACTCCCATCTGAGCATCCCCCATACTACCTTCAATTTCACTCTTAGGAACTAAAGCTGCCACAGAATCGACAACCAAAATCTCAAAAGCATTACTTCTCACCAAGTTATCCACAATCTCCAAAGCCTCCTCACCATTGTTAGGTTGAGAAACATAAAGATCGTCCAGATTTACCCCAAGCTTTGCAGCCCATTCAGGATCTAAAGCGTGCTCAGCGTCTACAAAAGCAGCAATACCACCTTTTTTTTGAGCTTGAGCAATTGAAGACAGTGCAATGGAAGTTTTACCAGAAGATTCAGGACCGTAAATCTCGACGATTCTTCCTGAAGGCAAGCCACCAATACCGGTAGCTAAATCAACAGCAAGTGATCCAGTGGAAACGACCTCTACGTCTTCATTACTAATCTCATTCATTTTCATGATCGAACCTTGTCCAAAAGAAGTTTTGATTTGACCAACAATAAGGTCAGCCATCTTCCTTTTTTCTGCCATATCAGCATTAGAGTCGACTGAATGAGTTTCTGGTTTTTTTGCTTTTTTAGCCATAAAGAGAATATGTAAAGTTAGAAATTATATTTTATTTGATACTCTCATTAATGTACAAAAAATGATAATTGTCAAAGAACTACCTGCCTACTTGTAGCTTCGATAAAATTTATTTTTATTGAGTAGTAGTAGTAAGCGTTGACAAATTCTGTGGATAAGTTTACCTTCTCCCTTAAATAAAGTAAAAACCCCTGTGCACAATATGTGAAGTAAATGTGAACAAAAGATGTGCATAACTTGGGTATAATTTAAACAATCCACAGGCAACTTAAAATCCACACACGTTATCCACAAAGTTATTCACAAGAATCACTTTAATTTTCCACAACTCTAAATTTTAAACTTCTCTATGATATCAAAATTACTTACTTACTTATTCTCAATCGTCATTATCGCAGGCGCTCTACTTACTACTAATATAAGCAGCTACGCACTTCCCTCCCAGTTTGATCCTGGCTTAGTATTATCCGACCAAGATTTGTACAGCCTCCCTTTGGCGTTTAGTTCTGCAGATAGAATCCAGGCTTATTTCGAATCTACTGGCAGTATACTTGCTGATTATCAACCGGTTATTGGTTTTGAAGATGCTGGTAGTGAGAATTACGCTGATACCGACGATCTTATTATTAATTCTGTTTTCTCTACAGTAGATAATAAATTCTCAGCCAGAAATAACGTACAAAATCCATATGGAGGCAAGAGAATGCGTGTTTCAGATCTGATCTGGAAGGTAACGAGAGAAAGATTTGGTAACACTTGTATCATTAACTATCGCATCTCCCCTTATCGGGCAAGTTCTGATATCTGCATTGACAACGAAGCCAAGCCGATCAACCCAGCTTTCTTAATATCAATGATTCAGAAAGAGTCAGGGTTAGTGTACGGTTCTTGTTCAGGTACTAATGCCGAGAATAGCCAAGGTTGCCAAGATGTCAATTTTAGGTTAGATAGAATTCTAGGATACGCTTGTTTCGAAAATCCAGATAGAAGTAAATCCTGCTATGATGAGAATCCTAATTGGAAATATTACAAAGGCGTTTTCAAGCAAATTTTTCGTTCATTCAGGCTATTAAGAATACGAGAAGAGTCATGTAAACTTGGAGGAAGTTTTGCTTTCCAGAGTAACGGTAATGTGTTCCAAGTAGGTAATACTGTTAACATTAGCAACCAACAAATTACATTGAAAAATGGTATTACATGTGCTATGTATATCTACACCCCTCATGTTAGTTCTCAGAACCTGACGTACAATGTCATGAGACAGGTAAGAGTAGATCAAAACCTTGTTGAGAAAGTTGGTTTGGATCCTAATTATGTACCAAAATCCATCAAAGTATTCTAGATATGACCAGTGTTCTCGATATAATTTTCCCTAAATATAATAGGGATTTTTTTAGCATAAGCGAGTATTTATCCACCGAAGAAATCACTTCCCTACACTCAAAATTCAAACCTCTAAGTACAAAATATCGAAAATATATCTCTGGAATTTTTGTCGCTTCTCGATACTCAAATGAGCTTATTTTGGATTTATTAAACCGTGTAAAATTTGATGGAGAGTACGCAATATCAGAGTCTTTTGCCGAGCTCATTTATCAAAAAATTTTTGTTGATTGTGATGTATTTGTACCAGATCCAGACGTGATAATTCCTGTAGCATCTGACCCAGAACGCCTGTTAGAGCGGGGATTCTCCCTACCCCACTTAATTGCCAAGCACCTCTCAAAAAAGTTACCCAAAACACAGTTAGAGGATATTCTAAAGAAGAAATATTCCACACCTCAACAATCAACATTAGAAAAAAAAGAGCGCCTGAAAAATCTCACAAATCTATTCGAAATAATTGAAAAACCTTCCTTCACAGACAAAGATATTTTATGGTTAATCGATGATGTAACTTCAACTGGAACAACACTTTATCAAAATGCGAAAGTTCTAAAAAAAGCATATCCATTTCTACAAATATATTGTATCGTAGTCGCAGGAAATTAAGTTGTAAGGAAAACAATGTTGCAG
Source organism: uncultured Patescibacteria group bacterium (assembly GCA_938041505.1). Lineage (GTDB taxonomy): Bacteria > Patescibacteriota > JACMRA01 > JACMRA01 > JACMRA01 > CALITC01. Next base: position 7,900 of record CALITC010000003.1, on the reverse strand, counting down.
TATACTTAATGGTATATGCACACAAAAGTACTTTGTATCCTTGATGGATTTGGATTAGCCCCAGAATCGCCTTCTAACGCGTTTTCTCAAGATATTTGCCCACATATTCACTCTTTATTTAAAAACCATCCCTGGCTTATGTTAGATGCTGATGGTGATGCTGTTGGTCAAGAAACTGGTTTAGTTGGAAACAGCGAAGTTGGCCATATGAATTTAGGAGGTCTGCAGCTTGTAAAACAACTTAGTTACGAGATTACTCAATCAGCTAAGCAGATATACAACAAAAGCACATCGAATCAATTATTCGATCCAAAAACTGTGTTGAACAATCAAAAAAGCGATACTATCCATCTCATTGGCTTGTTCTCTGAAGGAACTATTCATTCTGACTTACGTCACTGGCTAGGTGCAATTTTAGCTTCTCACAAAAGTAATATCAACAACATTGTTTTACATTTAATAAGTGACGGTAGAGACACAGACAGACAGAGTTTAGTAAATACGTGGAATAGTTTTATTACAAAAAATCAAAAACAACTGAAAGAAGTGGAAAAATCGATCTATTTAGGTAGTATAGGAGGCCGTTTCTTCGGTATGGACAGGGATAATAACGATGAGCGTATAAAAACCGCTCTGAAGGCCTTATATGAAGAGGAGGAGGGTATAACTGAGTTCCGGGATATATATGCAGCTTTAAGCTCGATATCAGCTGCGTCTTACGCCAACAATGTTTTTGATGAGCACATTAATCCGCAAAATACTGGAATCTCTATCAAGAATGATGATTACATTTGGTTGATTAATTTTCGAAGTGATCGTATGAAGCAAATCTCCAAAGCTCTTATCCAAGAAGGTCAAAAAAATCATTTTTCCAATATAATTTTAGCAAATAATAACTTTGGAACAGGGCTAGAAAGAATATTAACAAATACCGAAAATATTGCAACAACACATGTTTTGGAGGGGTACTTTCCCATATTTATGCGAAAAGATGTCAAAAATACATTTTCGGATTACTGCTACAAAAATAACAAAACAGTGTTGCATATAGCAGAAACTGAAAAATATGCCCATGTTACATATTTTTTTACTGGTGGTCGTAAAGAAGCAAGAAAAAATGAAAATTTCAAACTAATTCCCAGTAACAAAGTCCAATCTCATGCAGACATGCCGGCTATGAAAGCTGAAGCTATAACCGAATACATCATTCAACATGGTTTAGGGGAGTATGATTATATAATTGTAAATTACGCAAATCCCGATATGGTTGGTCATACGGGAGATATTCAGGCTGCAACTGAGTCGATGAGGTTTCTAGATATTCAGTTAAAAAAACTAACTACTTCGGCTCTGGATAATGGGCATAAAATAATTATCACTGCAGACCACGGAAATGTCGAAAGTGTAGGGCAAGTATCCCCCAAAAAATTTGATACAGAACACAATGCTAGCCCTGTTCCGTGTATTATTGTGGGTAAAGATTTTGATAAAAACACGGTTGTTGACTCTTTTGCAAAAATCACTGAGCAAGAAAATATTGACATTTCCCTGTACAAAACCATAGAAGAGCAGGTGAGTATTGCGATGGATAATCAAGATAGCTTTGAAAATTGGTTTAAATCTTATGAAACAAATTACCCATTATGGGTTGCAGGGTTGTTGCTCTTGTCGTTATAAACAATAATATTTTTTTAAAACCTTCTCATCGGGAAGGAATTTTTTTCGCACAATATATTTAAAACCATGTTGTAAGAATAGGCTATAACTAAATATAATTTATATGCTACAACACATGTTTTAATTATATAAATACTATATATAAGGTATTTATAGTGTATATGTATTATAAATTATATGCTATAATATATTGATACATTTAAATATTTCTATATAATTAATGTGCTTTATTTCTTCTTCATCAAAGCTCGTACAAGAGATTATAATTATAAATACATTATGATAATAGTTTAATTTAATTAAACCGCTTAGAAAGCAAAAGAAGTCCAAATATGGAATACTTAAATCATATTCTTGAACAACAAGTCTATTAATAGTTGACATTTATAAAAAACTAAGTATTCCTACTGTTAGTATTCAATACCTGTATACAAAAATGGCTATATCTCTAAATAAAAATATAAAGGTTAAGAACAAAAAAAGTTTCGAAAAAACCAATCACAAAATTCTTACGTTATTAAAAAAGGAAAATGGAGCAAGTCAATTATTAGAATTCGTTAAAAATATTAAAGACGTAAAAGAACAAGAATATGTCTTCAATAAACTTGTGGATTTACCAATGGGTGTAAGCTTTATGGAGAAGCTAATTAGGCGAGTTAATATCGCAGAGTATGAATTTGCAAGCATATACAAACTTTTATATTCAAAGCAAACTCCAACTGCTAAAATGTCCTTTAGTGTAGTTAGACCACTTCTAGCAATACAAGATATAAAACTTAACACCAAACTTATAAAGAGCGTGATAAGGCTACCTCCTCGAATAAGAAAGCAACATCTCCAATCTTTTTTAACTTGGCACTTGTTACATAATAAGCACATTAACATCACATTTGATGGTTTTAAGGTCTGTGAGGTGTATTCTATACTACAAGTCATATTATCTTCTGGAATGCAATTAACCGTAGCAAGTTCAAGAGACCTCTCAGTTGTTGGTGTAGAACACAACGATCCAAGGATTCTATGGTATGTTTCGCAACAAATTCCAGAAAGAAAAATAGTAGAGTGTTATATAAAAAGTCTTATTATTCATTGCGGCGAATATAAGCCATATGCATTAGTTAATCTTTTTAATACTTTAGAAAATAATATTCCTAAGCCTTATTCTATAGTAAGTAAAAGATCAATTGTTAAAGATAATATTGATTCTACTTTTAGCGAAAAAAGGATTAGTATTAGATACACTAAAGTTATGGAATACAAGATTCCAATTAGGCTTTTATTAAGTTACAAAAAGCTAATTGTTTATCTTGAAAAGCAGCAAGGTAGCGATATTCATATTCGAACAGAAAAACCGATATTATGGCGTGTTACTGATGTTCCAGTCAATATAAAGGATGATTCAATAAGTAGAAAAATATCAAATTTACTACTTGAAATATTGAATTCCCCTATGACAGAAGTTGAAAAAAACTCATTAATTTTATCTTTAATAAGTAATCAGAATACTAAAGATAAAGTCAAGAAATTCTTTTCAAATTCATGGCACCCATTGTGCAGAACAATAACAAAACAAAGGAATAATAAAGTACAAAAATAGGGAAAAATTACAAATGAAAAAATTCATAAACTCTTAGTTCTTAAACTAGGGGTTTTCGCTTGTAAGTACTGTACATAATAACTTGACAACAAGCATAATATGTTATACTATGTGCTGTAAATACAGTAAAAATACTATATTATAATTATCGAGGGAAAAAAATGGATACATTAAATATGAATTTAAGCATCGGCCTAAGAACCATTGCAAAAAAAATATCTATTTTATTATCAAAAGAAAATGAATCGGAAGCTAATACAGTCTTCGAGACTGTTTCGATGCTGATAAATAACTCAGCAAATGCATTACTTCTATTGATAATGATTTCAGAAGAAAATAAACAGTGGATACTTAATAAAATATTTGGTTTAGATTTAAAAGAGAAGGATTTAAGTTTCATCCTCAAAAACAACACTGAGTTGTTATCAACAATGAGTCTAGAAAAGCTTATCAAAAACTGTAACAATATTACAGGGGAGTCTAAAGAAATCCTTAGAAGCACAATCATAAAAATTATTCAAAGCAATAAACATGAGAATAAACATTTCTTTAATATGTGGTGCTATGGAGAGACAAAGGCATTTGTTGGAGGTTGTACTATAGATCAAATTATTGAGTTAGAGGGTTCTTACAAGCTCTATCTAAGCTCAAAAAAAGAAGTATTCTCGATTGTTAAATATGAGAAAGAATCTACCAATCCTAATGGAGATCAAATACTAGAATTTATCAGAAAAGAAGCCTTAAAAAAAGGTATAGAAGTAAATTGTCAATCTGATAATGTTTGTATTCTTACCAAACCAAAGATCGAAGAAACTAAAACCTCTTCGGAGTCAGAGCAAGTTCTTGAAAGTAGTAAAAATTCTTATACCTATCGCAAGGCAGGCTTTACAGAATACGAAGGAATATTTAAAAATACAAATATACTTTCAAAAAAGCAATATAGAGAATTATTAAAATATCTGCAATCAAATAGAGCGAAAGCATTGCAGAAATTTAGTCTCAGTAAGTTAGTCTATGATCTTCCAAAAGAGCTCCAGCATCAAGATGAAGCTTTACCAAAAGAGATAAACGATCTCTTATTTAAGGTAATTACAAAATCAAAAACAGAGATTACAACAAAGGATAGAAACTCATTAATCTTCACCCTTTTAGGAAATCCAAATACCGATCCAAAAGCCGTTGAGTACTTCAAGAAAGTTTCGAGGTTCGTTCACTATCAAATTTATAATTTGGTAAGAAGTAAATAAAATTTTAGTAAAAAAAGTATAACCAACTTATGAAACACAACCAAACTCTTAGTTCTTAAACTAGGGGTTTCACTTTTTATAATTTTTTTGATTGACAAAAATCCTCAGGTCAATCTATTCTTAGTTAGTATCATCAGGTACTAATTACTAAAAACAAATACAAAAGAGAGTGATAAACATGAGTATAATTAATGACAAAATAGCATCAGAAACTATGGTTAACAGATTCTATGTAAGAATCTGTGGTCAATTAGATAAAGACTTATTCAATAAAGCCCTGGAAACCCTAAAGTACTTTCTAAAATTTAATACTAGAGAGTCTTTAATTTTTAAAATATTCACAAAGTTATCCAACGTAAAAAAACAATGGATGTTGAGATCGCTAATCACTTTACCAATAGGTAACCAATTACTTAAAAAAATTGTAAATATTAGTAAACTAAGTAGTTTTTCTGAACAAACAGTTGGATATTTGTTAGCTCAAAAAGATCAGTGGGGACAAAGAGAGTTTATCGTTAATAAAATTCTATCTGAGAGAAACTCAAGATTATTATCAATATTACTAGAATTTAGTCAGCTTTTGAAGCCATTCAAAAGGAAAATCTATATCAGACTAATCTCGCAATGGATAATTTCTAATAATCCAAGAGTTACAGAAAAACCAAATAGTCTTAATACTAAAGAGTTAAATATTTTAAAAGTACTTACTCTTCAATATGGGATTGAATTGCCGAGAAAAACCTTAGAATTGATGTCTAATTTGGCTAGCAAATATAAAGACATGGACTTTCTAGGAGTAGCTGTACAAAATACAAATGCAACCAATGAGATCATTAACACGTACCAAATATATTTGATGAAACAATGGAGTGATATGGGGTTATGTGGTGAAAGTTACTCCAATATATTTATTACAAGTATTCCACCTACATCAACTGAATTTGCAATAATTGCAAGAAGAGAAAAGCAAAGAAGAGAGCAAAGAAGAAAAAAATTACCAAACAGTATTACTGTCACAGAAACAACAAGACTAAGTAAACTATTTTTCAAATTGAAAAAGTTCTACAGAAATTTTGAATCTTATATTATAGCAGATATAGAAGATGAAAAAAGAATTTGCTATGACCTTTAAACAGCAAATTATTAATGATAAGAAGTTAATCTAATTCTAATAAACCTCTAGTAGTAAGCTAGGGGTTTAATATTTGACAAAAGAATAAAAGTAAGCTAAGTATATATCAGGTAATAAGAAAATTAGTAAAAGGAAAAAGTAATGGTAAACACTATTAACTTAAATAAAAAAAATAGTTTTACAGAAGTTACTGTAAACTATATTGCAAATTTAGTTGAGCTTAATCTATATGATTATGTCTCTCGATTTATAGAGAGACTACCAAAGGATAGTTTCAAAAAATGTATAATAAAACTATACACCGGAAATGTACTTGATAGTACAACTAAAGAAATACTTTTTTTAAACACTTATAGTGTTTTACCAAAAAAAGTATTTAAGGATACCCTCAATGCCGCTTTCAAAAATGGTATGTCAGTAGGTGTATTTGTAAAGCTAGTTGAGTCTTGTCTTAAGACTCACTCAACAGAAATCACAGAATATGTATTAACCTGCAACAATGGAAAAATGAATACCATATTCATAAATCTATTGAGAGATAGCTGCAAGTCAACCCAAGCAGTGAATCCAATATTAAAAAAACAAATTTTAAATTTGTTAAGTTCAGAGTGCAAAAGTAAACAAATTATGCTCAATCTGAGCTTTAATGAAGAGGCTAATACTCTTATTGAAGAAATTGCTGAGATAAGCTGGCTTTTAGACCTCTATAAGTTAACAATCTCGCATTCTACAAACACAGCCATACAAGTTAAGGCTATGGAGAGCGAAAACCTGATTCTTCTAGGGTATGTGGCTAATAGCGGGCAAGGGTGTACTTATGCTACAGTGCTTTATAAAAAAGCATTATTAGCGAAGTGCAAGAATTTAAATCCGCAACTTCTCTCTACTCTAGAAAACAAACTAGAAGAAGGTCCTATAACTCTCAAGGAATTTATCATCCTCACGAAGGTAAAAAAGGAAGAAAGGCCGAATGGTTCCACTCCTCACAACCTTAATAATCGTGATCTCAGCACAGGTGAGATTAATATTATCGATATTGACTGCACTAGTTGTTTGCTATACCCTTTGGCCTTCAACAAGTTAAAGAAAGTCACGAGTAAGCACTTTAGATACCCAAAGAGATTATCTATTGAAAGTAGGCTATCTGCTGTAATCAGTACAGAAGAGCATACATTAGAAAATCGAACAGATCTATTATCAATTCTGTACGAAGTCTTAGTGACAAAAATGTCGAGAAAAAGAAGAAATAATCTGATTTTCGCCATTATTAATAATGTTAACTGCAGCTCTAAAGCTTTAAATATTATCAAAAGGTGCAGAGTTAAGAAATTCAGAATTGCAGCTCAATCAATGCTAGAAGCAAAAAAAGCCGCAAGAAAGTAAATTATCTAATAAGGAAGTAATTATTATGACAGAAACAATATAAACTCTTAGTTCTTAAACTAGGGGTTTAACTTTGCAAAATTTTTAGATTATGATTTTCGAGTGAAATAAGAATCATATTGAGCTCTTCTAAATTCAGAACAGCAAATACTAAGTATGTATTATAAAAATGGTTATGATACTCTCTAAAGCATCTTAAAAATGAACAAGTTAGGGTAGGGATGTTAGATCAAGAAGAAAAAAATACCCCAGATGGGGTAATATAATAGTTTGGAATATTTGTACTCAATAAAAAGTAATAAAGACTAAGTCAACTTTCACCGTGCAAAGTCTTGTTATGCATCGGATTTTCTTGTATATAAAAATACTTGTTCTATCATAAAGATAGGTCAATCAAAGGCGAATAATCTTAAAGATTATACCGACTCTCCTTAGAAAGGAGGTGATCCACGCACAGCTTCCGCTACACGTGCCTTGTTACGACTTAAACCCAATCCGTGGTTTAGCCTTCTACCCAGAAAATTCTAGGTTTTGGGGCTCCCCCACTTTTCAGGCCTTGACGGGCAGTGTGTACAAAACCCGAGAACGTATTCACCGCAACGTGGCTGATTTGCGATTACTAGCGATTCCAACTTCATGAAGGCGAGTTGCAGCCTTCAATTCGAACTTGGGGGAGTTTTGCAGGATTTGCTCCGGATTGCTCCTTGGCGTCCCGTTGTACTCTTCCCATTGTATCATGCGTGCAGCCCTAGATGTAAGAGACACGCTGATCTGACGTCATCCCAGCCTTCCTCCCGGTTAATCCCGGGCAGTTTCTTTAGACATTAAATAACTAAAGATTGGGGTTGCGCTCGTTTTCGGACT
>CALITC010000002.1 GCA_938041505.1 uncultured Patescibacteria group bacterium | reverse complement strand
CGGTTAATCCCGGGCAGTTTCTTTAGACATTAAATAACTAAAGATTGGGGTTGCGCTCGTTTTCGGACTTAACCGAACATCTCACGACACGAGCTGACGACGACCGTGCATCATCTGTGTAACACTCTCGAAGAAGTCCTACTTTCATAGGATGGGCAGTTACATGTCAAATCTAGGTGAGGTTCCCCGCTTAGATTCGAATTAAGCCGCATGATCCACCGCTTGTGCGGGTTCCCGTCAATTCCTTTATGTTTTAGCCTTGCGGCCGTACTCTACAGGCGGAGTGCTTATAGCGTTAGCTTTTGCCTCTAAAGGGGATTGACTCCCTCTAAAAGCAAGCACTCATCGTTTACAGCGTGGAATACCGGGGTATCTAATCCCGTTCTCTCCCCACGCTTTCGTCCTAGCAGTGTCAAGAAGTACCTAGTAGCCTGCCTTCGCTTTTGGTATTCCCCAGCATATCAACGCATTTCACCGCTACTTGCTGAGTTCTAGCTACCCTTTTACTCTTCTAGTTTGACAGTTTCGAATGCAAACACGGAGTTGAGCTCCGGCCTTTAACATTCGACATATCAAACAACCGATCGGAACGCTTTACGCCCAATAATACCGAATAACGCTCGAGGTCTCTGTATTACCGCTGCTGCTGGCACAGAGTTAGCAACCTCTTTCTAGAGATCAGTTCAGTATTTACTTAATCTCCACAGCAGTTTACAACCCATAGGGCCTTCATCCTGCACGCGGCATTGCTCGGTCAGGCTTGCGCCCATTGCCGAAAATTCCCCACTGCTGCCACCCGTAGGTGTCTGGGCCGTGTCGCAGTCCCAGTGTGGCTGATCATCCTCTCAGACCAGCTATCCGTCTTAGCCTTGGTGAGCCTTTACCTCACCAACAAGCTGATGGAACGCAGGCCTCACTATAAGCGAATTGCTCCTTTAACCTTGCGGTCACATTTGGAATTACCCAGGTTTTCACCTGGCTATGCCAAACTTATAGAAAGTTCCTACGCGTTACTCACCCGTTTGCCACTATCGCCATTGTAACTAAATCGGCCGAAGCTTCAATGGTTACGACGATCGTTCGACTTGCATGTGTAAAGCATGCCGCCAGCGTTCATTCTGAGCCAGGATCAAACTCTCAAATTAAAAAAAAGTTGACCTAGCTTTATTACTTTTTGTTGCGTACAAATATCCAACTGTCAATTCAGACTAGTTTGTAATTTTTTGATTTACAATGTCTGAAAGCAACAATACAAGAAAAACGAGATCTTGTCAAGATACTTTTTGAAGAAAGTGTTTACAAAACGCAAAAATTAGTTCTAATTCATGTAACAATAGATTTACTGATGTTAATAACAAAAATCGTATTTTTTTTAACTTAGATATAAATTTCTTTAAATTACTTTATTAAAATTGTATTTTGTGGTATACTATTAATATACCTAACAAAAACAACAACTGATTATGCAAACACAAACGTATCAAGATGGCTTCCCAATGGATGCCCAAGCTGCCATCAACTTCTCTTACTTCCTAAGCAAGGAGGAAAAAAGTGAGTGGGGCGAATGGTTGCAGTCGGCTAATCCAGAGCAGCAAAATGAGCTTGTAGATACTTTGCATGCTATCTGGGTGGAAAACCAAAAACAAGTTGTACCTGCTGGATTTGATGAAAAGAAATCAGCACAACCAACTCCTGTAGCCCAACCTTCGGCAGCGCCTACACCAGCTCCTGTAACTCCTGTAACTCCTGCTGCTCCAGAGGTAGCAACTCCGGTGAAAAAAGCGGTCCCTCAACAGCCACCAGTTCAAGCACCTGAAGTAAAAGAACAGAAACCAGCCCCGCAACAGGCAGCTAAAGAGGAGGTTGTAGCTCCAGCACCTACGACCAAAGAAAAGATTCAAGAGACTAATAATCCTAGGCAGGCGGCGCCAGAAACAAGACAAGAGCCAGAAGTAAAACAAGAGAGAAAAGAACAGGAAGTTGTAAAGAACAAACAACCCAAACCTATGCAGCGACCTACAGCTAAAAACCCAGAACCAGTAAACCAGGTAGCTAGTAATCAGAATCCAAGACAAAATCAAGAGTCACCGCGAAGAGAGAAGCGAGATAATGATCGTCGCCAAAATCGCAGCACAGATAATAATACCAATCGAGATCGCAATAGAGGTCAGCAAAACAGACAACAGCGTCAAGAACAACCCGCAAGAAATCTTTCTGAAAGAGGGGGCAACCCAGTATCAAAGGCCCAGCAATCCACTCCAGCACCTAAGAAAGACTTTAATTTGTCTCAAGCAAAGGTTGTCGCAACTCAACAAGAACTTACTGGAATTCTAAGTGATTACCAGCAAAAACAATCCGCATACCAACAATCGAGAAAAGATTTTGAACAAATTGTCGCTGTTAAAGAACAAGAGATGAGTCAGAGCTTCGGCCAGCTTATGCAGCGATCAATGGATATTCTTGCCCAGTTTGAAGGGGTGACCGCCTATATGGAAGAGATGACCGAGAAGCTACTCCAGATGAATACAGTAATCAAGGAGCAGGCCAAGACCAATTCTCAGACACGCAACGAGGTATCCAATAAGGTTAATGATTTGGAAGACAGTATGGATAGAGTAGAGCGTGACAGCACCGCCAACTACCGAGATATCAAAGATCTCAGAAGTGAAATCCGCAAATCACTCCAAGAAATTTCGGAGCACAACACCAGCAATGATGCAGATAGTTTCGGTATCGATGGGTTGCAAAAACAAGTTGAGTTACTACAAAACAAAGTAGCCTCCATAGAACAGCAAAAAACAGCCCCGCAACAAGCTCCAAGAAAAGAATCTAGACCACAACGAAGAGAGCAACCAAGGCAGCAAATTCAGAAACCAGAACGTAGACCAGAACCGCAAGCCCAGCCAGCTCCAAGAATCAGCAAGCCTGTTCCAAAAGCTCAACCACAACCAACTCCAAAAGTAGCCCCAGCTCCACAACCAGTAGAGCAAAAAAAAGAAGATCAATCAGTGATTGACCTCCGGGATTTGATCTAAATATTTCGACATAGAAATAATATTTGAGACGCTAAGATTTGTTTGTTTTATTCTAATCCTGCTTCCTGTTTTTGAATAAAGTAAGAAAGAAATCTCAAAATCCTTTTATAGAAATGAATAAACCCTGGTTCAATTTTACCTACACATATAACTTGATCGTCTTGAGATCTACATCTATTTTTCGAGGGTTTCGTTATTGTAACACAACCTCGCCTAAGATCTATACGGAGTTCTAAGTTTTTCTCATTAGGGCTAATTGACATCCTTATTCCGATATCTGCCGAAACTCCATCTGCGAAGCTTTCAACATCCCTTTGCATATTGAGGGTTACACAAAAAGCAGGGAAGTGTTCTTTTGTACGACGAAAAACAATGCTCTGCCCAAGAAATCTAGCATCGTCTACAGAAAAATTTAAATACTTCTCAATTAAAGCAGTAATTTGGCTGGAGATTCGCTTGGTTTCATCTATTGATTCAATTAGTCTCAAAAAGCCAACACTAAATTCAAGGAGCTTGTCTTCTTCAGAAGCATTTTCCGGGGTATTAAAAGGCTTGTTTGGTCTAAGTAAACGTCTCATTTTTATAAACTTTTATACTCATACATGTATTCGTTAATATATAAGCAAAAAAAGTGGAAAAATTCAAGAGAAGGCCGCTTCATATTGTAGCACTTGTTCAAAAAAGAAATTTAAATGTTAATGTATAGAATGAATAACAAACCTAAAATCGCTATTCTCCACGCATTCTTCCGTCCCAAGGGTGGGGGAGAGAATTTTACTTTTGACCTGCGCAACCATCTCAAAGCTGACTTATTTGCTGGGGGGATAGATGTGGATATTTGGTCTCGAGATAAAATTGGACAGGATAGCTTCGTCACCAACTTATACGACAACAACTACCAGCTAACGTATCTTCACAAAGAGAGTAACATTCCAATCTGGAGGAAGATCAAGCGCCAGCTATACTTCAAATTCTCACCAAAAATCAGAAAATTGAACAAATATGATATTGTTTTCTTTTCGGGAAATATTGCGGGAGTTGCTGGCAGACTAGACCCAAAAGTCAAAAAAATAATGTATTGTCACACGCCTCCACGCCCATTTACTGATAGATTAGAACAGAGATTAGAATCTGCACCAGGCTGGAAAAGACCTTGGATGAAGCAGTTTGCTCGTTGGGTGCGGGCAGAATATCGTAAGGAGCTTGATCATATGGATGTAATTATGACTAATTCAGTAAATATCCAAAATCGTCTTAAAAAATTCATTAAGCATGACTCTCAGGTAGTGTATCCGCCAGTCAAAACCAATCGTTTCCAGCATATTTCTCAGGGTGATTATTTTCTTTCTTATGGGCGTCTAGAAGATCTTAAAAGAATGAAATTAATTGTAGAAACCTTTGCCCAAAACCCGGATAAAAAGCTAGTTATCTGTTCCACAGGACCACTCAAAGACTGGATACAAGACCAAATAACCACTCGCAATCTTACCAACATCACCTTCGAAGGCTTGGTTAGTGACGAGCGATTAGCTGAATTGGTAGGGAAGTGTCTGGCCGGTATTTATATCCCAGTCCAAGAAGACTTTGGAATTATCCAGTGTGAGCTGATGGCTGCCGGGAAGCCAGTTATCGGTGTCCAAGAGGGAGGTTTGCTTGAAACAGTGATAGACAAGCAAACAGGAATTCTAATCCCATCAAATCCAAGTATAAAAGATTTATCCAAAGCTATTACTGAACTAACCCCAAAAAAAGCACTGGCTATGAAAACAGCCAGTATCAAACAAGCAAAAAAATTTGATGAATCAGTGTTTTATGATCAAGTTAATAAAATTATCAAAAGCATATAATACTATCATATTCTGTAATTTTTTAGCGAAATTTGAGAGGTATATCCCAACCTTCATCTCGAAGTACGGATATCACATGAGAAGCAACACTAATATTGGCATGAGATAAGCAATTTAATGAACCAGAATTTTTGACGAGTGATAACATAATTTTAAAATCCGTTCTAAATTCCTTAGGAATGGCCTGTACGAAATTATGCAATACTTTTCTCCTAGAATAAAGCTATACAATAGGTTTAAGATTAAACTATTTCATCAATATTGGCAAATCTATTCTACTCCTTCAAGGCTCTGATAAATATAAAGGTTAGGGTGGCTGAGTAAAAATTTTGCAGGGTATTCGGATGCTGTTTTCTTACCCTCCATAAGTTCTTTGATAACGTCTTTCTTATCTTCACCTTTCAAAAGGACAATAATTACTTCTGAACTTAGTACAGACTCAATAGTAAGACTTAAGCGAGTGCTGACATCAAATCCTTGACCTGCCTGAGTTGAGATAGCTTTAGCATCCTGGTGGGATAGATATTCCCCTCCAGGGAATAAAGAAGCGAAGTGACCATCATTCCCTATCCCAAGAATAGTAACATCAAATAGCTGGCCATCAATGCTGTTTAAGACCTCATCGTAGTTCGCTAGTGCTGTGGAAATATCTCCGCCGGTTTTAAAAAAAAATGAGTCCTTCATCCTCTCAATAGTTTCCTCACCAAAAGATTCTACAATATTGTATTGATTGCTCTCCGGAGCCTCAGGAAAAATAAACCGCTCATCAACTTGATATAGCTCTACGCTTTCCCAAGGTAGGACGGGGTTGTTACCAAGTTTCTTGTATAGCTTCATCGGAGTGGAGCCACCAGCAAGAGCCATCTTTGCTAGCCCTTGATTACCCGTTACGTCAAGTAGAATATCTGCAACAGCATCGGCGGTTTGTTTGTAGAGCATCTCATCACTTTCGAAAAAAGTAATATTAGGTCGATATATTTGCATAAGAAGATACTAGCAAATAATTTATTTGTTGACAACTGATCGCTTGCGAGGTATTTCTATTTTGGCTACAAACACAGGAGAGAAAGATGACATATCAAAACCCAGATACTAATCTGCACATCATCAAATACAATAAGTTTGTTAGTGCAGTAACTTCATTAGCCGTAATCGTAATTTATTTATCGATATTCTCCATATCTTTGTTACTTGGAGTAGCAAGGCAAGGTTATTTATTAGTAATATCTAAATATAATTAGTATTTATTTCAAAAAAAGTGATCGATGTACTACAGCATCGATCTTTATCTTGACAATTATTGGTTTTGCAATTAAAAATAAAGTACTAATATCACGGTTTCGTAGCTCAGTTGGTAGAGCAGAAGACTCTTAATCTTTTGGTCATGGGTTCGAATCCCATCGGAACCACCAGAAAATAACTCTAAGTAAGCAAAAATTTAGAGTTATTTTTTGTACGAAAAAATAGCCAGAAACACAAAGTTCCTGACTAAAACTATACTAACAAAGTCAACTAAAATATCAAAATATCGTGGTCTTTGCAGGTAGAAATTTTCTTAACATCTCCAATAAAATCACTTGATATTATACAGTCCAAATACAATGATAGTTTATAATTAGGCAAAATCCAAAAAATCCATCTCAGCCAAGAAGGTGCAAGTTTTTTGAAGTCGAATAAATATGTATCAAAGTAATTATAACAAAGTGATTTTTCCTCAGCAGATGCTTTTACTCCTTCGGCTTCTATAATATTCGAGTTCGATCGACATATCTCAGGCGCCTCAAAACCATAAGCTCTAAAAGCTTCGGAATAGTAAGGTCCAGCAATGTTCATCTGGCGAATTATATAATTATAAAGACGCTTAACCTCGGTATCTACAATGTCTCCATAAGTATTTGGATCGCCAGCACACACAAATGACAACGGCTTCAAAATCTTAAGAACTTCCTCCATAAAATTATCGCGTTTTCGAGGTGATATAAATGAAGAATTGTGGAATGTTGCAAGTACCTTACCACCTACGTTAATCATCGGCATAATGGCTACTATGTCAGGAATCCCAAACCTCTTAAGAAGGTTTCGCACTCTAGGAAAAGATGATTCTGGGTGAATCATAAGCTTACCCATAGGGTCGGTTATTTTTCCAGAGTAACCAATAACCAGAGAAGAGTGAATCTCTCCAAAAATATATGGAAATTCCCACAAAGAGTACCCTAATTCTTGGAAGTGAGATATGGATTTTCGATCAAATTTATTCTCTTGAAACAGAAAAGATTTTGGTTGCTTTTTAACAACTGCGGACAATGTTGACTCAAAATCCTTACGAGTATACATACCGGTGTTATGGCTAAGAATCTTAGAACTTTTTCGCCTTTCTTGAGTCTTTGGGTAGAAAAAACCTACATCATTACCAGAAATAGTCTTAATAGTTCCTTTTTGGAAGTCAGTGTAGGTATCAGTCACATAAGTGTCTGAATAATTGGTACAAATACTTTTGTAGTAATTCCTAATATTGCAAATTAGATCTCTCAATTTCTAGCCCTCCTATTATCTTGAATTAAAAATAGCAAAAAAAGTATAGATTGTCAACAAAATAGCTTAGGGTTTTTAATTATAAAATACTACTTATAATAAATCATTTAACTTGCCTAGGTGCTGTAGAAAGGATTAAGATAAACCCTCAGCTAAATGAGGGTAAAATCTTTTGTTACATGTACAAGAAAATTGTAGGGAGGTTGATTAAATTGTGGCTAGTTTTGGATTAATCGCCTTAGTGATCTCGTTGTACTCTTCTAGCTCCAATACTTCGACCTCAATAAGTTTTTCAGCAAGTGCATCTAACTCAGCACGGTACTTAGTTATGATATCTTGGCATCTCTGGAAACAAGCGCTGATGATCTTATCAACTTCTTGGTCAATCATCGCTGCCGAAGTCTCGCTGTAGTGCTTGCCTTCGACCATATCTTTACCTAAGAAGCTTAAGCCTTTGCTTTCATCATACGAAATAGGGCCTAGGTCACTCATACCATATTTGGTAACCATATTGCGAGCCGTCTCAGTTGCCTTAGCAAGGTCGTTAGAAGCTCCGGTGCTAACCTCACCAAAGATAAGCTTCTCAACAGTGTAACCACCAAATAAAACTGTAATATCAGCTAAGAATTCACTTCTCTTGCGTGTAATAGGGTCATTATCTCCTTGATCAGAGAATGTGTACCCTCCAGCTTTACCTCTCGGGATAATTGTAATCTTCTGAACATCGCTAGCTTCTGGAATGACGGTGCTCACCAAAGCATGCCCAGCTTCATGGTAAGCTGTTAACTTCTTCTGCTCTTCTGTTACAACCTTAGTCTTCAAAGAAGGGCCTAGAACGACTTTTTCGATAGCTTCACGCATTGCAAAATTATCAATAGTTTTTTTGCCTTCACGAACAGCAAGAATTGCAGCTTCATTCATTACATTGGCCAAATCTGCCCCAGAAAAACCTGAAGTCCTTCGAGCAACGATTCCTAGGTCAGCATCTTTCGCAAGTTTCTTATTCTTAGCATGTACCTTAAGGATCTGTTCGCGCTCTTTACGGTCTGGAGCGGTTACAGTGACTTGCCTATCGAATCTGCCTGGTCTTAACAAAGCAGGGTCTAGTACATCAGGGCGGTTTGTGGCTGCAATCACAATTACTGCAGTAGTTGGATCAAAGCCGTCCATCTCAACTAAAATTTGATTGAGGGTCTGCTCCCGCTCGTCATTACCACCGCCAAGTCCTGCGCCACGTTGTCTACCAACTGCATCAATCTCATCAATAAATATTACAGCAGGCTCTTTTTTCTTGGCTTTCTTAAACAAGTCTCTGACACGGCCAGCTCCGACACCAACGAACATTTCGACAAATTCAGAACCTGAGACGAAGAAGAATGGAACATTGGCTTCTCCTGCAACAGCCTTAGCCATTAAGGTCTTACCGTTTCCTGGTGCTCCAATAAGCAGGACTCCTCTAGGAAGTTTTGCACCCATCTTCATGTATACTTCTGGTCGCTTCAAAAAATCTACAACTTCGGTAAGCTCCTGCTTTGCTTCTTCGTTCCCAGCAACATCTTTGAAAGTTACCTTCTTGTCTCCAGCAATATCCTCATATGATTTAGCTCTAGAATTACCGAAAGAAATACTTCTGCTATTCACATCACTAAGGCGCTTGATAATAAGTAACGCCAAGCCTCCGATAAGCAGCAAAGGAATAATTGATTGAACAAATCCATTATCCAGCAAAGCTACATACCAAGGCTTATCTTTCTTGTCGTAATCTATCGAACCTTCTTCGTTACCAATTCTAAATTCAGAATCTTCACCTAAGCTATTATTGATTACCTCAATAAGATTGTCAGAGGTATCAGCCGTAATATTTGGGAATTCTTTGGTAGTTGTGTCGCCATTTTCTTCCAGAATCTCAACCTCCAAAACACTAGTACCTGGAGTTTCGGTTATCTTGGCTACATTCCCAGCTCTAATCTCAGTAATAAGA
The DNA here is from genome assembly GCA_938041505.1 of uncultured Patescibacteria group bacterium. GTDB lineage: Bacteria > Patescibacteriota > JACMRA01 > JACMRA01 > JACMRA01 > CALITC01. The sequence goes on along the minus strand of CALITC010000002.1, from coordinate 52,557 downwards.
TCTGCATGAGTGGTTGCCTCTTCAGGACTAGTGGTGGTGTCGTTAGAAAATGCAACAAGTATTACAATTATAGTAACGAGGGCGAAAAGTGAAAGAAGATTAACTGCGGCTTTTCGATTATTTCTTTTGGGCTTTTTTGCATTCATAATCAAGATTTTTTCCAGTGAAGGAAGGTGAATTATATAGAACCAAAAATAAGTGTAAATTCAGGTATTGTCAAGGATATAATTCGTTTGCTAACTCTCTAGAGTTGCTGATCTAACACTGTTGATCGATGAAAGAGTATCTAGCTGATCTGAGAAGCTCCGCTTACCACTAAGCTTAAATTTAAAATACATCATGTCTTTCAATTGTATAAGCTTGCTTGTCTGGAGAAGCCGCCGGTCACCAAGTTCTGTCAAAAATAGTATTTTTGAGCGTTGATCTGCCGGGTGACTTGTTTTGCGAATCAAGTTCTTATTATGAAGCCTTTTTAGACACTGAGAAATAATATTTTTATTAGTTGAAAGATAATCAGCAATGTCTGTTTGTGAAACAAATTTTTGTTCTTCATTTAAGCATTGTATAGTTAGTAGAATCAAAAACTGTACATACGTTAAATCAAAATATCTCAATGTTAAATCCATCTCCCTTTGCAATCCCTTACTTGAATTCCATACCATAAAACTAATCAGACGAGTAGGGGTGTGGATAAGATTCATTTTTGCATTAATTATTAACTTCGCATATATTTATACAAATAGTATATTCATATACTATATATAAGTATACTATCTATAAACATGCATACATATAGTAAAAAAATATATATTACATAAATAAAAATTTGTAAATATTTAAATATAGTATACAAATATACAATACACATATAGACAATAAATATAGCAAAACACTGAATTAAAACATATTTAGTAAATACATATACTAAATTAAAAATAAGATATATATGGTCTCCATCGCTCAATAGATAGTATAAGTAGTTATCCACAATAAATTAGATAATGATCGAAGTATCCACAACTTATCCACAACTGATATTAAAAAAAATAGCTCCATAAGGAGCAGTAAATCGCTTAGAATTGACTAATCTTCCACACCTTCCAAATCTTTTATATCTAAAATTTTCGACTGATCCAAACCTTTAGCCCCAATCTCGCTAGTGGGTCGAATAATAAGTTTGCGCTTCTCATCCTCTCCAATGCTCGAAGTCTCCAAATTATCCACATCACTAAGTATATCATGGACAAGTTTGCGTTCATAGCCATTAAGATTCATAAGAATCACGCTGGTTCCTCTTTCAATAACTTCTCGCTGAGCTACTGCAATAATCTTCTGCTTAAGAATTTGTTCACGATTACGTCGAAATTCTCCCACATCGATCAAAAAATGCGTCCTATCGTCAGGAAACTGTCTATGAATCAAAACCCGCGTAATATGTTGAATTGCTTTGATATGTTCACCCTTGTGACCTACAAGAATTTCGTTTTGATCTGAGTTAATATTAACTCGCCATTGATCTCCTTCTTTATCTACATTAATTGTGAGATTATCTACCATAGGACCTGCGACCATTTGTAGTGTTTTTACTAATTGTTGCTTATATTCAATTTCCATACCTATATTCATTATACTTAGTTTTAATATATTAAATTAGTGAATTTTCCCGCTGTTATTGTCAAATACAAAACTAAAATCAATGTTGCGAGCAAAGCAAAAAACGATCAAACCCTCCAGAGTCTGAGGCAATTGAAGTATGGTATCCAATTTCTTCAACTAAATCAGATGCTAAGCTTATATTCCTAGGATCTAACTCGAAAAACAACCTAAACGGTTTCTGATCTAATTGGGAAATTTGAGTAATTAGAATCCGAAAAAGATCTAAGCCATCACTTCCAGAATATAACGCGGTATCTGGCTCAAAAGTCGTATTGTACTCATCCTCTTTTGGTTTATCTCCAAGCGGAACGTAAGGTAAGTTTGCTACAAGCCAAAAATCTAATTGGGTAGGTATGTTAGTGAGCAAATCAGAATGTATAATTTGGCAGTTATTAATACCATTAAGCTCGCAGTTTGACCTACAAACATCCAATGCTTCCTTAGAGATATCGCTAATGATGACTTCGTTGAAATATTCTGCAACGCTTATGCCAATCAAACCACTTCCACAACCAACATCAATTAGTGCAGAAGGTTTGTGAGGAGTATCATTAATTATTTTAATAAGCTCTTCGGTTTCTGGCCTAGGAATTAAGGTGATTAGATTGAGTGAAAATCTATACTTACCGATGACAACAAAGGGAATTAAGTAATCTATTGGAATTCCTTTTCTATACTTACTAAATAAGTTTTCAAAATTACTTTTCTTATCTTCGGATAAATCATTCCAACAATTAATTATCCCTTCAACTGGTTTCTCAAGATGAGCAGCAATGATTTTCCACTCATTTAGGTTTTTTGGAGGCATAATTATATAGACAATGATACAGATATTATATATAATCAATCAACTTGCCAGAATACTTGTAAACTGTAAAGATTAGCACATGGAAAAGATAAAGGTACCTAAGATATTCCCGGAGTTTGATAACAACCTGAAAATGACATTAGCGATAATTACTTCGCTATCTACTTTCATATTATTATACCTCTCATTATTAAGTTTGGCTGGACCAGCTGGCAATTCAATTGGGAGCTTCTTACGAAACCTTTTAGGGAGGGCTGCATTTGTATTCCCCTTGATATTTTTGATTGTGGGTATAGTATTAATAAGAATCCAACAAAATCCAGATTTTAAAAGAGATGTTTCAGGGTTCAAAGTTATTTGGGGGTTTGTTTTAATGATTGTAGCTTTTGCAGGATTGCTTAGCCTGGTATTTGGCACCAACACCATGGTTGATATTCAGCTCGGCGGTGGCTGGATTGGGTATTTGCTTTATCCACAAATATTCGGAGTCTTTGGACCTATTGCCGGATTTATATTAATATTAAGTACAGCCTTATTTGGATTTTTCCTGACTTCGCAGCTTACTGTGGCAGGATTTCTGGAGACATGCAACAAAGTATATAAAGATCCAAAAAAGTTCTGGGATTTGGTACCAGATATTTATGAGCTGTGGAAGACAGAACCCGAGCATGTGAGCGAAAAAGAACAGCCAGAAGATAATTTGGATGAAATGATCAGTAGCGTCATATATGACGGTTCAATCTCGGATACCCCTGCTAAGTCTAGTGGAAATAATGACGACGGTATTGAAAATGAAGAAAGCAACAAGATCAAAGAATTTATCGATGTGGTGATTTCAAAACCTACAAAACCTTCACCAGCAAAAAAGAAATTTACTGCTGTAGCTGAGGGCGAAGGAACAATGGATATGGCACCTATTTCGGAAGATGACGGTAGTTGGAAGGCTCCATCTACTAATCTTCTCAAAGTATCTAGAGCAAAAAAAGGTGTTGATAGCGAAGTAAAAAAACGAATCGAGCAGAATAAAGAAATTGTCAGAAATACATTAGAGAATTTTGGAATTAAGGTGACCATGAGTGATACTTATGTAGGCCCAACCGTAACACAATATACCCTGAAACCAGATACTGGCGTTCGCCTTTCAACAATCGATAGCTTGCAGAGGGATCTAGCCCTAGCTTTGGCGTCCCCAAGTATTCGTATTGAGGCTCCTATATCTGGAAAGAGCTTAGTCGGTATCGAAATCCCAAATGAGAAAAAGTCTCCAGTCCGGCTCGGTGATATAATCTACCATCCAAAATTCCAACAGTTCAAGGGAGACCTGCCGATTGTTGTTGGTAAAGATGTAGCAGGTAAGGAAATAGTATATTCTCTTGCAAAAGCCCCTCACTTACTTGTTGCAGGTGCAACCGGCGCAGGTAAATCCGTGTGGATCAACGGAATGTTGTTGAGCTTACTATCAACATACAGCCCATTTGAATTACAGTTGATCATGGTAGACATGAAGCGAGTTGAGTTGAAGCTATACGAAGGAATTCCTCATCTAATGTGTTCTGTCATCACTGAGGCTGACAAAGCCATCAACTCTCTCAAATGGACAGTATTAGAGATGGATAGGCGGTACTCGCTCCTAGAAAAACACGGTAAACGCAACATCAACGACTACAACGACTTTGCTAAATCTTTCAAAAAAGACGATGAAGATAAACCAGAGCGTATGCCATACATGGTCTTTGTAATCGACGAGCTTGGAGACTTGATGATGATCGCTAAGTCAGAAGTAGAACCAATTATTGTGCGTCTTACGCAGATGTCACGTGCGGTCGGAATTCACCTTGTCCTTGGTACTCAGAGACCTGATACTAACGTTGTAACTGGGTTAATTAAAGCCAATGTACCAACGAGAATCGCTTTCACGGTTGCTTCCCAAATAGACTCTCGTGTAATTCTAGACACAGGTGGTGCTGAGAAATTGCTCGGAATGGGAGATGGGTTAATATCAACACCAAGCTTGATGAAGCCAATTCGTTTCCAAGGACCATTTGTAGAAGAAAGTGAGGTTGTTGAGCACGTGAAGAGTTTGCAAAAGCAAGCCAACCAAATGAACTTTAATAATCACAACGAAACCATTACGCAACCACCAAAGACTAAGGTAAATGTCCCAGGCATGAGCGCTGGAAAATCAAGTAGAGAAGCAGCTGGTGATGAGGCGTACGAAGAAGCTAAGAAGATTGTAGTCCAATACCAAAAAGCCTCCACGAGTTTCTTACAGCAAACAATGGGGGTAGGGTATCCAAAGGCTGCCAAAATCATCAACCGCCTAGAACAAAACGGAGTGGTAGGTCCTCAAAACGGCTCCAAACCAAGAGATGTGTACATTCTACCAGAAGAATTAGATGAAGAGTGATATCAACTTTCAAGTATTAATTTATCTGAAATTCCTCAATCCCCAAAGATAACAATTTTCCCATTAATTTTCATAGCTTTACATACGAGATACCGAAAGCATGTTAAAAAGTTGTACAATCCATACTCTCCAAATGTATCATCCTTGAAGTTGAGATCTCCAAGATTACCAGAATCACCTTTTCCTGGCGGCGGGCAATGCTGAGTAATGACAGAGAAATTATCCAAAAAGAAATCTATCTCTTTAAGGAGTATTGGGAGTTTTTCGTTCGGGACTTCTTCGTCATCCCATCTATACCAGGCAAAAAAGACTTCAAATTTCTTAAAGTTTTTATCCACATTTTGTATTGCTGTCACTAATTTAGTATTTTCTCTAAGTTGATTTGTACTTATGTATTCATGGAGCTCATCTTCAATAATTATAGAATCGTAATTGACTAATTCTCCTAAGTCTTTTTCTGGAAAGTAAGTTAGCTCTGCCATATGGTATATGTACTAACAAAAAATCCCTGTATTGTAAATACAGGGTATCATTAACGTCATTTAAGTAGCCATCCTATTTGATAGGATAAGCTGTTTTAATAGTACCGTCTTCTAGAAGCAATATTCTTAGCTTAGACAGCTCTTTGAAATTGTTAGTGTTGAGATTCACAGGTTGGAATCCAATTACTCTACCCATATTAACTTCTGCGATATATACAACTTCACCGCTAGTTGTTACGTCATTAATAATGGTAGCTTTCTCGATTTTGGTTGTGAGGGCTTCTTCAATCAGATTCTTGATATCTGTCTCAAAGAAGTATTTCCCACCTTTTCTTCTACCTCCATGCACATTATGAGCATGATTCTTGATAATATGAGTATATCCATGGAAATCATCACCTTGTGTGAGCTTGAAATCAGCAAACCAAGACCTAGTAAGCTTCTGTCCACTGTAGGTAGTATGAATCACACCATCAACATATGGTAAGGCTTTACGAACTGGAGCTAGTTCTACAACTGTATCTCCTTTTTTCACAATAGATCTAACCACCGTATACTTCTTCCCAGTAATATTGAGAATTCTCCCAACTGGTAGAGGGGCTATTACTCCAACACAACTCAGTAGTCGATTATTCTCACTAATGTCATAGCCAAGAATAGATTGCTCTTTACCAACGCAGCGATACACGTCATCACTGATTGCATCTCCTACTTGTAAAGTTGCTCCCACCCAAAAACCAGGGTTTGATAGACTAGGCAGTTCAGCACTCCCTTCTATATAATCACTAGGGTATTGAGAGTAAGTTATTGAATTACTAAATGGAATAGTTAGCTTTGTTCCATTCTCATATTCCACCAATGCTTCAATAGTGACTCGTTTGTAATGTACAAACCCGGCAGTCACATCCACATACTCAGTGGTATTAAACTTCTCAAACTTATGAATCTGATCTATTCCATTATCACCATCTTTAATGATGAGCCAACCATTCTTGATTGCTGGGGTACCATTCGTCACCTTAAGTGTAGTATGAAGGCGACTATCAGAGTAGATAGTTGAGTCGGTGATGTTGGTGACTTCGATACTTGCAGTCGAGTTGTTAAGTACTAAGGTACCACTGGGAACCTTATCCAAAATATTCCTCTTTGCTTTTAAGACAGCCAAATCGCAGTGATAGTTGGATGAACTATATCTCTTGCTTGGTATCACTACCAAACAGTGTTTAGAATCATAAAAATTCTTATACACAACAATTTGAAGACCTTTATAGACTTGATTAGTTTTTTCAAACTTGGTGTACGGACTGTTACAGTCTGTGTATTGTTGAAAATTAAAGTAGTAATACCCATCAATATAGGCATTAAGTAAATCATCATAAGTATAACCGTTGGGGTCATACTTAGTTTTGTTAGGATCATGCCCTAAAACCCTACCATTTTCATCGAATAGACAACTATATTCAGTGTAGTCTCGAAGTTGATTAAGTTGATTGATAACAGCTTTAGCTGGCAAGCTGCCTGTAAACAAAAATGTCACAACGGACAGTACAGTAAATAAATACTTATACAAAATTTTCCTCCTAAATGAAATTATTAGAGTAAATAACAGACAAAATATACCATACAAATACATTTATGTCAATACAATAATAGTAAAAAAATTTTGCCGTGATATAGATGGTCATGCTTTAATTTTGCTTGCAGGTTTTATCAAGCCAAACTACCTCATTAGGTCTTTAGAAAAGCTATAATTTTGTTTGACAATATGCGGTATCTGAAGTTCTATTACCATAACAAACAAAGTATATATTATTATGAGTAATTCTGTAGTCGAAAAATTAAAGTCCCAACAAACCTACGTAATGATGAAGCCAGATGGTGTAAAGCGTGGTCTTACAGGGGAGGTGATGAAGCGTATCGAAGCCACTGGTCTTAAGATTGTCGCCCTCAAAATGGTAGACGCCTCTGAAGAGATGATACGAGCACATTATCCAATGCAAGACCAAAGCTGGGTCGATAGACTTGGTGAAAAAGGGCTAGGAACTTTTGAGTCACTAGGTATGGATCCCAAAGAAATTCTTGGAACTGATGACAAATCTGTAATTGGTAAGTCTGTAGCAGAATCTCTAGTTGGCTACATGCAATCTGGTCCAGTAGTCTGCATGATTGTCGAAGGCATTGGAGCAGTGGATATCGTACGCAAACTTGTAGGCCACACATTACCATTCAAAGCTGAGCCAGGAACAATCCGAGGAGACTTTTCTGTGGATTCACCAGCTGTTGCTAACGTAGAAGGACGTGCAATTCACAATGTTGTTCACGCATCAGAGATCCCAGAAGAAGCACAGACCGAGATCAACCTTTGGTTCACCAAGGAAGAAGTTTCTAGCTACGCCAAAGCTGGTGAAGAAGTGTTGTACTCAAAGTCATACTAAACCCACGGTAATTTAAGAGGACAAAAACCACCCAAACTATGTTAGGTAAAAGTAGTAACAAGTCAAAAAAACATTCTTTTAATATTAAAAATTTTAAGAAAAAAAAGATAAGTCTCTCCAGACCTGTTCTGATTGTTATTGCAATTGTTTTACTTGCTGTTGTGTTTGGTGGTTTTTTTGGTTATAGGTATTACCAAAATTGGTCTGAAGATAGGGAGGTCGTTATTGGTTTTATCAACAAGAACATCAAAGAATATAACCTTACCACCAATCCAAGCAAAGAAGTGGTCAAAGATCTCAATGAATTGGTAGAGTTTCAGACATCAAACAAAGAAGACACGGCCGATAGAATCTCTCAAATTAAAGAAAAAATTCAAGGCATTGAGACTATAAATAATGAGATTGATACCAGCGTTAGTAAGATTGAAGAGGGGAATACTGAAGAAACAACAGATCTTGGCAGGGAGATTCGTAATACACTCCAAGTCAAGAAGTTTACCCTCGAAAGCCTAAGCGAGTTTTTGGAGTATCAAATTTGTTTAATTGATAATGCTGTAAAACAGTCAAACAATCTTGAAGTGTTTAGTCAGGAGATCAAAAATTTTTCTGAGAATACTGATGTAGGTTTTGATGAAAGGAATACGTACATTCAAAATGCTACCACTAACATAGATGACAACCTAAAACTAATAGACGAAATAGAGAGTTGTTTCGAAGAAGGGTATGAGCAATATTACTCACAAGATCTCCAATCAATAATTCAGACTGATAAGAACCTATATGTAAGTTACAGCGAAGCTCTGAAAGAGTTGCAAAATGGTCTTGGCTCTAACGATTCTCCTGTAGTTCAAAGCGCAACCTCGAAGCTTGTAGAACTATCAAAAAAAGATGTAAAACTATTTCAATCTGAAGAGATCAAAGAAGCAATAAAGAGTCCGATTTCAACAATAAAGAATCAGGCAGCTGTACTGGATAAGCAAGAAGAGTCGCTGGAAGAGAAGCTAAATACGCTCAAAGGTGATTATTTCCTCCAATCATAAACATTTACGATATCAATGAGTACTAAAGAAAAACTAACAATATACTGGTGCAGGAGAGATTTTCGATTGTTAGATAATCCAGCTCTATACTATGCTATAGAAGATTCTAATAAAAATAATACCAAACTCCTTCCAATTTTTATTCTTGATCCAAAACTACTGGAGGAGGATAGGTGGAATATTGGATACCCAAGGCGGCGCTATTTGGCGCAGATCCTGGCAGATTTTGCCCTTCAATTTAAGAAATTTGAGATTCTTGTTGGTAATCCTGTTGATGTATTCCATAAGCTAACTCAAGAATATAAGGTAAAAGTTTATGTTAACAGTGATATCGAGCCATACTCCCGGAAAAGAGATGCAGAAGTAAGTCAGTTCTTAGATAAAAACAATGGAAAAATTATTTCGTTTGCTGATCAGTTAAGCGTAGACAAAGATACTGTTTCTGGGACAGGTACTAGATATGGAGTATTTAGTCCATTCCGAAAAAAAGTCTGGGACGAGTTTATACAAGCGCCAGTTGTTCCAAAAGTTGACACTGCAAAATGCGAGTACCTCGAAGGTACCAAAAACCCTTATTACGAAGGCGGCGGCTCAGGAGTAGCCAAAATTAAGTTTGATTCGGGCTTATCTGTTGAAGATTTGGCCAATAAAATTTTTACCATAATTGATACGAATTGGAATCTAAGAGTGACTGATGACTTTAAAATCAACTTGGATGAAGTGTTAGGAAGGCCAAAAATAACTAATATCTGGTATTCGAACGAAAAAGAGGCTTTGTCTAGGTTTAGAGATTTTAATGACAACAAAATCTTGAATTACAAAAGTCACCGTGATAATCTTGGTGCAGATGCGGTAGATCAAGGTCAAACAAGTCGGATAAGTGTTGCTCTCAAATGGGGATTAGTGTCAACGAGAACCCTTAAAGAAATAGTTATTGGTAAGCATGACCCAAAAAAGTCCAATGATGTTTTTCATTTTATATCTGAGCTTATATGGAGGGAGTTTTACCGGTATGAACTATTCCATCTTCCGCACTTATTAAACACGGAATATCAAGCCAAATACCAAAACACAATTCAATGGAAGCGCGGCAGTGAGGCACAGGACTGGTTTATAAAATGGATTCAAGGAAAGACTGGTTATCGAGTGGTGGATGCCGCGATGCATCAAATAGCTAATGAAGGCTGGATGCACAACCGATCTCGAATGATAGTGGCAAGTATTTTAACCAAAAATCTAGGTATTGATTGGCGGTGGGGACAAGAATACTTCCGATCAATATTATTGGATCTAGATGAAGCCAGTAACAACGGAGGTTGGCAATGGGCAGCTAGTGTAGGAGCGGATCCAAAGCCAATACGTATATTCAACCCATATACCCAGGCAGAAAAGTACGATAACAAAGGCTTATACCAAGCAAAGCACTTACCTGCTGATTATAATATCCAAGAGCCACTTATCGAGCACAAAAAAGCCAGAGAAGAGGCTCTACAAAGATATAAATACGCCAAAGAAAACAGTGTAAGAGACTACTAAAAAATACCAAAGTTGGATAAATCGTCTAAAGCCCATCTAAGGTATCAAGAATTCTGTATAAATACTTAGAAAATAATATAGAATCTACTCAATAACAATTCCTAATTCCATATGATTACTCAGCTGAAAACATCAAAAAATTGTTAAATTTGACATACCCCATAGGGTATGGTATACTAGTTCTCATTATGAATAACTATATCAAAGAATTAGTAAGTAAAAAAACAAATCAATACCCTCACCAGAAGCAATTTTTGCAAACTTTGGAAGAGGTGGTAGAATCCATAGGGTCATATTTAGATAGCATTCCCAATCCAGAAAAGTATTACCCCGTTCTCGACTCTCTTCTCGAACCAGAAAGAGTAATTAGCTTCAAGGTTCGCTGGTTAGACGACCAAGGTCAGGTTCGAATTAATCGAGGATGGAGAGTTCAATTTAATGGTGCTCGAGGACCGTACAAAGGTGGGTTGAGGTTTGATCCAAGTGTAAACGAAGATATCTTAAAGTTTTTAGGTTTTGAGCAAACTTTTAAAAACGCACTAACTGGAGTTGCTCTTGGAGGTGGAAAAGGTGGAAGTGATATCAATCCGAAAGAGCTAAGTAGAGCAGAATTAGAAAGATTTACATTAGCTTTCATGATAGAACTTAAGAGATATATTGGTGACAAAATTGATATTCCAGCAGGTGATATTGGTGTTGGTGCGGAACAAATTGGCTTAATGTACGGAGCGTATCGCAAATTAGGTGGAGAGTTCTCCGGAGTGCTCACTGGAAAGGGGCTAGATTTTGGTGGGTTAGATGGCAGAACCCAGGCAACTGGTTTTGGCGTGGTTTATATTCTTGAAGCAATGCTGAGTCATCGCCAAGATAGCCTAGAAGGTAAAAAAGTAGTTATTTCAGGTTCAGGTAACGTGTCTACACACGCCGCCCAAAAAGCAGTGGAAAAAGGTGCAATGGTGCTAACTCTTTCTGACCGAAAAGGCTATATATTTAAAGAACCTGGCTTTACTCTAGCTGATATCGAGTTAATCAAAGCTGGTAAGGTGGCCCGCAAACCTCTGAGCGAAATAAACTCAAAAATCGAGGATAGCGTATACCAAGAAGGCAAGCCCTGGAGTATAAAAGCTGATATTGCTTTGCCATGTGCCACACAAAACGAAGTTGATGGTGCTGATGCTAAAGTTTTAGTTGAGAACGCTATTAGTTATGTTGTCGAAGGTGCAAATATGCCTCTAACACCAGAAGCTATTGAGCTAATAAACAACGGTAGCATCGGTTACATTCCAGGTAAAGCTGCAAATGCTGGTGGTGTAGCTATGTCTGGCGTGGAGATGAACCAAAATAGTCAGTTTATACCATATAAGTTCGATGAAGTAGACTCGCAGCTGCAATCAATAATGCAAAATATCCATGAATTATGTGTGAAATATGGAGCCAAAGATGGGGTTGTTGATTACGCTTATGGAGCAAATGTCGCCGGTTTTGTAAAAGTGGCTGAAAGTATGCTAGCCCAAGGCTTGTAATTTAAGTTTTTGTCAAAAAATGAGAACCAGATTTATAAGCTGGTTCTCATTTGTATTTGTGCTGCACTTTTACTAAATAGAGCGAAAACATAACAAAGCGAAAAGAATGGTAATTTTAAAAAAAATACTACAAATATAGATTTGAAAAGAAAGAAACTGACTTCATAGAAGTGTTCATTGAACTTGAATGGCGTTTCCTGATTAAGCCAGAACAAAGAAATATTACTGAAAGTTTTTAATATTTTTATGAAAAACAAAAAATATCAATTAATGCCGTTATCAAAACGGCATTTTTTGTGCTTAATTACATTTTATTATCGAAGGGTGCTATTTCTGGGCATCCCAATAGCTGATCCAGTAATATAGATTAGATAATGTGTTTCCATCGTCGATTGGTAGTTCTGCAATTTCCTCGCGGCTGAGGACATCCCATCCTTCGATCATCGCGTAATATCCCACGTGCATATCTACAAGCGGGCCTTCAGTTAAGCTCAAATCTCTCTCACGGAAGAAATCGAAGTCTCTCTCTATTCTATCTTGGTCATAGAGGTAGGTGGAACCTGGGGTGATTGGAATAAATTGTATTCCTTCAATTGCAAGCGGGTCAGGGGAGAAGAAGGTTGCATATTCAATCTTACCACCAAAAATTATACTTGCGGTGTTCTGCCCATATCCAACTGGGAATGCATCTCGGCCTTCGATACCATTAAGCCAGTAATATCTTGCCGCATTAGTCTCTTGTGTATACAAATATCGAGCAGCTTCTACAAAATTATCATTGCTTGAAGCCTCACCCCATCTCCATAGGCCATACCAAGCATTAACTGCCTCAGATGTGGATTCTTGATTATTACCATCTGCAAATGGCTGATACCCAGCTGCCCAGCTATGACCTTCATAGAAGTCAAAAGTACGAACATAGGGGAAATCAGTAAATTCTCTATCCACGTTAGCAATATCATAAGCAATAATATCTATATTTTGTTTGTATTGCTCTAAGAACTCTGGATCATTTTCTGCAATTACTGCTGCTGAGTGTAGGAAGTATCCGTAATGGAAATGGTGGTCATTGTACTCTTCATTACCAAATCCTGTTTGATGAGCGATAATACCTCCACGTGAAGTGTCCCACTCAAAATACTGTTTACTTCTTACTCCGTCATCATTCAACCAAATTTCGAGTTGTTCTTTGAGTTTGGTTTCAGCCATGAATGCAAGAGATTTTTCATCGAGTACACGTGCCAGTTCAATAAGTCTGGCAGCTCTAGCTAGGGATTTATTACCAAAGTAAGCTGAAGTTGATTCAATCTCAAGCTCCTCAATATCTTTTTTGAGTTGCGCAGCTATGAGATCTTTATCCTCGCTCGGAATATCGAATAACAATTCTTTATTAAGCTCTTCCAACGGCGTTTCAACAGTGAAAGTATCTGTTGCATAAAAATCTTGCTCTCCACGAATTGTTTGTAGTGAGTAGAGTGGGGTAGTATTATCCTGCCACCTACCGTGGTGTGGAAGAAAGCCAAAAGGAATTGGTTTGTCGATAATTTTATCATTTTCATCAGTCAAAGAGTAGATGGTTTTAGCTTTACCATCTTCGACTATATAATCAGCCCAAATATTAGCAATTTCGGTATCAAAACCGTCTCTTATGGATTGTTCGTTGTCGCCTTGATAAAACCCAAGAATTAAAGGATTTTCGCTATTTTGCTGAGTTTCAATGGTGCGAACGTTCTGGGACCAACTATCGACATTTCCTATGGCAATAAGGTTATTTTCGTAAGAAAAGCCTAAATCTTGCTGGTTATCTTCATTAGTTAACTCGAAGCGACCTTGATTAATATCAAAACCACTTGCTGCCTTAGGGTAGAGATAGATAAAAGGGAGCCCTTGAGCCATTACAGCCTCGTATAGAACCGTATCACCATTACGCATTTCAAAACGTACCATTAGATCTGAGAAATCTTTGAGGTATACTTCTGTGACTCGCTGATCTGTAGAGATTCTGAGTCCATCAGCACTTATATCTGAAAGTACGAAAGTTTCGCCAACTTTGGTCCTCGGAATATCAATAATTAGGTCTCCATCTAAGGACTTTACAGCATATGGATAGAAGTAACTACCCGTTAAATTACCGGACGCAGGAACAGATGACCAAATACGACTTGACGGGAAATAATTTTTATGGTATGATTCACTTAAGAAATATTTAACAGGAGCTTCAGAATTAATTCTAAACTGCCCATTTGCCAAGTCTTGATCAGTAAGATTTTCCAAATCTCGGCTAATATAAGGAGTAATATTTTGGTTTTTATCAGTGGTTCGATTATGATATCCTACTGCCAATAAACTAATAGAAGCTATAATTACTATTCCATATAAAAAATGGAGAATACGGTCTTGTTTCATATTTCCAACATATAGCATTAACCCATTTATGTCAAATAAAAGTAACAATAAGGATTTTCGATATAATTACGTAATTCGCCGACCCGCGATGTATCGTGTTTTATATCTCATAACTCTAATATCATGGATATTAGCAGCAATCGGACTACTTAAGTTTTTCGATCTTTCAATCTGGTACTGGGTCTTCATGGCACCACTGTTCATACCAGTATTATATTCTAGGACTTTCACTTATTTTATTAACATTTTCTATACAGGCTTTTCGGTAAAAGAGCATGATGAAAAAAAGGATAAGTTTTGGAAAGAAAACAATCCATCAGTAGATGTATTCCTACCGATCGCAGGTGAGCCAGTATCGCTAGTAAGAGATACCTGGAAAGCAGTGGCAAAGCTGAATTACGATAACTATAAAGTATACGTCTTAGAAGACAAAGTAGATCTTGCGGCTCGTAAACTAGCGAAAGAACTAGGGTTCAATTATTTATCAAGACCAAACAAAGGGTATTTGAAAAAAGCTGGAAATATGGAATACGGATTCCAAAACTCAAAAGGTGAATTCATTGTTGTGCTTGATGCTGACTTTGTTCCAGATCTAGACTTCATTCAGGAAACCATTCCGTATTTTGAGAATGATCATATTGGTCTTGTGCAGACGCCTCAGTATTTTGAGACTAGCGAAAGAATTCATAAGCGATCTCCAATTGAGTACGGTGCAGGGAATGTTGTTGAGGACTTTTACAGAATTGTACAACCAGCAAGAGATTTCTTCGGTGCAGCAATTTGTGTTGGAACAAACTCCATCGTTCGTCGTTCGGCAATCAACAAAACAACAGCAAGTGTAGGGATTGTAGAAAATGCAGAGGACGTTGCAAACGGTCTGAATATGATCAAACATGGTTACGAAATCAAATATATTCCTTTGATTCTAGCGAGAGGGATTTGCCCTGATAATCCAGAGAGTTACTTCAAGCAGCATAATCGTTGGGCAACAGGTTCGATTATGATCTTATTCTCATCGTTCTTCTGGAGAATCAAAATGACCATGATGCAAAGACTTACCTATATTGCAGGTGGAATGTACTACATCTCAGAGGCCTTATCTCTCTTACTTGCTATTCAGTTATTCATTCTATTGATTTTCCACCAAGATTCGATCGTTCTCGGACACTTCCTATGGTTTGTTCCGTATATGTTCATTAAGATCTTTGTAATTCCTAGAACCAAAGTTTCTCCTATGAGAAGAGGTACTATCTTGGCAGCTCTTGTTCAAGTATATACATATCTATATGCTACATTTAAGTTTATGCTAGGTGGGTCACTTGAGTGGATTCCAACCAACGCTAAATCAACAACAGTCTCAAGCTCATTCATCAGCATTGTCTGGTTGAGTCGGTTCTTATTGGTAACTTGGGTCGGTATGGGTATCGGTTTATTCTTAGAAAATCCGCTCCTCTACAAGAACCTGGATGCATATACATCATTAGTGTGGATTCTCTTCGGATTGCTGGTTCACTCATATTTCTCATTTTCTTCAACCACACACATTTGGTCTACTTTATGGCAAGCAAGACGTGCCAAGAGCAAAAAGAAATCTAAAAGTAAAGCCAAAGCTTCCAAGAGTGTATCTCCTAGATTTGCATTTCTTAGAAGTAGCTTATCATTAAATCTACTAATATTCGGAATAGTTTTCTTCGCCACATCGATGATTCTATTCTCTAATAACAATAGTGCTATAAATATTCGAGAAATAGTTGAAAGCATCAATTTAGATCAGCTTACCAGTGTATCTATATAATTACTTTTATAGGAATATTGCTAACTTAACACTCCCATCGAGGAGTGTATTTCTTTATTTGATATCCTTAATAAAGGTCTTAAACCCATCCAAAGAGCCCTCATATTTGCAAGGAATTACCACACCATCATCTGTGTAATAAAATCGAATATATATATTTTCAATCTTATAGTATCCATCAGTGTTGAGCTCCTTAATACGAGACTTCACAAACTTAACTAGGATAGGGAGGGCTTTCTTACTCAGTAAAAATTGAGCAATTATCTCATAAGTCTGGTAGTCACTCTTATCCAAATCCTTATCGTAGATTTCGGGCTTTTTAATCTTAAGCTTTTGTTCGCGAGCAAAGCTCAAAAACTCATCATGTTGAGGCAGATAACGAAAGCTCACTTGCTTCTGATATAGATACGAACTATCTGTTTCGGAAACAATAGGTATTGCAATAACGTCAGTTTTATCTGCAATAGACTCAAAATTATCTTTCCCAAGAACACGCGCTAATTTATCGATTTCGTTGAATGGATCTGACATACACCTTTAGTTTGATATAAGCGAACATTATTATTAGTAACGATAAATGTCAACCGTTGAAACTTATCTTATTCTTTGCAATTCGCATTTATTCTATTCACTTAAGTATTGTCTTGACAAAAGATGGTAAATAAGTCTTATTATTAGGTATAATACCAAATTTATGGCTGACAAACCTATCAAAGCAGAAGTAAAACTCGTAATCGGCGCAGGCCAAGCAAAACCAGTACCTCCAGTTGGATCAACGCTTGGACCTTATGGTCTTAACTTGATGCAATTCTGTAAAGAATTCAACGACAAAACAGCTGGGATGGCTGGAAGTGTTCCGTGTGTTGTAACAGTATACGAAGACAGAAGTTTTGATTTCATCCTCAAGACACCTGCCGTTTCTGAGCTAGTAAAACAAGCTCTTAAAATTGATAAAGGTGCAAGCGATCCTCTACGAGACAAAGCTGGTGAAATTACCAAAGCTCAAGTAAGTGAGATTGCAGAGAAGAAAATGCCTGACTTGAACTGCTACACTGTGGAACAAGCATCTAAAATGGTCGAAGGAACATGCCGATCTATGGGAGTAAAAGTGGTTGATTAAGAGTTATCCACAAATTTGATTAAAAGTGCCTCTAAAGGGCTTTTTTTACGGGTTTATAAGGTCTATATTGACTAAGGTTGCATAGAATTGTATAATATTCGTATATGGCTAACATACTTACAGATACTCAAAAACAAACATTATCTGGTTACGGTTACTGGGTTAACCTCACTACAATCTTAGGCTTTATAACGGCGGGATTCCTAATACTGATGGGTCTTCCTTTGCTATTTGTTCTAGGCCTTGGAGTAATATATATCGCTCTTGGTGCAATGTATATCTGGCTAGCTTCAAAAGTTCGCAAAACTGGAAAGATAGCAAAGTCAATGTCAGAAGCGGCTGACCTTAGTCAGACAGAAGCAGTAGATAAGGCAATCGAAAGCTTTGAGCATTTAAGGGTTGTAACAAAAGTAATGGGGATTATGGCGATTATACAATTTGCGTTCTCTGCGCTTGCAGTATTAGCTTTAGCCGGGGGTCTCTTCACTGCAATTCAGAATGGCGAGTTTGATTTTGATTATGACACAGATGAGAATACGAGTGACGTAATTAACACAGAGGGAACTGTAGACCAAGACGAGTTCGACGAAATTTTCAAATCTCTTACCGAAGACATAGAAAATTAACCTCTAAAACTCACATACATCCCCTTAGGGGAATTTTTTTATATCATATCCAATACAGTAGTTCATAGTCTTGTAAAGGTTTTTTGCCATATATAAAGCAAAAAGTTTTCTTTGACAGCAATTATATGATATATTATCATTGGAACTATTATGAATATATATGTAAGTAAGGTTTCATCACTCGTATTAAGTGGTGTTATTTGATTAGCATTAGTGGTTACATTTCATATACCATCTGTGGTTCAAGGTGTAGCACAAGCTCAGGGACAGGGAGGAACGGTCGCCTCGTTAGTAATCAAAGATAATTTGGTGAAAACAGAAGCGATGAGTATCACTGGAGGTTTAACTAAAAATAGCATTGATCTCGAGTATGATTTACAACTATGTGTCAGTGACAAGGGGGGAGATAATCTCAAATTTGTCACTGCTGATGCGTTTGTGAATGATGGATATTATTACTATTCATTCCCAAATAGCTCTACATTGGAAGCTGTTGGAGATTACAGAGTCAAAGTATTTGCCAATAGCTACAATGCGGATCAGCCAGTGAGTTCCTCCGATCAAGGTTCTTGCGACGACACTCGGCTAGATGTTGTCTATGACGATACTATTTATTATAACGGGGATAGTGTAACCAATATTGAAATCAACGGTACAGCAGACTACGCTGGAGGTTTTGAATACCATGCGATCTTACAAGATGGTCCAGGTGGTACAGACACATCACTAGACAGCACAGAAGCAAAGATAGTTTGGGACGATTCCGAATACATAGGATCTGACTCACCTGTAATTAATGGTAGTATATGTGTTGATGGCGAGAGCCAAGGAGAGGACTTCTCTGGAAGTATGACCTTCACTGTACCTGCTGGAGTGCGAACTATTCAAGGTGTAGCTGTCAGCGGCGGGCAGTGCTCAACTCTTACAGGCTCTTTCTCAACTGGGACGCCATTGTCAACCGCAGAGAGTTTTACTACCAACTTTGAAGGTGGCAAAATGTACAGATTAGATCTTGTCAGTAAAAAGCATTTAGCGAATATACTTGATATAAATACGACCAATTCAGTAAGTCAATCTCCTTCAATAGATACTCCTAATCTTGGAGATATTAACAACGATGGAATTGCAGATACTATACAGTCTAACGTCGTTGCCTTAAGTCATGGTGAGGGAGAGTATACTGGTCTAGAGGTTGATTGTGAAGGGTGTATACTTCTAAGCTCAAGTGCGGCAAGTATCGAAGATTTTGATACTCAGACGTTACTTGATGAAGGTGTCGTATCCTTCGAACTAGAAGCTGATAGCGCTGACGTTACTTTATATTTCTACACAGACAATACTAGTGTTCAACCAGCAAAATTCAATACTGATACTGGAGTAGCAACACCAATCGAAGATGCAGTAGTTGAGGCTATTACAATTGATGGTCAATCTGTAGTCAAAGTAAGCAATCCGATTGTGGATGGTGGCGATTTAGATCAAGACGGCTCAGTCAATGGTAGGATTGTTGACCCTGTGGGTTTGATGGCTGACAATGCCTTGATTAGAACTGGTGGTTTCTAATAGACATTCTTAGAATATCGATTAAACCCTCCTCGATGAGGGTCTTTTTGTTGACATAAAGGTAATAATAGATTACAAATAAAGTATCTTAACCAATGCGTAAAGATGGGAGAGATACCCTATATCTCGTTATTACCACAATTAATTATGTCAAAATCAAAGCGATATCAAGCGAACCTAACCAAAATCAGAGAGGTAGTCAAAGAAGGGGAGGTTGCCACAGTAGACCAGGCAGTAGAGGTATTGATGAACCTAGACCTTCCTAAGTTCAAAGAAGGATCAACGGTTGAATTACATCTTAACTTAAACATCAATCCAACAAAGTCAGATCAGTTAGTCAGATCCAGTTTTGTGCTTCCTCACGGAACAGGCAAAAAAATCAAAATCGCAGCTTTTGTAACTGCAGATAAAGTCGATGAAGCCAAAAAAGCCGGAGCTACGTTAGTAGGAGGTGAGGATCTCGTTGATGAAATCAAAAAAACTGAAAAAGTTACATTTGATATTGCAGTTGCTGAACCAGCGATGATGAAAAAACTTCCAGCCATTGCTAGAATCTTAGGTGTAGCCGGGGTAATGCCTAATCCAAAAACTGGCACAGTAGGTGATAATATCGCTGAGTTAATCGAGCCATTAATCAAAGGTAAGATTAATTTCAAGAACGATAAGACTTCTAATATTCACCTTATCTGTGGTAAGATTAATAAAGAATTCACCAAAGAGCAGCTTGTTGAGAATATCAATGCAGCCATCGATGCGGTAGGTAAGTCAAAACCAGATGCAGTAAAAAAGAAATTTATTGCCTCAGCTCACATCACAACTAGTATGAGTCCTAGTATTAGAGTTATCTAGTAAGCGAGGAATTTTCAATACGTATCCCCCCTCTATGGGGGTTTTTGCTTGCGCAAAATTAAAAATATATTTTTAATTAGTAGCAATATGGTCAGAAAAGGAAGGCAGCGTAGATTGTTACTTCTAGGAGTTTTATCCGTAACCTTGATGGGTTTAACTGCTTTCAGTCGTGTTCAGTATGGATCAGGTCTGAGTAATGATAGCTACCTAATTCAGAATGCTAAGAACAATTCGACAATTAAGTCAGTGCAGGGAGCTTCTACAACAGAATCGACATCATTGTGTCCTGAAGACAAGCCTATAATTGGATGGGTAGGTTATGATGGAAACAAAACCATCAAGTATTCTTTACCTGAGGGTGAGTTTGCAAGCGCCTGTTTTAGCAATATCCAAGAGGCAAAAGCAGCAGGATACTTGAATTAACAAAATAAAATATTTGCAGTAGGCAAGACAAAAGGAGGGGATACCCCTCCAATTGCACTAAAGCCTATTTGTGTGCAGGAACCAAAATGGTTCACTAGCTATTATATAATTAGGAAATATCCAGAATCTGTCAACACAAAAAATTTAAATACTCAAATCTGCGATAGAATAATGACTAATTGGAGTTTTTGGAAGTTGTGTGCCGCTGTAAATATAATACTCTGCAGCACCTAGGATTCTAGAATGGAGAATATCTTCCCTCTCGCCATCTAACTCGTTATAGACATCATCTAGAAGCCACCATATTCTACTGTTTGAGTTCATCTCAACTACTTTTTTCTGCGTCAGAAACTTGATGTAGAGAGTTAATAACCTATTCTCTCCGCGTGAGAGAGAGTCTTTGGCTCGCATCCCGTGTGATTCTATCCGAAAGTCATCTCGTTGCGCCCCAAACATAACTTTCCCAATAATTTTTTCTTTTTCCCATAGACGTTGAATAGCCGCTTCACTGATCTCGATATCTGGCTTAACGTATTCGTATCGTCTTCTAATACCTTGAATATCGCTTATTTCATAAGATACAGACCAATCCTTTAAATCTGAGTCTATCCATTTAGAAAAGCCTCCCATGGCGTCATTAAGGTACATCAAAAAACCATTTCGAATCTCCCATATCTTAAGAGAGAGATCCGCGATAGATTTGGTAATCACAATAACCATTCGAATGTCAGCAAATTGTTTTAATTTCAGGATTTTTTGTTTAGCTCGGACATATTTATCGAGACTCGTAACCAAAGCCAAAAATTCAGGGTTAATTTTGGAAAGTAGGTGGTCCAGCCCCTGTAGCTTGATATTCCTAGCTTGTTTAAGCCAGTAGTTGTCATCTGGGCTATACGTGAAGATAACCGGCCACGTTTCTCTGAGGCGTTCAGGTTGGCTATAGCGCGATCGTAATCTACCTATAGTGGATATTTGACCACTAAAAGACCAGTCAGGCTCGGCGGTTAACACGCCAAAATAATTCTGACCATTTGTCATATTCTGCTGTAGTTTTACGCCTGGCCAGCTATTCCCGGTATAAAGACTATAAAAAGCAGAGAGAAGAGAAGATTTACCAGCCCCGTTGGTATCTATCAGTGCAAAAGAACTTGTAGGTAGCTCGAAGCTCCGCTGCCGAAAACACCGCCAATTATAGAGCATGAGAGCTTGATTCATACACCAAACAAGCCTTACTATTTCTGTTTAGTCAACCTTGAGCCGCTCAAAGTAAGAGTAGCCAGCGAGCCACGCCGGATATACCATACTACCCATACTCGCAAAAGACAGCCCCATCTCAGCAAAATTTTCGATCTCGCGCTCACTCCAACCACCTTCGGGGCCAACCAGAACAGAGTCAGTCAACGTGTCGGCTTTTTTCAGAATGTCTGATTCTCCTTCTAGGACTATAGGCTTGTGGAGGTTGATCATTGCTTCAAGCTCTTGTTTGTTTTCAATGAGTTGTATCTCAGGTGCCCAGTAATGCTCTGCTAGCTCGCAGCCACGAAGTAAGATTCTTTGTAGCCGGTCAGACTTCACAGATTGACGAACACTCCGCTCTGAATAAAAAAGCACGATTTTCTTAATCCCCCCAATAGCGGCAACTTCCACTAGCTTATCCAAATATATTTTGTCTGGAATTGCTTGGAACAAGACTCCCCGATTCGTATTTTCTTGAAAATAACTTTTACGCAGATGGTATTTGATAAGCCGGTTTTTCTTATCAACTTCTTTGATCTGGATTCGAGCCCAGTTTCCTTGGAGGTCTGTGATAATAGCTTTATCTTTGTAGCGCACTCGCATACTAAGCATATGAGCCGAGTAGGGTGTCTCTACTTCTTTTTTAGTAATATCAGGTACAAAAAAAATCATACTAAGACTCAATCATATTTCTTAATTACAGACAACAGTATATTAGGAATCAAGCATTTGACAAAAAACAAAAAATAGCATAAAAAAAGAGTAACGTTTTAGGTTACTCTGTGTAGCTAAAGTAAGACAAGACAGAGGTTGCGTCAACAACATGTCTTGTGGAGTTCATGCTATTGAGTCAAACAGTAAACTGCTATCGTCAGCATTCCAATGGAAAACAAAACAAGGATAACCCCTGTATGATGCACTTTACACCTCCTTTCACTTACTAAACTACTCCTGTAATATAACCTAAATTAATACAAATGTCAAGCCTGGGTTCTTACTTAGGTTTGTTTTTTTCGGCCTATCGACAACAACTAAAAAAAGTGCCATTATACACCTATGACAACCGAATATTTCTATAAGACTGGTCACTGCCAAGCACTTTCTATTGCTGAGTTTGAAGCAATCACCATGTCCGTAGCAGATCATGATGACGATTTTATTTATTCAGAAAAAAACCTCAAGATCCAACGTACAGGAGGTCTCGTCTTTGGAGGGGTGGTGCTGTATAAGCTCCCTGACTTCGACAAGAGCAAGCTTCCTGATCTTTACGAAGTTTTGTTCGATTCAATCTCAATCGGCAGATCCAACGACAAGTTCAAAAAAATGGGTATCGCCACACCCGCCAATCTCTCCAAAGATCTATTAGAGCTCTGCAAAAAAGCCGGTGCCAAAAAAATCAACATCCTCAAGGACCAACTCCCAAATTTCGGTCATTGGAAACAAACCAATGATTGGCTTGTACTATTCTTCCGAGGCAAAGACTTAATGGTCGGCGAGGTTATGGATTACTCAGATCAGCAATTCTGGGCCAAATTGGACACAAGATTACCGGCGGGCGACATGAAGCGCGGTATAATCAATCTTAAGCTTGCCAGGAGCCTTCTCAACCTAACCAAGAAAAAAATCGTCTGGGATCCATTCTGTGGGCAAGGTAGAGTCCTGGTTGGTGGGCTAGATCTAAAAGATGGGTTTTACGCCACCGACCTCGATGCTGTATGTGTTCCTGATGTCGAGAAAAACATAGAACATGCAAATTTTCAACTCTCTAAGAGATACAACAAGCTTGCCGAAGTCAAAGATGTTTTTGAATTAGACGCTCGCGAATTAGATGACACGTATATAGTCGAACAGCTCAAGCGTGACGGCACTATCAAAGATCTAGCAATTGTCACAGAAGGTGATCTGGGTCACAACTTTGAGAAAACACCTAACGAAAAGGAAATCCAAAGACAATTCAAAGAAACCAAAAAGCTCTGGCAAGAAGTTCTTAAAAAAGCAGACCAATCTGGAATCAAGGAGGTAATCTTCTGCCTACCGTTCTACAACTTCAAGCGTAAGCAAATCCTGATGCCGTTCATGAGTGAGCTGGTTGAGAATACCGAATACAAATTCACCAACTTTGGCGACCAAGAATACATTCTCTACAGCCGAGAGCGAAGCCGAGTAGGTCACTGCATCTTCAAAGTGACCAAATACTAACTTTAGATAATTGTAACTCCCGCTTTGCATTATAAATAGCACCCTGTATTAGACAGGGTTTTTGTACGAGCGGGAAAGGAAAAAAATTAATTTGATTAATATAATAATCTATGATATAATATTATCAGACACCGTATACCTTAAACAAGTGTATGTGTATTAAATAAAAAGTAAAAACAAAAAAATACAAATATTATGTCTTTAGAAAATCTAAATTCAACAGAAGTACAAGCAACAGAACAAGAAACCAAAATCCAAGCAGTAACAGCTGAGGAAGCTAAATCAAAACTAGCCGAAATCCAAAAACAAAACGATTTCTTGAACGGGAAGTCAGATACAGTCAAAGAAAAATTCTATCCCAAAATCCAAAAAAATATTGCAGACCTTAAAGCAGGTATAGATACTACCTTAAACGAGAGTGAAGACATGGAACTCATAGCACAATTAGATGAGGTAATTAAAGGCCTAGAAGCAATCCAAGACTCTACAGAATTGGTCTCAGAAAGTACTGATATTCAAGGAAGTGAAGAGCTGGTGGAAGATTCTGAAGAAAGCACAGAAGAGAAGGTTAAAGTAAACTCTGAACAACAAGAAAAGATTGTTGCAGGACTGGAAAATGCAAAAGAAAAAATCGATGAAGTTAAGAAGCTGGTCAAAGAAAATGGCTTTTTGGATAAGCATAAAGTAAAGATAATCAAAGCGGCGATCGCAGGAATATTATTGCTAGGGGGGTCTAACTTGCTCAATGATACCAAATCGGTAAAGGTAGGGGAATTCACAATGGACAAGACTGAGCTAAAACAAAATACAGATATGGAAGGCAGAAAGCTTGGTGTAGAATTAGCACTAAAAAGTAAGGAACCACTTATTAAAGTATACAAACTTAGAATCAAAGAAAATCAAGAAAAGTTTGGATCATTGATGCGAGATAAATCTTCCTTTCAATATAGCGATAGCCAAGCGATAAAAATGGTAGAATCACTCTCAAAAGAGGATCTTGAAAAACTTCATGATATCTTAAACGAAGCCTTAGAAAAACCAGAAAAGTTTGGCTTAGATAAGAACAGTGAGAATTTTTTTGAGGAGGCTATCAATAAATTAGAGTTAAATAAAGTTTTCTTTGGAAAATTCTTGAGTAGAACCGATAAAAAAGTGGAAGATCAAATGATGTATAGTCAAGCAAATGGAATATTATTATTTATGGCTTCAGATTTTGTACTGAGCGCACGCAACCAGGACTATTCCTACAAATACTCTGACAAAATGGAAAAAATGAGAGTTAGTGTATTTGGCAGAGTCAAAAGAGCTGAAAGAAAATAAAACTAAGTTGCAAGAGTTATTAAAAACTATCTAATAGTGAGTAAACTCTGAGAATAATCAGCTTGTAGAAAAGTAGTTTATAGAATATACTATATGGTATCAACCATGTAAATAAATATATGGAAAACAAAACACATACAAAAAGTACGGAGGAAGATAGAAAACAGGGTTGGTTGAGTAGGTTGATTAATCATCAAGCCATGCATCAGTTAGCTAAAAGAATACTACCAAAGGCCATATTAAAAATAATAGGGTTAGTGATTGTTTTGAGCGTTTTCTCACCTACCGTATTAGGTAATGCTCAAGAGTTTGAGACCGAGACCAGGACAAGTAATGGTTTTACCTGTGATATCAACGTGCTGACAGAAACAGATGACATAAGTTTAGCGCAATGTGTAGATGCTTCAGGTCAGCTTATTCCGGGTCGAAAAGTTCCAGACGAGTGTGTTATTATTAATTCTAATAGAAGCACCGTTGCTCTTTTTAATTCAGGTGCTCCAACATTAATTTGCGAAAAAGCGACTGTTACATATGTTCGTGGTGAGGGCGAAAGCGATGACCAAAGACGTAGTTGCTTCAGAGTCAGCACTTTTCGAGGTGAAGGAGACTCAACAGCTACAACAATCAGCGCCATCAGAATATAGCCAGCCTAATAAACTATTTAATAGTAGATTAAGCAAGGCTAAAAAGTATTCGAAGAATACTGATATTCTTGCCAGTCAGCACATCAAGTTAGTTGATGACGGTATGTATGACATGGTAGGTGGTATATCTTCTACCAAACTTGCTCAGCAAGTATCTGCTCTCAAAGCTATAAAAGTGGACACCAGTGCGATCAACAAAGCCCTTATCCAAATTGATACTTACAATGCTGACTCACTATGCATGACACCTTCAATGGATAGTCAGGCTATATGCCGAGCTGGAGATAGAGGGCAAAGTATGCTCAAAGTAGGAGCAAAAATGATCCAAATGCCACTACTTCAAGTAGACGAACTTCACGAAACGCTTGCTCATGTTGGATATGCAGCTGCTTATACTGAGGAGATGGTTGGAAAGTACTGCAACTACAACCTTAAGAAGTTTAAATCATCCTTATAAAGTTTCAAAAAACCTTATGAGAAAACAAAATAATGACCTAGACTACTTGTTTGGGTCATATTTTCCGAATAAAAAATTGATTGATTAAAATTTGCATGTATGATATAATACTATCAGACATCGTATATCTTTGGATATACCTGTATAAATAAAAATAACTTAAGTAAAAAAAAACAAAAATATTAATATGTCTTTAGAAAATCTAAATTCTACAGAACAACAAATCGATACAGGGCAAGAAACCAAGATTCAAGCTCTCAATCCAGAAGAAGCCAAAACAAAACTAGCCGAAATCCAAAAACAAAATGAGTTTCTAAGCGGTAAGTCAGATACGGTTAGAGAGAAGTTTTTACCAAAAATGGAAAAGAAAATTTCAAGTCTCAAAGCAGGAATAGAAGTAGCGCTAACCGAGTCAGAGGATATGGAATTAATTGGACAGTTAGATGAAATCATTAAAGAATTAGCTGTATTAAATACTGCACCATTAGAGACAAGCGATTCCGATGCGCCTGAAAGTAAAGAAGAGCAAGAAGTAAAAATCAATCCAGAGCAAGTAGAAAAAATAGTAGATAATCTAAATCAAGCTATCGAAAATATTCAAGAGGTGGTTGAAAAAGTGAAAAAAAATAAATTTCTAGACAAACATAAAGTAAAGATAGCCCAATTAGCACTCGGTGGGTTGATCCTCATCGGAGGTTCCAACACGTTAAATAACTCAAAATCAATTGAGGTAGGGGATTTTACCATGGATAAATCCGAGCTTCAAGATAATTGGAACGCTAAAGGAAAAGAGAGAAGTGTTGAAAATGCTTTAAAATTCAAACACTTTATAAGAAAGTATATGGACGAAAAAACAGATAAAGCTGTATACAAAGGTGGTTCAACTAAAGACAAAGGAACGTGGGCGCACGGTTATAAAATAAGTACAGACATGGTAGACGCCTTAACAGATAAAAAAATAGGAGAATTTTACGATATTTTAGAGGTTGCTATGGAAAATCCTGAGCGATATGGTTTGGATAGAAACAGCCTTAATTTTGTTGAAGAAGCAATACGTAAGCTTGAATTAGGAAAAGTAATATTTGGAAAACAAATTAATAAAGCTGGCGTAGCTGATCCTGCATTTCTCTATGGTCAAGCAAACGACATTCTCGAATATATTGCTTCTCCAATGCTGTCACAAAGCAAAAGAAGTGAGTTTACAGATCGTTACAGTCACAATGTGCATGCAGCCTGGAACAGGATGTTAGATGAAAAAGATCAATTGATAAGGGAGAACGCACAGACGAGAGAAGAGACAGGAATCATAAAACAAATTACAGCAAAATAAAAATACAAAAAAAATACAAATATTATGTCTTTAGAAAATCTAAATTCAACAGAAGTACAAGCAACAGAACAAGAAACCAAAATCCAAGCAGTAACAGCTGAGGAAGCCAAAACAAAACTAGCCGAAATCCAAAAACAAAATGAGTTTCTAAGCGGCAAATCAGACACAGTCAGAGAAAAATTCTATCCCAAAATCCAAAAAAATATTGTAGACCTTAAAGCAGGTATAGATACTGCCTTAAACGAGAGTGAAGACATGGAACTCATAGCTCAACTTGATGAAGTTATCAAAGGCCTAGAAGCTATGCAAGACTCTACAGAGTTGGCAGAAGAAAGTGTTGAAGTCGAAGAAGAACATAACATTCTTGATGAAGACCAAATAAATGAAGCTAAAACCATGAAGTCAAGCCCTGAAAAAATGGTAGAAGGCCTTAAAGAAGCAAGCGTAAAAATTAATGAAATTAGCTCAAAAATCGAGGAAAAAAGAAAAATCAGCAAAAAAGACCAAATAAAAATTGCTAGTCTCGGGGCTCTATTAATTGCAAGTACCTTCATCGGATCGATTAAAGTGGTAACAAGTAACAATGACGGAGGTCAAATCAAACAAGGTGGTAGAACTGAACAAGTAAGAAATAGCCAGGAAGGTAAAACCGATAAAGAAATCATCCGAGATGTGCAAGAAAACATCGACTTGCTGAATGAATTATCTGATTTAAATATTGCTCACATAGAAGAAAGTATACCTTTCAGACTTAGAATTACTGGGTTTTATGCAAATCAGCTAAAGATTTTAAAAAAAAGTAAAAAGGTAGACGCTAAGTTTGTGAAAAAAGCTATACAAGCAGTGGAAGAAGTAAAAAGCGAGTACAACGGAGAGAACCCTTTTGGATATAGATTTATCAAGAAGGCAGCTGAACGAGTCTCTTATGATCAACATGTTGGCAGCAAAGAGGATGAATTTGGACAATCTAATTTTCAAGGGGTGGAAGAAATGATAATTCAAAGTATTGTGGATAGTATGGATGATCCAGAATTAAACAGTATGATATATAAATATGAACCAGGTTCCATTAAGCAAACACTAAAGAATGCCATTCAAAGACAAGAAGAAGAGATCAAAAAGTCCCGAGAATCAAAATAAAATACAAATACTATTGTAGAAAAGCAATTTATAGAATATACTATAGGGTATCAACCATGTAAATATATATATGGAAATCAAAACACAAACAAAAAGTACGGAGGAGGGTAAGGCTGTGAGTTGGTATACAGGTATAAATATCATCTACAAAAAAATGCGTTACCAATTCCATATATTATTCAGAGTACTTTTTGTGTTATTTTTTGTTTTGACATCCATCTCACATGTCAACGTTGCTGTATCTGCAGATACTATTTCGTTAAGAAGTGAAGGATATACCTGTGAAATTGAAACCATTGATGCTAGCCTTGCTGTAAACAAATGTATTGCACCTGATGGGAGTGAAACATTAGGAACTCCAGACGAGTGCATCGCATTTTCAAACCCCTTGAACCTAAAAGGAGAAATAATAACTCGTGTTTTCGGTGCAGAAAATGCCAGACTTGAGTGTAAAAAAAGAACTATTACTTTTCCAGGTGATAATGATGCTAAGAGAGATATATGGGCATCAAAAGGAGGTTTTTTCTCAGAACCGGTCTACCTTTACAGAGCAGCAGGTAAAACAATCGGGGCTGTAGAAGGTTTTGGAGATGATTTTGCAAAAGTTTGTGGCGTTTCAGATTACACTACTCGAATTAATATCGCTGATAACGTAGTGAAGAACAATGGAGATATTAACTGTATCGGATTAAACGAAGAGAGTCAGCCAAAAGTTTCTGACTTTGAGCAACTAGCGAAATCTAGTTTTTCCACACTTGAAACAGTTGCTGCAGATGCATCTGTAGAAGATAACATTGGCGATACTTCAGAGTTCAGAGATAATGGAGATGGAACATTAACCGATGTCGAAACAGGTAGAGAGTATACCATAAACAGTAATGGATCAATTACTGATAAAGAGACAGGAAGATCTTACACAACAGGCGGTTCATTAATACAAGTTCAAAATAATAGTAGTGGAGGGAATGGTCTAGCGGACATCATCAAAACTATTTTTAATCTAATTCTAGCAATCTTAATTATTATTGTCTGGGTTGTTGGTTGGGGTGTGCACACTGTATTCTGGCTGATCGCTAACGCATTCTTAATTATTGTGCGTGTAAATCCCGCCGCAGAAGGCTTGATCAATGTGGCAACTAATCCGTGGCGTATCGTTATCCAGGTAGCGAATGTGCTAGTACTCGCCTCCTTTACTTTTGTAGGATTCGGGTATTTGCTAGATATCAAGCAAATCAAGAAGCAACTGAAAGTCAGCGAATTCTTAGTAAACATCGTTATTATCGCTGTTGCGATGAACTTCACCTTGGCGGCTACAACTACCTTTGTAAATATCGTACAAGGAGTGGGGGATCTAGTATACTTCTCTTATGTTACCAATACTAATGTCAACGGCGAGTCCGGTTCACAAGTAGCTATCAACAACATATCAGATAGTCTATCCAAGGTATCTGAGATTAGATGTGGAAATCTGTCTGAAACTGCCGCTGACTGTCAAGTTAATAACGTTAGTGACACGTTCGCAGTTACCTTCCAAAGCGGTGAGAAGCTTACAGTATTAATTAAGGAAGTAGTCTATGTTTTGATAATTCTCTACGCGATTTTTATCTTCCTCAAAGCCCTACGCCTTGCGTTATTCCGAGCTATTGGAATCTGGTTACTCATGATCACCTCACCACTAGCTTTGGTAATGTTCCTATCACCGATCGATAAGATGAAAAAATATGCCAAAGAGTGGCTTGAGATGTTCTGGTCGATGACGTTATTCTATCCAGCGTTTGTATTCGGTCTGATTCTCATCAACTCACTTGCCGGCTCATTCGAATCTGCAGTGAGGGATATTACAGATCAAACAGTAGCCTCAAACACCATCCTTGGAGGGGTAAGCGCGAATGCCGCAGTCCTATCCGAAGGTCAAATAACCAAATTAGTTCTCGCACTTCTTAGTGGAGTAGTCTCGATCTTTGCTTTACAAGTACTGGTGGATTTCTTCGAGAAAAAATTCGGAGACATAGCCAGTGGAGCCCTCAACGCCGTCACCGGCGCCATCGGACAAACCCTCAGAGGAGGAGGCGCAATAGCTGCGGCCGGAATTGGGTTGCGCAACAGGCTAGTCGATGGAGGTCAGAAGAAGAAGCTGGATGCCCTTAAAAATAAAAATAAATTAGATATTAAGAATCTTAATGCGAAAACAGTAGCTGAGGCCAAAGCTGGAAAATTAACAGAGAAAACCCGTAAAGCAAGATTGGCGCAAATTAACGCCTTGCGTCAGAAAACACGTGACGCTGATAAAGACTACAAAAAGAAGCAGTCTGGACGACAAAGACTCAAAGATAGGACACAAGGTGCATTTAATACTGCAGGAGATCTTATCGAGTCTACAGATGATATATTGAAAGGCTTTGGAGAAGCACCGGCTGCTTATTGGGAAAATTTAAATTTAGGTAAAAAAGGTCGTCAAGCACGACTAAAAGAGCGGGCATTTGATTTGGGTGAGAGAATAGCAAGAGGAAATAAAAAAATTAATGGAGCATTAAAACTTTCTGGGTTTGATATGGATCTGAATCCTAATTGGAATAGATATACCGGTCTTGGTCCTGATGAGATGAAAAAGATCAAAAAAGAAAGAGGGGATGATTATTTTGCAGAAGAAGGAAAAGCAAGAGCAAAGCTCAAATACGATCAAACCACAGGTAAGAAAACCGACTACGACACAAGCATAGCTGGTTCATTATTAAAGAGCTTGTCTGATGAAGTAGCCCAGAGTGGCGGTGCAAGTTCAATGAGTGCCGATACTAAAGAAAAATACAGATCTCTTCTTAAGCAAAGCATTCAAGATGACAACCTAAGAAATCAAATTCTAAACGATCCTAATTTGGTTGACTTAGTTCAGGATCAGTACGCCCTACTAAATGATCCAAAAGTTGAGAGTATCGTTGCAAACAAAGCACCGGTATTGCATGGCGATGAGGATGCAAGAGCTAGGTTCGCTGCAGATGCAGGTAGAAAATCATACTATCGAAAGCAAATCGATGCAGACAACTTCAAATATGGAGATTTCGCACGCGTTGCTCAAGCTAACGGACTCTCAAATAAGGATTTAAGAGGGTTAGTACCAGGATCCAAAGGGCTTGGAGAGCTTGAAAATATATCGTCCAAAAAGGAAAATAAAACTGAGAAATCTCTTGATGGGGATAAGTACGTTGATACTTATTCTGGCTTAGATGCGGGTGAAACCAAAGAAGTGGACTATTTGACTGACGGAGCTGTTGCAAAAGGGTTAACTTTTGAAGATGAGTACTTATCAGCAGAGGCTCAAATAGATGCAGACGATGAAATTAATGAAAAGAAGAAATTTAAGCTAAAGGAAGAGGCGTTGAAAAAATACGAGAGAAGATATTTTGGTACAAATAATATAGATACCAAAGAAGGATTGAGAAAGGCTATAGATTCTGGTACGTTCCAAAAAAGCGATCTGGGTAAGCAGCTAATTAAGTCAGGAAATTTAACTGATTCTGATACTGATAAAAATAAGCTATTCCATGCAGCTAATAATATTCGAAATAATTATCTCAATACTATGTATGGTAGAGATTACACTGGTGAAGGTAAAAATGCCTATGTAGTAGCTGATGGTAAATACAAAACTGTAATGAGCGAAGGTGCTAAAATCCACACTGGTGGTGTTCGAGAGAAAAAAGGAGCTACCGAACCTAACAACAACATCATCAAATTAAATAATGAGATGAATAAGCTTGAAGATGCTCAATCTATAGTTAAAAAATTAAAAAGCGACACATCAATGCATGATGTATACGGAACTAAAGAGGTGACTGACGGTCTAAGAAAAGAGTTTGCAAACCGAGACACAATAAAGGTTGGAAGTGATGATGATAGTATAACCTACAAATTCGACACCTTAAGTACTAAAGAGCGAAATCAGTTCTCTGACTTAACAAGTAGATATATTGCAGCAAAAACTGGTAAGAAAGACAAGGAGGCAAATATAATTATGGAGAAGATGAAGGCAGATTTCAAAGATAACAATCAAGCAAAAGATTTTATTAATCAACAATTAGATGTAAGCTCTTCTCAAGTGTTTGACCAAGTCAGGTCTAAAGGAGAAAAAAAGAGTCAGGAATTAGCACGCCAGATTGAAAGCAGAGCTAAAAAAGGAAATCCACCTAAAATCCAGGATGTCCGAAGAGTATTAAATAATAATAATAAGGAACTGAAAAATCAAAACAAGTCAGCAACAGAAAAGATAAATAAAAAAATAGAGAACATTGAGATTGGAGATGCCGACAGGTCGCTCTACGGAACTGAAGATAATAATATCGATACAAGTGCGTTGCTAGGAGGCGGAGGAGGAAACTATAGAGGAAACCCAGATGATCCAAACGACCCATTCAACCCACCAGCTCCAGATAACGGAGGCGGAGGAGACGACCCAATAGATCCAAACGACCCATTCAACCCAACAAGTCCACAAGGAGGCGGAAGTGGTGGAGGAGGAAATAGCCCAGTAAATCCATTCACGGGAGAGCCAGAAAAACCAGAAAGTAGTAATTATAACCAGAATAACCCATTCAACCCACCGCAGAATAGTAATGTGAACTTAAACGCAAATCCATTTGCAACGAGTGCGTCTCCAGCGCCAAACATAGAAGCAAAATATAAATTTGATAAATCGTCTCCAGTTGCCTCTCCAAAATCAACATATAATTACAAAACAAAGAAAGGAAAGAAGCAAACTGTAACCGCTCAACAAATTGTCAGCGACGAATCTGCAAGGGCAAAAAGTAACCAACAGCCCAAAATAAATGCCAATGACATTGATAACCAATCGTTCTCTTACGATGTATTTACCAACGAAGGAGGAGCAAGTATAGTCAGTCCAATTAAAAACGAGCTAGGTGACCCAAACGACCCATTCAACCCAAATGCGAATTTCGGTCAGCAAAAAAGTGGGAATTCTGCAGCTCAAGAAAAGGCCAGAAAAGCAGCTCAAGAAGCCCCACAGATCAATGTTACCTCTAGTAATGTAGGTAAAGGCAAGCCAAGCAATAAATCAAATCAAAGTCCAAAAAAACCTAAATCTGAGACACCTAAGCCTCAATCTACTAGCTTTAGCGATAATATGAAAATAATATCTCAACTTTCTAATGTGGATGGTTTCAAAGGATTCCAAACAAACCCAAGAAATATGAATATCTTTATGTCACAAGGTTATTCACAAGATCAAGCTCGGCAAATGGATTTTGTCGGTAGATACTTGGCAAGTAGTGACCCAGCAATTAAGAGAATTAATAGTCAAATTCCAGGTAAACTAGATATAGTAGAGCGAGGTCAATTTAAAATGCTATTGGATAAATCTAAAAGCAACACTGGGTTAAGTAACAACGAACTATTACAATTCTCAGCACTATTATCAAAATAATCTTAATTATATGTCTGACAACACACAAATAGAACCAAACTACGAGCACTTGTTCGATATAGATAACAACCCAGAGCTAAAAGCTGTGAGAGAGAGGGAAGAGGCTCTTAATCAAGAGCTTGGATTCGAAATCCCTTCTGAAGAGGAAGAAAACGTGAGCATCTGGATACCTTTCTTCGGAATAATGCGTAAGATGTATGCTAAAAATTATTTAACTAAAGAATATATCGAAAAAGCACTTTTACACTTCTACGAACAGTCGAATGAGGAAAGAGAAGGTATAACTAAAAGATTTATAAAACTGCACAATGATCACGACGCTAGAGTGTCTGTTGCTCTAACTATGGCTGATCAATACGACATGATGCATGATCTCAATCAACTTGTAGATATTCTTCCAGAAGAGCTACACGAAGAATTCTTCTACTATATTACAAAAGGAGAAGAAATGCCAAGATATCTTAAACAAAATATCAAAAATGAGATTAATGAAGACGAGCTAGCTCTTGATAAATTAGAAAAAGTATTAAATCAAGGACATCGCTTAGACATCAATGATCTTGAGAGCCTGCAATTACTAGAAGTGAAAAAACCTGCTACTGGGCAGCCGTTATCTCCTCAAGACCTCCTCAAGAAGTTCAATATCCCTTCAAAAGCTGCACCGAAACTCGATCAACAACCCGCCAAGCCAAAGCCATCCATTGGTAAGATTGTACCTCAAGCTGACACAGCACCAGCCAAGAAAGCACCTGTAGATCAAACCCAAATGAAATCCGCAGAAGACCTCCAAAAGGCAGCTCCAGAGCCAGAAAAGCACGAAGTCAAGAAACCAAAAGGACTCGGAGATCTTCTCAAATAATTGACACCTTCTTCGAGGTAAGGTATGTATTATTCTGGTGAAAAGAATATTGCAATCATCAATGAGCACAGAATTAATTAATAACGTTCAAGAGTTTGTAAAATCCAGGCTTCAAAACCAAGGAGCTGGTCATGGATGGGATCACGTACAGCGTGTTGTCGGTAACGCTAAACGAATTAATCAGGAAGTTAAAGCTGATGCGATTATTGTTGAGCTGGCTGCACTTCTACACGATATTGGGGATGCTAAGTTTAATAACGGACAAGAAGTAGGGCCAACAATCATAGCTCAAGAATTGCCTAAACTAGGTGCCGACGAAGCGACGATTAAGCGTGTCTGTGAAATTGTTGAGAAAATAAGTTTTCGCAAAGCCACGTCATCAGATCTACTTAGTCTAGAAGCCAAGGTTGTTCAAGATGCAGATAGGCTAGATGCTTTAGGCTATATTGGCCTCGTCAGGTGTATTGAGTATGTTACTCAATGTGGGAGAAAATTTTTCGATCCAGCAATCAAAGTCAGAGAAAATATGACCCCAGAAGAATACGCAGCACACGATGGCACGGGGTATAATCATTGCTACGAAAAATTATTCAAACTTAAAGATCTCATGAATACAGATTCGGCCAGGAAAATTGCCACAAGCAGAGAAATACGAATGAGATCATTTTTAGCGGGTTTCATTGAAGAAATTAATGGAAATGCTTAAGTATTCTTAATCCAAATATATAAAACAAACCTCTTAACAAAAGGGGTTTATTAATTTACATATTATAAATAACATGCTATAATTATAGTATGTCTATCACAGAACAAAAACTTGAAGGGGCTCAGAATCCACAAGAGCTGCTTCAGCAGCCAAAAGGTAAGGAAATCAAGCAATTGCTCGAAGAATATCGACCGGCTCTAGAACAAGAGCTGGGGTCAACCTCAGAAGTCGAAGGTGTTATCGAAAAAATTGCTATCCGAACACTACTCGAAACTGATGGAGAGAATGACATGCACAAAGTCGCTGAAGCTGCCATCGAGAACTTAGAAGAGTTTTTTAATCATGATCTCAAGCGCCAGATAAACCTTCAGGAATTTATTCAAACGACTAATCTCAAAATTATCGAGAAAGAGCAGGGCGATAAGCTCAACGAGCTGCATGCAAAGTCGAATATTCCTCACCAAGACTTACAGAAAGAGTTTTCCGAAGTGAGCAAGCAAGTTTACCAGAGCTACGTAGCTAATGGCGTACTTACCAAAAAAGGACAGACCCATTATGCAGGGGATAAGCCAAGAATTCGCCAAGAAATTGGAGAGAAAGCCATAGCCGAGCTAGAAGCCAAACACACCAATAAAAACGAAGAGGAAAAGCCAAAAACCAAAGAAGAACAGATCAACACCTTGACCTACAAAATAGAAACCGCGTTCGAAAAAACTGCTAACCGAAATATCACAGACATTGAGCGTGAAAAAATTAATGGTATTATTAATGGCAATATGAATTTCGAAGCGAGACAAAACCAAAATGGAGAATATGAAATCGATACTAACCTAGTCTGGCAATAAGTCCAAAATGAAATTAGCACTCCTGGAGGAAATATTGCCAAGCAGTCCATCGAAGAAATTATTGAAAAAGCCGACACAGTAGACCAGACAAATACAACAGAAGAGGTGGTGCAAAACTAATATACATATATGTTCGATGGAGAAAAGCTAAATACGTCACGAAAAAAAGATATTCAGGAAGCAAAACAAAACAATCTTGACTCTCCTAACGAGATGATGGGTGTTAGAAATCTCACCAACCACGCAATGGTCCATATCTCTACTGACCTCAAAGAAGTGGGAGCAGTCCCAATTTTGGACTTCCAAAGCGCAAACAAAAAAATGCTTAAATCAATCAGTCTTGAAGCTTTTAAAACCCTTCTTATCCAGAAAAAAGAGGAAGGGACAGATAATCCTAACCTAATAAAATTTCAAGAAAGGACACTGTTTGTGAGTATGGTGTATAGTTTATTAGCAAGTATTAAAGATCTTCCTGCCAATGAAGAAGATAGCATAATTCAACTTCATCAAAAAATCGACAAATGGATAGATAGAATAAAGAAAGAAGGATATGATACCGAGCTTATTCTAAATAAAAGCCACCTTAGTGGTCTATACGAAGAGTATATGAACCCAAATAACTACGGCGCTGATGAAAAGAAAAGACCTGATTTTGAAGTACATAATTATTTGGCTGAAATCAATAAAAGCGGAGAATCGTTTACCTATGATGAATTTTTAGAATTTATCCTAGAGCTATCTAAATTAACTAAACAGGAAAAGTAATAATTTCTAGTCCAACTTGGATGAGAGACTGGCCGTAAGTCAAGGACTAACAACATTGACTTTACCTAATAATTAAGGTATAAATTCGTCATATGTACCTGATTACTACACCAATTCCTTATACTAACGCCAACCCTCATCTTGGCCACCTCCTTGAGGGTATTTTTGCTGATACTATGCGCAGGTTTTATCAGCGAGTGAGTAACGAAGGGGTTTTCATGACGATGGGCGTAGATCAGCACGGGTTGAAAATATACGAGAAGGCTCTCGAAGAAGGGAAGAAGCCCAAAGAATTTGTGGATGAGCTTGCTCAGAATTTCGAAAACCTTTGGGACAAGTACGAAGTACGACACTCCGACTTTGTACACACTTCATCTCCACGCCACCATATTGTTGCGCAGGCTATCTGGCGGCTTCTACAAAACCAAGACTTAATCTACAAAAAATCCTACTCTGGTCTATACTGTAAGGGGTGTGAAGATTTTTATGCACCAAGCCAGCTTGTGGATGGTAAGTGCCCGGTCCATCACTCAGAATTAATCAAAATGGAAGAAGAGAATTATTTCTTCAGGTTATCTGACTTCCAAGAACTGATTGGCGAATATCTCAAAGAGGCCGAAATCCGTCCAGAATATATAGCCAAAGAATACACTAATTTTATTAAGGATCTTCAAGATATCTCTATATCTCGCGAGCAAAAACGCCTTCCTTGGGGAGTGCCAGTGCCAGGTGATGAAACCCAAGTCATGTATGTGTGGTTCGAAGCCCTAGTAAACTATCTAACTGCCTTGATAAACCCAGAGACAATCGACAAAATACGAGAATTCCCACACCAAGCAGAGGATTTCCAGGGTGAAATTCTGAAGGACTTGCAAGAGAACCTGCCAATCAATCTAATGTATGTATCCAAAGAGATCGCCAAGTTCCATGTGGTTATCTTCATAGCTATGTTAGCCAGTCTCGACTTACCTTTGCCTGAACGCGTGCTCGCTCACGGGCTCATCAATGACGCCGATGGCCGCAAATTCTCGAAGTCGTTAGGCAACGGTATTGCACCAGGACAAATGGAAGAGCTTTTTGGAATAGAGGGGACAAGATTCTTAATGCTTCATGAAGTCAATGTCGACGGCGATACCAACTTCGATATGAATAATATGATCGATAGCTACAACGCTCACCTGGCCAACAATATTGGTAATCTTCTGATGCGTGTAACTACGCTGATTGTAAAATATTTTGATGGGGTCGTAGACCTAGATTCCATAAGCGAAAAGCCGTTTGACTTCGGCCAGGCGTACACAAATCTACTCGATCTAGATCCTCGTGGAGGGCTGGAAGTAGTGCTAGAAGGAGCTCGATATGGCAACGAATACCTAGAAAAAACTGCCCCGTGGACTTTGGCTAAGACTGATCTAGCCGGGACAAAAAGAATCCTGACTGAAATGGCTGTATTGCTACGAGATATGGCTGAAGTGTTAAGTATTTTCTTACCTCAAACAGGAGAGTCAATAATTAATTCAGTAACCGCAGCGCAGATTACAAAAGCCAAACCATTATTCCAAAAAGTCGAAGGTGAGTTAGAAAAATAAACCACAAGCTTAAGAAGCAAGAAATTTTTGCCTTTGGAGACAGTATATTATTTGGTTTGAATGACCCAGAAGGAGGCTGGGTATCGCGGTTAAAAAAATATTTCATCATCAAGAATTTGTGGAAAAATCTTCATTTAGACGTATTTTTAATCTCGATATAAGCGGAAACACCTCTTCACAACTGTTGGATAGAGTCGAGTCAGAATTTACTTCTCGCTGGAATTCAAATAAGAGTTCAATTGTGATTATATCAGTAGGCTCAAATGATATAGCCAAAGATAAACAAACCGGAAAATACAAAGCAGACATTCGCAGCTACAAAAAAAATATTACGAAAATAATTAATCGGTTCCATGGAATCAATTCTGGAAGAGGTAGTGTTTTGCTTTGTTCAATTACTCCGCTAAACGAACAGAGATCAAAAGTACCGGACAGTAGGGGATTTACAAGAATTCAAGAAGATGTCGATTTGTATAATGATACACTGCGAGTAATTGCTTCAAAATTCGAACATGTGCAGTATATAGATATATCAAAAATATTGATCCAAAAGAAGATATTGATAAAGAAGATGGCCTGCATCCAATAGAGTCAGGGCATGTGAAAATTTATCAAGTACTAATAAAATCAATAACGATTTACAGCAGAAAAAATACTGACAATATATATTATATATGATATAATTAGATCATGAAAGAAAAAATAAGTTCCTACTCTCATTCAGAGGTAATAAGAGATATCAAAGGTTTAATCAAGCTATACCAAAAGGGTTCAGTCAGCAAGAAAAGAATTCTTGAGTTTGTATATCATTCGAGGAAAGAGACACAGATGTCAAGATCAGTATATCTTGGACAACTAAGTAAAGCAGGTATTGAAGAAGGTGAGCTATATAACATCATCCAAAATATTGATAATTATGAAACAAATCAAGAGCAAATAAATATTGAAACAGAAAACACATTAACTGAAGATAAGGTGGAGTGGATAATAAGTCAAATGCAGGCCAATCCGCGCGAGAATATATATAATATACTTACTCAAAAAATCAAAGAACCGAAAGAGTATAGTGATCCTATCAATTATATTTATAATGACCCGAAACTGTTAAGAGTGGCAGAAGAAACAGAGAAGTTTGCAAGTGCATTTGATAAAAAAATGAAAGGGTTCAAAGGTGGCGGGTGGCATAGTAAAGAAGGTAACGTTCACGAATTTACCAATCCTAATGGTGATCAAATAAATAACTGGTTGGTATATACTGTTACACCGGTAAGTGAAGGTGTTAATAATCGAGAAGATATCACAACAAGATTCTATCTAAAGCCCAAGTTGGAGAATTTATACAAAGTATGGTCCGATATTATCAGTCTACTAGAAAAAACAGAAGAAATTAACGAGAATGGCCTAGAAACAAAAATACCAAACTTCTTCAGGACAAACGATTATTCGGCAAAAGCTAAGCAAACTGATCGAATATTATTCTATGCGGGTGAACAATCAAAAAAAGTTATGGCCAAGATTATAGCTAAATATTGCCAAGAAAATAAAGAGTATTTTGAAGACGGCTTTAGTCTAGCAAATCAAATGGTAGATAGTGAAGGTGAGCCGATAACTGGGCTATGGACGTCTTTTAGTCCAGAAAAAAAATCTTTCAATAATATGCATTCTAATTTAATTGAAAAAGCTATTAAAAATTTTTGTGAGTATAACAATATTGAAAAGTTAGAGTTCGTGCAGAAAATGAAGCATGAACCATCCAAAAAAACATTTGTTCATTACCTGACAACTGTCTATCCAGCAATGCTAAAAAGTGAAGGAATTAATCCACAAAGAATGGGTAGTAGACTACACCAAGAAAATTGACAAAACATGCGATAGACACCTAATCTAGTATCAAATGACTATATCAAAAATAAAACAAAGATTACACAATCTTACTAGGGTGGTGAAGGTACTTGAGCAAATTAACTTTACTAATAAACTATCACCGATCGAGGAATCTGGTGTGGTGAAGCACTTTGAACTGGCTTTTGAGCTATCTTGGAAGCTGATGAAAGATATTTTGGAACACGAGGGAATAGTTGGTGCCAGCTCACCTAGATCCGTAATCAAAGATGCCTTAATAACAAAGATTATTGATGATGAGAGTTGGCTATTGCTAGTAAAAACACGTAACGAATCCACTCATATTTATGATCTGGAGTTAAGTGCGCAGATTGTGCAACTTATAGAAAGAGAGTACATAGACCTATTTG
This sequence comes from uncultured Patescibacteria group bacterium, assembly GCA_938041505.1. Classification (GTDB taxonomy): domain Bacteria; phylum Patescibacteriota; class JACMRA01; order JACMRA01; family JACMRA01; genus CALITC01. The sequence continues at coordinate 11,109 of CALITC010000002.1, read as the reverse complement.
TAAAGTTTATAAAACAGATCAAGCAGAAATATGAATAAATTTGGAATTCCACAACATTATTGGGATAACATTATTTTAATTCTTGCCCCGTTCAGGGAAAAAAACCAAAAAATAATAATATTTGGTTCCAGAGCTCGCGGGGATTATCAAAAATTTTCTGATATAGATATGTGCTTTTATCCACTCTCCGGAAGAATGTCTAGGAGAAGTCGAGCTTTGATAGCAACAATTTGGGAAGATGTGAGTATTCCGTATAACGTAGATGTAGTATTCTGGGATGAGCTTACAAATCAACAACTTAGACAAAATATTGAAAAAGAAGGTGTTCAGATCAATTTTGAGTAAAGGAAGTAATTACTCAGAACTCTAATTAAGGCTACTCTTGCCAAGAGTTTGATTTTAAGGAAGGTTTTTATATGCTTGAAAATAGTAATAATCCGATTCATCATTTTTCTACAACAACTTTTCTTTTCAACTCAGAGGGTACGAAAACCTTCCTTATAAAACATAAGAAGTTAGGGTTCTGGTTCCCACCAGGTGGCCATGTCGATGATAACGAATATTATTTTGACGCCGCACTTAGAGAAGTGCAGGAAGAGACTGGCTTAATCCAAAAGCAAATTGAATTCCCGGCATATCTGGTGCCAGTAAAAGAAAACTGTCATCAACCCATTCACATCCAGCGCAACGAGGTAACTCCAAATCACTTTCATTACGACTTAACCTTCGCAGGAATTATCGACGAAAAATTAGACATTATTCCGGGAGAAGGGGAAAGTGTAGAATTTGGTTGGTATGATATCGATGAAGTCAAAGAACTCTATACTAAAGAAAACGTAATTAAATACGTAGAAGAATTTAGCCAGCTTATACAAGCTCAATTAAAATAATTGAAGAATAAATGCAATTAAGTTGCAAAGTTATAAAAACTATGTTAATGTAAACTAAGGGAAGCAAAAATTCCACCTCATAAAGGTAAAATACAGATATAACATTGGAGTATAGTATTAATGAGTTTGTTGTTAGAACAAATCAATAATGGTTTAGGAGGCTGCAATGATAGCACCCATTGGGGTTACGTAACGAGAAGGGTGTCAGCCATAAGAAGTCTTGGAAGTGGGTTAAAGAGGTTAAACTCTCCACAAGATAAACAAGAGTATATTGAGAAATGCTTAGCAATTCATAGGCCAGACAACCTATCAATAAAGCACCTTTGTTTTGATCCTAGTGTGTTTGACGAAATCTTGGAATGTATCAAATCCTGGGAGGTGTATACGTCTGATATTGCCCAGATCCGCACTGCAACAGTAAAACCGAGTGCAGAGGCTCTCTTGGGATCGTTCTTTTATAATCCCAAACATGGTTTTTTTGCGCCATCCAATTGGTACATGCTTATAAAACCAGATGAGAAAATACAGAGTTTATTTGAAAGCAGAGCAAGTGAAGTATCGACAAGGGAAGTTGCTTTTGATGATCTTGCTATCAAAAACAAATTACCTGCTATAGACGATCCGTTTGTCTTAGATCGTATAGATTTAGAATCAAAAGATAGAATCTTGCTTGGTGATAAGGTTATGTTACTGACGCTAGATAGTGAGGATAACATAATTTTCGAAATAGCTAGTTTGAGCTACGAGCTAAAAAATAACTGATATACTATATTAGTGTTGATCAGGTGAAATACCTAATAATTTATCTACAATTTTACGTATAAGACAATTACTCTGTCAGGCTATAGAAACCATCCATGTATAGGTTTCTTTTTTTTATATAGATAAAAAACCCACCTGAGATACACAGGTGAGGTAAATAAATTATTAATCTCACTAAAAACAATCTGTTATACGGCAACCAATGCCTTGTCATCAATTGATAATAAATAATCAAGATAATCTTGAGAGATCGAAGGCACTTCTCTGCATGGCAATCGTGAGAGAATTTCTTCCATTCTACTGTAAGCTTGTCTCTCAGAGCTGCCCATATCTATTGTGGTAGATATTTCATCGAATGATCCCACCTTAAAAATTGGAGCTTCTGTCGAATCAGCCACAGATCTCACAAAGTTACGAGTAAGGTGAATCTTAGAATTCAAGAAACACTCAACTTTTGAAGTAGGTAGGACAGTAAGGCAACAACAGAAACACGTGACTAATTGTATACCTTCTTCGGCGAGGACTTCATTCAATAAATCAATATTTCTTTTGGACATATTGAAATGAACGAACGCATTCTCAAAGACCTCCATCGCAGGAGTAAGATACCTTGTATTGGTTCCATCTAGTGATATTGCAGAAAGTGGAATCCAAGGACCAAAGTCTTGATTTCTTCCATAGTCAGCATCATAGAATCTTTTTATAAGGTCGCAAATTAACACAAAGTTCGCGATTTTCGGAACCAGGTGGTCTGTAATCGCTTTGTAAATAAGCTGACCAAATTGAAGATCGATTCCATAATAATTGCATACTTCTATTACATCTAATTGATCTAATGGTCGCTGCGGCCTATTTTCGTTAATAGAACACATGGTTACACCTCTTTATTTTTGTAATTTTACTTATTGGCGATATATTCACCAGGAGCCTTTCAAATAATTGAACAGTACCTGGTAAATACAGTGCGTATATATAAGCATTTTAAACTACTCCTGAAAGCTTCAATTCATCAATCCTTGCTACTTTGCTCCAAGCCTCTTCTCTTGATAGCGGTGCAGGGAGGTGGTCAATAATCTGCTGCAAATTTTCTTTAATAGCCGAAGAAATCATATTGTAATCAAGTTTAAGAATAGCCTCATCATAACCGATTATTCCTAGCAAGGTAGAAGGGTAAGTTTCTCTCATCATATTTAAAAATTGACCGTCTTTATCAGGATCGTATTTATTGATTACACAATAAACCGGAGTAGCGATTGTGTCGTTTGCTCTGATAATCTGCTCCAAAACTCGGACACTATGCGGGTGATTATTTACTACAACAATAATTGCATCAACTCCGGCGTATAAGCCGAAATTAACCATATCTATGCCAGCTACCGAATCAATGACGACCATCTCATTATCTTTGAGATTGATAAGTGGTAACATGTATTTGAGTGGTGAGAGGTGCCCGTGAGCACATTTATTTCCGAATAGCACCTGATCATATCCCAAGCCACCATTCATGAAGGTTAGTTGCGAATCAACCTTTTCAGAATACTTACTAATAAATTCATTCTCACGTATAGAGATAATAGGTAGATCTGATAAGCTTTTTTTAGATAATTGCTTATAATTCGCTGTCTGATCCAACAATACAGTTGATCGAAAATCTTTATCAGACTGAGCAACAGTAATCTCTGGCGGGGTATTCAACCCAAGATTAACCATTAGATCCATATTATGGTCCGCATCAATAGCCAACACACTATCGCTATTTGCAAGCAGCTGCTTGATGAGCAGCCAAGAGAGACTCGATTTGCCGCTTCCACCTTTACCAAGAACAGCAATTTTCATAGTTTACAAAGTTAACTAGTTCAAAATGCAACACAATTGCAAAATTGTCAAATTCTTTTAAATATGCTTTACTATCAAACAATACCATATGACCAAAAAATACAACCTTCAATCATTACTCCTCAATATTTTCTCAAAGACCAGCGCTCCACTTTGTCTCAATGATATCGAAAAAAAACTCTCGCACAAGTTCAACCGCACATCAATATATCGTCAGTTAGAAAAAATGCTAAATTCCAAGGTAATTACCAAAATAGAAACCAACAAGGGTGCGTTTTACGAACAGACAGAATCCATAGATAGTCATGCACATACTCATTGTAAGACCTGCAATGAAGTAGAATGTTTGGAAGAGGAGATTAAGATAAAAAGCGATGCGACAAATTCTTTCAAAAGAGAGTATTCATCAATTGTTATTGAGGGTGTTTGTCAAAATTGCTCAACAATAGAATGATGTTAGTCTTCCAAGTTTATTGTTAAATTAACTTTGACAATTACTAGTTACTGAGATTCGATCCTTCTAGAAGAGGAGAGGTTTCTAATGGTTACAAAATTTGAAGAAGATATTGGTTTTGAATTCGATAGGAAGCTACGACTTGCAATCTGTGCACACAAGAGTCATGTTCATCAATCATTAGCTCTTAAAAAATATGGAAATAATCAAGAGGCTCTAGCCCTGTTTGGTGATCGCCTAATCAAAGATATAGGCAAGATGTACGAAGACAAAGAGGTGTATATGGTATTACCTACAAACATGCTCTATTCAAACAAATTCATGTACCACTATATCTGGGATATGGGTTGGCATAAGCACTTAAAAATTAAAGCTACTTATTCTGCGAAGAAAAAAGAAGAACACGAATACGGAACTTTTTTTGAAGCGATAGTAGCTGGTATCCATCTTCAGCACAACTTTCTCGCTGCTCATGATTTTGTAATAAACTATTTTCGTGAAATGACCTCCTTAGTCCATATATTTGGAGGAACAGATTTTAAATATAATGTAATATGCCTGGATATTCCTGGTACTCATTATCATTACCTCAAATCTCTCATGTTGGTATTATTTAATAGCCATGTAAAAATAAGAGAATCAACCAAAAGTAGATATGGAGTAGAATTGCAAATATCAATACCAAAACCTAACTGTGATCAAGCTGATACCAGGTCGTATTATGAATCACGCGGCAATTACGAAAAATCAATCGAAACAGCAGCCAGCAAAGCGATCGCAGCTATTGATAATGAATATATTGTAAAATATGAAAAAGCCATAGAATGAATTCTGTGGAGTGATGTCTTATTCTCTATTTGATAATTTACAAGTATTTCATAAGCAGTGCCCTATAATATAATAACTATAGGGCTTTTAATTTTGGGAGGCATAACAAATTATAATTGGCGGGCAACGGGCAATACTGTCATCCTAAAATCGGATAGATCTCGCTCGCATCTGTCGGCACAAATAATATATAATGCGTTTGAATAGTCTCTGCGAGTGCAGTAGACTTCTACTAATCCAACTCTAGGTATTAATATGGGTAAATTATTCATATATACCCTATACAAATCAAAATCAACATAATAAGACTTTTTTTTATATTTGAATTTCATTATATTTACATATACTCAATTACAAGAGCAGAATAGTATTTCTGTGTAATTGATAGGGTAAATACTATGTCTTGGCAAGTATAAATAGAAAATTACTATTGTTTTGACGACACTTGCTAAATAATGTATACTTAGTTAATCTAACATAAACAGAAAATGAAGCGCATACCCAACTACATAAAATGGTTTGTAATCTTTGACCTTTTATTAATACCCATTCACCTCGCACTAGGAAAGTACAATACATTCTTCAATCTAGACTACGAGGCAAATCTTCCCACAATATACCAGTCGGCGAAATACTACTGGTTTGCCCATTTGAGCTTTTTCAATATCTGGGCTTTTAAATACTTATACAAAGAAACAAGTCGTGCCTACAAAGCTTTTTGGGGTGCAATTGGAGGAATACTTCTAATGCTTGGTATTGACGAGCTAGGACAGATTCACGAGAGTCTTGAGTCGACGCTGACGCAAAACTTCCCGCAACTTGTAGCCAGCATTAATAGCTGGATAAGCAGCACAGGGTACATTGGATCATTTTGGGTATTTTATGTAATCCCATTTTTATTAATTTTTGCTGTAGTAGCTTACTTTATATTCAAGTACGCTGTGAAGAATTATCGGGACAGCCTTGTGTATCTTGCCTGGGCCTTTGGTGTCATTGCCTTAATACCGCTTATTGAATTGTGGGGTACTTCTGGAGTAGGGAGTCACTATTACAAATTTGTTATCGGTGAGGAATATGTAGAAATGCTTGCCATCACTCTCTTAGGAATATTTGTGAGCATTGAGACTAAGAAGCATCTATTTGCTCTAGACAAAAAAGCCAAAAAGTAAATCCTAGCAAAATATTTAATCGCAAGTTTTGTGCTATACTTTAGCAGTGGTAGCAAGGCAACCGCAGTTATTAAGTAATAATTCAACAAAGCGCATACAAGGATGCCACCTCAAAGACGAAGTAATCTACAACGAGCAGTAGCTTACTACGTAAAGTAATTGATATCTCAAATACAGCATATACATGATATCATAATGTCAATGTGATAAGCAAAAATCAATATTTATACGAAGTTTAATATAAGCAATTCTGTGTTTATCCCGTGTTGTAGGGAAGAGTAATTAAAACTTAAAAAAACGCTTGACGTGCACTCAAAAATGACTTTTTATTGAAGGTGTAGTAGATAGAAAGAGATACAGATTACTATATATAGTATCACTACTTACAATCACAACTAAATATAGAACGACATGATTTGTCCTAAATGTAAAAAAAGTGATACAAAAGTTTATGATTCTAGGTCTTCAAAAAATGGCAAAGCAATGCGTCGTCGCCGAGAATGCCTAAGTTGTAAATATAGATTCACCACCGTAGAAGAGGCAAAAGTTCTCGATCTTATGATTAAGAAAAGGAACGGAAACCTGGTAGCATTTTCTGAAGATAAGTTAGAAGGAAGTATTCGAAAAGCATTCAATAAGCGGCCGGTAGATACTTCAACCATTCAGATGATCGCGCAAAAAGTTACAGAGGATATATTATTATTGGAAGGTGGCCCAATCACTGCAGTAAAAGTAGGGAAGCTCGTTCTTAAGCATCTCAAAGAAGTAGACAAGGTAGCATTCATTTGCTATTCTGCTATGTTTAGTAATTTTGAAAATGTAGAAGACTTCATTCACATTATTCAATCAAAATCGTAAAACACGAAATACATTTCTCTTAAGAATTATAAGGGTGAGTATTTTGTCGTCCAAAAACTATAGAATACAGTACATTTATCATAAAAATATATTATAAACCTAGATTATTATGTCAGACAAATTATTAACACAGTCCACAAAAAGATATACAGTATTTACTGAGAACGCGAACAAAAAAGTGGTAGAGCTTTGTGATAAACAAGAAGCAAATATTTGGTTGGCTTCTGATATCAACCTCACCCATGACGACAAAGATTGGCTCAAAATGACACCTGCGGAGCAGAGCTATATCAAGCAAATACTTGCATTTTTTGCAGCTAGCGACGGTATTGTGGATGAGAATATTGCTAATAATTTTGTTGGTCAGGTGCAAATCCCTGAAGTGCGTTACTTTTACTATTTTCAGATGATGATGGAAGCGGTGCATTCTAAGACATACTCTAATCTTGTAAACACATTTATCCCAACTCAAGAAGAGCGAGACAAACTATTTGACTCAATCAACAACCACCCAGTGATCAAACAAAAAGCTGACTGGTGCTTCAAGTGGATGGAGCGAGAAGGGGTTACGTTTTACCATAAGCTGCTAGCTTTCTTGGCTGTAGAAGGGATTTTCTTCGCCGGATCGTTTGCTGCAATTTTCTGGCTCAGGGATCGCGGAATTCTAGCTAATTCTCTCGGGGTAGCCAATGAGTACATTAGCCGCGACGAGACTCTCCATGCAGAGTTTGCCTGCCTCTTATTCAACGAATTTAACCAAGGTACTGTCAGCAAAGATGAAATCAGAGAAATCCTAATCTCAGCCCTAGACCTAGAAAAAGAATTCACTCGTCATGCCCTCAAAGAAAGACTCTTCGGTATCAATCAAGACCTGATGATCCAATACTTAGAATTCGTGACAGATACTTGGCTGACTCAACTTGGGTGTGAAAAAGAATACAACGTAGAGCAACCATTCAACTTCATGGCCACCATCGGTCAGAAGCGCAAAGACAACTTCCACGAAAAAACCCGTACCAATTACGGCCGCCAAACAGTCAACAAGGAGTTAGACTTCGCCGCCATCAGCTTTTAATTCGGAATTTTTCTTAATATGCTTGAGCTACAAATCAAATTACAAAACTGTATAGAACAGAACTGGAAGAGATTCAAAAGTGAGAGTTATTACGAAGACCTGAAGAAATTTGATAAGTGGTTAAACAATCAAAGCTTCGATCTCAGAGATGCAGGTGATCAGATACCTAATACAATTCTGCACCCGGCTCACTGGTACGCATCTCAAAAAGTATGCAAAGGGTTGGTCAAGATTCTGCATGATCATAGCTATACAATAAATGGTGTCTTACCTGGCACACTTAATGCCAAAAAAAGTTCAGAAAACGAAAATGCTGGAATCGCAACAAGAGTATTTGAAACTGAATTAGTAGGGAGCAGGGCAGCAGCTTATATAAGAATATCCCTCAAACACAAACACGATAAATTCTATTTCGTAGAACCTCCTCAAATAGAAATACGCATGCGAGATAATTCTCAGCAAAAAATCGTAATTTGTACTTCAATGAAGTTTGTTGATGAGGTGAGCCGTTTTAAACAGCGATTCGAATCAGAAAAGATTACAATCATAACACCGCAAAGAGAAAAAATAGACACTCACTGGGACAAAATGAAAGAGATAGAATTAGTTGAAGAGAAGAATAGAATTACCAACACGTATTTTCAAGAAATAAAAGAAGCAGATAAAGTTCTGATTTGGAATCCGGAGAAGCATGGAAAAGCTGGGTACATAGGGCCAAATACAATAATGGAAATGGCAGTTGCATATGCCGCTAACAAACCAATCTATTTACTAGAAGATCCTCAAGATAAAGCAACAAGACTAGAAGCTCTCGGAATGAAACCGAATATTCTATATGGCAATATAGAAAAAATATTTAGTAATATGTTTATCTAGAATTATGACAAAAAAAAGTTTGATTTATATTGTACCATACATAGTGTCTACGTTGCTTAGTCTCTTATTTATTATTAATGAGTGGTTGTTAGTTAAAATCGGAGTTGAGCTAAGTGAATATGGATATGCCTACATAACTTTTCTATCTTTATTTATCGCTGTTACTTGTGCTCTCACCTACATCATCCGTGTGACAAAAAAGACGAAAAAAAGATCTTTTATATTCCTTATTTTACTAGTTCTTCAATGTATTATTACGATAATAGGATTTTATTCTTATGCGCTAGGAGGATTTTGGTCACAGTCTACTATTTCATGTGATGACAGAAATTTAACCTCTTATTCCAAATCTGATTATATAGGAGGCGGAGAAAGTTACATACTCATTGATGGTGAAAAATTTCAATTTGGCGAGTACTCAAAACAAGTTGAAGAGCTCTATCTCGATAATTCCTTTGATGAAAATGGAAATTACATCGAAGGATCTCAACCACGAGGTTGTTACACTGAGATAGAAAAAATTGATTAGTTCTTAATATTTAATTCTGGTTTTGATTTAAATTCTTTACATAAGGGAGTTAAACCAAGATCAGAAAATACAAAATACTAATTTAAAAATAATAAAATTATACAAATATATGACTAGAGATGAATTTACCAAATCATTCGCCGACCGTTTGTTAGAAACCACAGACCCTGTCAAAGAAGCAGGAGTAATTGCTCAAGAACTAGTGGATCTGGTGTGTGACGAAGATGTCGAAGTAACAGAGCAAGACCGCGACATCATCATCGACAAAGTAAAATACATGGTAAACGACGAAATGAACCGCGCCGAGGATACTAGAGAACTGGACGAAGACGCGGTAATTGAAGCCCTGGATATTCTAGAAAAAGGAGAAGTCTAGAAAACAACTTTACTCATCTACATTATCTTTATTTAAGTTTAAAGATTAAGGTCTCATTTTGGACCGCCAAAACGAGACGCAAAAACTCTCGACCGGTTTCGGCTGTTATTTATATATCAGAATTCAATACGTCCCACAGCCTGCAAATGGTCGAATTAAGAATTCATTACATTACCAAACAAGAAATTATTTCAAAAACAACCACCAGCTTATGCAAGTACAAACATCCAACGGAATCGAAGCAGTAGACTTCAACAAAATTTTAGTAAAACTCGAATCATTCGCCAAAGATCTTCACGAATTAGTCGACGTAGACGTTGTCGCCCAGAAGACTATCGAACGCATGGTAGATGGCATTACAACCGACGAGCTAGATAATCTTTCAGCGGGAATCGCAGCCTCTCTTGCCATTCATCACCCTGACTATTCTAAGCTCGGCGCCCGGATCTTGATGTCTCGGCTGCATAAGCGACTCGACATCCCAAAAACCAGCTTCTTCGAAAACCTTACCAAGCTCTATAATCACAAAATCCTCGGTGAAAAATCCACTCGTGTCAGTGAAAGAGTCTATCGATTCATCGAAGCCAATCAAGATTTTTTTGAGGATCTAGTGGATTACGATAAAGACTTCACGGAGTATGATTACTCTGCAATTCAGTCCTTCTTCAAGCGTGGTCTTGAGCATATCGACGGCCAGATTGCCGAGACACCAAGTCAAATGCTTCTGCGCGTAGCTACCGGACTCAACACTTTTAACCCACGTAGTGATCGGGAGATTGCAGAGTTTGAGCAGACAACAGGTGTCAAACTAAACCCATCGCATATCGAAAAAATGGACGATAAGCAGCGACTTGAGCAGATCAAAGCGTACTACCATCAATTGGTGAATCGCAAGATTTCTTTGCCTGGACCAATTCTCTTGCATGCTGGGTCGAAGTACAACCAGATGGCCTCATGCTATTTGCAATATATTGGAGATTCGCTCGTGGGTGATGACTACAACGAGACTGGCAGAGTAGGTGGAATTATGCGTGGAATGTCGCAGCTTGCTCACCAGTCTAAGTTTGGTGGAGGGAACGCCATTAATATCCATGATTTGCGCGGGGCTGGCTCTCCAATCCGCAAGACCAATGGTAAGAGCAACGGAATTCTCCCATTCATGAAAATGTTTGACTCGGTAATCGGAGCTGTCAACCAGTCCGGTAAGCGGGCCGGGACATGTGCTGTCTACTTGGAGCCATGGCATATTGATATTCTTGATTTCTTAGATGCGGGTAATCACTTCACAATCGAAGAGAAGCGGTGTAAGAATCTATTCTACGCTCTATGGATGAATGATATCTTCTTCGAGCGCCTAGTCAAAGACAAAGGAGAGGCCAAGTGGACGCTATTCGATCCAGGCACTGTCGCCTTACATCTCGACAAGCCGCTATCAGAATACTATGGTGAAGAGTTC
>CALITC010000001.1 GCA_938041505.1 uncultured Patescibacteria group bacterium | reverse complement strand
AACGTAGTCGAGTCGAAACAGTCTTTGGAGAGCTGAAAGAACGGTATGGATTAGTAACTAGTTTACCTAGATCAATCAATGGATATCTAGCGCATTACATTCGGAAGATATTTGCGTATGTTGTTTCGTGATTGGGGTTATATACCAATATGATTATTGTCATAGCGGATATAAACTACCCAACCAAAGTCTGGTTTGTCTGGGCTACCTAAAAAGGCGTTTCTAATTACCCTTCCACTTCTTACAGCTCTAGCATTTATACCTATTCTACGCTGCGTACCAAAATCTATCGCTGGATAACCATGTTCAGTTGTTCTACTAACCAGAATAGATGTGCCTGCATCATATGGTAAATAATTACCTTCATCAGCTTGTGCAACCTGACCAATAATTGGTTGGTTCGTGTTATGCGATACAAATGGTAAATTCAAATTACTCACGACCAACATAAGTGTTAGTAGCGAAGTAATAATAAACTTAACATATTTATTTATTGAAAATTTCAAGAGGTTTCCTCCATATTATTATTTAGATAAGGTAAAAAAACTACCTAACTGGCAGTAATATAACATATAAATTAAATAATGTCAAGTAAATTTTAATACAATTTCTTGAATGACGACTTCATGAATAGATTCAAAAGGTAATCTACTATCATCATCTAAAATAACTATTGAAATCTGTAAAAAAGAGTCACCTTCTGAATATAAGAAGACGCTATTATTATAGTAACCAATAATATTCTCGTTTAGCTTTTCAAGCGAGTAAGTTGAGTCATCCACAAAGCCTTTTATGTAGGATTTTTGCTCAAGTTGCTTATATAAGGTTTGCAGAGTGATTAAATTATTATCAAGCATGTCCAAACCTAAATTAGAATAACCAGTCTCTATGCTTTAACTACTTATATTAAAGCTAAAGCCCAGTGTTATCGTAGGTCATGTATTAGCGAAAATTCTTCAAATGGAATTTCAGAAAATTTAGAATTATCTTGATTTCGAATATCTTTCTGTAAAAGGATATAAACTTGTAACAGGGCTTGATTGAGAAAATTTGTTTTAGCAAAAAATTAAAAATATAGCCTGGGTTTTTCGATGAGATATTTTGATCTTCAGAAGAAGAATCAATATAATAATATTCAATTTTTTACTGGAAAGTAATGTTTAATTGTCTCGATACTAGTCAAGTATTGCTCGGTTTTTTTTATGTCTGCTTTGTCCGCATCTACTTAAATTTTGGGTAAGAATGTGTTCATTAACATATTTATTTTTGCAAGGTCATAACTGCTTTTGTCCATATTATAGTAACCGTAACCTTCAAAAAATAATTCTATTTCATTTTGATTAAATGTATTAGGGTTGTCAGTTACTTCACGAATATAAATTAAGTTATCGCCAATTGCTCCAAATATATTGTTGTCAATAAAGTATGCCCCATCAAATCTGACATCGTCAATAATGCCGGCATTCTCGAACAAATCACTAAAAATTGAAGCTCTGTAATTTGGATCTTCTGCATCCCCTCCAAAACCATAAACTGTACCGTTTTCGTATGCTATGATAAACGGAAGTCTTTCTAAAATTTCTTCGCTTGAAGGATTGCTTTTAACAAAATCTAACTCTGTATTAACAAGGTCTTCTTTTCCGGTTGTATTTTCTAATCCATCAAAATAATTATTAGAAATCTCTACATTAGATATTGTAATAGCGAAAATTGTTCCGTTATTCTCCGTGTAGTACGTTGGAAATCCAATATAATCAATCAATAAATTTTCATCACTTTCAAATACTGGCTTGAGAAGTGTATATTCATCACTTGATTCATACTTGTTAATTAAATTTTCAACAGACACTAAAAAATCACTTAATGATTGACTTGATGGTGAAATTTTTTCATCAAATTCAATTCTTGAATCAAGTTGTTCGAGGGTATTGTGAGTTACAGTATCATCAAGGTTCTTAGATTCTTCAATAGTAGAATTACCACTGGTATACCCGACAATCCCGGCGATTACAAGAATTCCAGCTATTCCAGCGATAAGATATTTAGTTGTTTTGGTCATATTATTAAGATTTATTAAATTTTGAAATGTATAAGTTTATATTTATTAAGTTATGCTTTTTCTAAAAAGTAAAAGTTGTATCAATTAGTTTTATAAAGTCATCTAGAACGATTAGAGAATCCTTGCTTGGTGAGAAATGTAAATAATTAGCGCCCTCTCTGGTTAGAATGCTGTAATCATAGACATTATCAGGGTTCTGGATAACATAACTTTGTTCAAAATCAGAGAGTATAACATCATTTATTGTGAAGGTCTGGTCTTCAAAATGAGCAGTAAGATTGTTGAACGTAAAAGATGATCCAATTTTTTGGTGGTCGAAGTCGCCAGACTCAAATTGATTATGAAGATCTGCTAAGCTTTGGTTTGGTTTTGCTGAATCTTGGTCGAGTGTATAGTTATTAATCGCTAGGCTTATGAAGTCACTATCATTAATGTTTATATAATAGTACACCAAATTCGTGTTGATTTGAGTATCTCCAAGCAATTCAACAAAGTCATTGTAAGTGGAGATAGAGAAATTATTTAGATTCTTGGGTTGTAATTGAGGTTCTTGCGATAACAATTCGTTTTCTTCGTCTAGTATATTCTGATCAACATCTTGTTTCACAAGTTTTGAGATTTCAAATCCTTCGATATCTGATATTATACTATCTGTAACCAGAGGATTTACTTCTTCATTCTGCTGTAAAGAAATATCTGCTGAATTTACATCTGAGTTATTATTGATATTTGATTGAGAAAGTATACCGATACTGGCGATTAGGAGAATTCCAGCTATTATATACAGATTTGTTTTGGTCATATTATTACACTATATTAAATTATATTATCTAAAACATTATACAATAATTAACAATTGTCAAGCAGTAAAGCGATATTATATGCTATAAGTACAAAAGTTTCCAAATTTCACCTTATCATTGACAAAATTCTGACAAAACCCAATACTTTTTTCAATTAAACATAAGGAAGTTTAGGATTTTATATGCGTAACAAATATTTTTATCTATCGGTAGTGAGTGCAGTAGTGGCAGGGCTCATACCAACAATTGGAGTGTTCAACTTAGGGTTAGGTGAGGACTTGCTAACCCAGACAATCTTGGATCAGAACCCTCAAGTTAAGATAGTCGCTGAGACAGAACCTATCGAAGAAGTTGAATTAGACTTCGCTGCAGGTCAACAAATTATCACAAGTCAACTGGAAAGCTTGGAAAGTCCAGGCTTGGAGCTTAATGAATTCATGACTTCGAGCGTAATTGTCCAGTACGAAGATAACTATGATCTATTTGCAGTCCAGGATAATATTCAGAATGTTACTGGTCTAAGCGCAGAAGAAGTTGGCTCCAATATGGTTGAGACCAAAGAAAACACCATGATCATCAACCTTGGCGACAAAGACACTGCCTTGGAAGTAATTCAGAGTGTGCGCGAAGATGAATCAGTCAAGAATATTCAGCCAATCTATACGTATAAGCCCTTCTACGCCCCAACTAACGATCCAAAATGGAGCAACCAGTGGTACTATACTGACCAAGTCTCCGGAGTAGGTGCTGAGTCTGGCTGGGATAACCTTGGTGCAATCAACAATACTTCTTGCAGCGAATCAAGTGCAGGGGTTCAATGTGGTGGTGATCCTAATGTCAAAATCGCTGTGATAGATACTGGGGTGAATGTAAACGCTTCTGACTTTGCAGGGGCAAATATTGATACCGCCAATTCAATGCGATTCTACAACAACAATGACAACACTTGCGCTCCAGGTACTTACTATGTAGGCTTCCAAAACAGCACACCACCACCTTCGGTTATCAACTTCTGCCAAGATCTTGGGTCGCAATTCGATGAGCAAGGTCACGGAACAGGTGTAAGTAGTATGATCTTTGCTCAAGATAATAGTACTGGAGCTGTAGGTCTAGCCCACAACACCACACTTCTTCCTATTGCTGTACATGGAGATGCTTTCAACACGTATTTCATTGCTGAAGCAGTGAGCTATGCTGCAGATAATGGAGCTGACGTTATTAATCTATCGCTTGGGACTCCGTTCTTTGATAGCTATCTTGAGTCGGCAATCAACGACGCCACCAGTCGAGGCGTGGTTGTAGTTGCGGCAAGTGGTAACTGTGCAGTCTGGTCTAGTAGTTGTGACTGGGATGGTAACGGATCTCAAACAGCAGGATTTTTCGCAGAAGAAAATAATGCCGTAATGTACCCAGCAGGGTTCGGTAATGTGGTGGCAGTTGGTGCTTCTAATTACGCAACCACAGCGGCAGGAATTGATCGAGCGTATTATTCCAACTTTGGCCCTCATCTTGATGTGGTTGCTCCGGTAGGTGATGGAGATAACTCCCCAACAGGTAACCAGGTGCTTTGTGGTGTAGTTCGTAGCGGCTGTGCCTCCGTAAATACTTACAGACAAGGCTTCGGAACAAGCTATGCCTCACCACAGGTCGCTGGTGCAATTGGCCTAATGCTTAGTGGCGACAATGGTATGAGTGTGGCAGAAGTTCGCAGCACTCTTAAGAATAATACTTTAGATATTGGTGCAGCAGGATTCGATAATAATTTCGGAGATGGTCTAATTAAAGTTTCCAATTTAGTTAATGATATTAACATTGCAATTAACATTCCTCAAAACCAAGATTTAGTTTCTTTGGAAGAGACTGAATTAACTGTAGAAGTTTCAGCTTCAAGTTCGAGTGTTGGAATTAATAATGTAAGATTGTATAACTTCTCAAACCTTGAAGGTGCACAAACTAATGCCCCGTTTGTATTTAATGTGTTTGAACCAAAAGACTTTGGACCAGAAACACTAAGGCTAACGGCGGTAGCAACAGACAATAATGGATCAACACGAACATCAAGTCCAGTTCTTGTTCATATTGTTGAAGACTATCTCGACGAAACTTTCCAATCGATAACCAAAACTGGCGATATCAACGGCAACGCCCGCGCGGATTTGATATGGCGACACAAGACTGCGAACGAAATCGGTTACTGGGATGGCGGAAGAAGAAGCGTCGGAGGAAGGCTCGGATATCAAGGAGGTGCTTGGGAATACATAGGAAAAGGCGATATCAATGGAGATAGCAGAACGGATATATTATGGAAAAACAAAAACAATAAAGAAATGGGTGCCTGGCTTAGTGGGCAGCAATCAAATGGAACTTTCTTAGGATTCCAAGGTGATGTCTGGGAGTTCTTGGGTGTAGGAGATCTAGATAATAATGGTACAGATGAGATAATCTGGAAGCATAGAGATAATAATGAAGTCGGCGCGTGGCAGAACGGACAGCAGCGCTTCGGTAAATTCCTAGGAAGACAGTCTGATGTCTGGAAGTATATCGGTGTAGGAGACGTTAATGGGGATAGTAGAGACGACATTGTCTGGAGAAACGACACTAATGGTGAGACAGGGTACTGGCCACAAGGTTTACCGATTCCTGGAAGTAGACTAGGATATCAGGGCTTAGTATGGGCACCAATTGGAGTCGGGGACTTCGATAGCGACGGTCGGGTGGATATTAGCTGGATGCACCGCACAAATTACGAATTCCATCTTTGGAGAGACGGGCTCCAAGCACAAGGACAATTCCGTGGACGACTCGAAGAAGGAACTCGGGCCGAGATGATAAGTGATATCAATGGCGACGGCCGAGATGATATAGTTGTGCGAAGTGGTAATCAACCTGTAGTATGGTATGGCGGGTTTGAAGGAAGTAGCGCAGCTTTAGATACTCAATCATCAGATTGGATTTTGCTTTAAGTACCAATTCAATATAATCATAGTCCAAGCATTGCTTGGTTTTTTTACTTGCAGAAATAGCCAATATATTATTTATTTATAGTACTGTATAAGCAATACAAACTGTGAGGAAAATTTTGCGAATAATCTATATTAGACATGGTTTTAAAGAATCAAAAAGTAATGTTAATTTTAATGACTTAAAGGGCAGTAAGCTTAACCTGACAGATTTTGGTCGCCAACAAGCTGCTAAAACTGGAAAATATCTACAGTCACTTAATAGAAAATTTACCTGTGCTTTTTCTAGTCCTTATCCGAGATGCAAAGAGACGGCTGTCACTGCTATCGAACAGCTCACTCAAAATCTTGAAATCATTTGTGACGACAGACTCAAAGAAAGGATTCTAACACCTTACGATACCAGTCAAGAAGAATCGACATATAATCAGATTAAGGCTCATACAGACAAAGAATGGGCGCCAACAGGAGGCGAAAGCGATAATAATAGCGCTCAGAGATTTGAGTCATTTATGGTGGATATTGGTAACAAGCACAAAGATACAGACAGGGGGAAAGATGCGACTGTTCTAGTGTTTGGACACGGCAGGATTTTACAAAACTGGCTTTCACGATATATGGAAGTCCCAGAGGAGTACAAGCTACAGCCTCTGTTAATCAATACTTGTTCAATCACTCAACTCGAATTTGTAGATGGAAAATTAAGATTATACGAACTCAATAATACAGATCACCTCAAAGATGTTGGTAGTTCTTACGAAGAAGTTACCGACTAGCAAAACAATTGTTGAAGACATATCTCCATAAGCTGGCATTACATATGCCAGCACTTTATTCGCTACGTAAAAACGGGCTTTACAAAGCTGAAATTTTTGATTGTAATTAACCTACACACCTGGTTGTTATTGTACCTCAAAGCAACTCATTTTTTATGTCTGTTATTCTAAAACGGCGTAGACGGCGTTCCCCAACGCTCAGTCTCGATGCGCTCAAAAATATGGAATGGGAAAAAGCACTACCAAAGCTATCGGCCTGTATTCATCATGCAAAACAAGGTTTCAAAAAGTTGGATGGTTCGCATAAGTTAATGGCAAGTACTGCAGACCTCGATCTAGTTAAAATTGCGAAAGAATGCCTTACAACCAATCCAAAAACAATGTGGATTATATGCATGGATGAGCGTATTCAGTATTTTGCTTCTTCTCACCGAGCACTTTCAATAGGCCTGCCTGGTTGTGAGTGTTTAGTAAGTGGTAGCGAAAAAGATAGTATCATCCAGCAGTTGATCGCTGTGTGCGAAGACCTGGATTCACTAGAGGAAATTATCGTGACCTCCCATTCTTCTTGTGGAGCAGTCAACAAAGCCTTGTGTAGCAAGAAAAATATTGTAGAAAGCCAAGTCCAAAGAGTCTTATCTCAGAATTCACATTATTGTGATCAGGTTGCAAAAAGCTACTCAGTCAGCTTTGCCAAAGAATTAGCAACTCGAGCCGATACTGCAAATCTTGATCTTAATATCCGCACGCTACATCTCGATCACGAACAGTTGCATTGTCCGTCTTTTCACAACGCGGTTGGAGCCGTAATCAACTACATTCCCAATCTTAATGTAAGTGAGTTCGAAGAAAAGCTAGATCTTCCTCTATTCAACATCTACGCCCTAGGTCAAAGCGCTAAGTTGATTCAACAAAATATTGAATTAGCTATTTCAATAGCATCTCAAAGCTACGGGTCAAACGGATTTTTTACTGATGAAAAACCTTTTTCGCTGATATTCGCAGGTCGCAATAGAGAGATATCAGAAATCATCAAAAACCTATCTAAATCAAAAATATCCATACCGGTTGCTTATACAATATGTGATCTATAACAGAAAAAAACGTAGGAATCCAATTCTTAGACATCTAAGTATTAGTAAGGTATACTATTAAGTATATGCCACGCAAACAAAAGCCAAATAAAAAACCAAAAAATCTATACAAGTATAATCTAGTCATGGGTCTGCTCCATCTATTCCAAGGTGTAGCCATGCTGGTACTCTCAAACGGAACACTGACGCCAGTAAAAATATTTTTACCACAACCGAATGTGGCTTCTAGAAGTGCTGAAGTCGTAGGGGAGTCATTCTACGATCTTAATCTAGGCTACTTTATTGCACTATTCTTATTCCTCTCTGCAGTGGCGCACTTAGTAACAATTATCCCAGCAGTTTACAAGTGGTATCTTGCCAACCTAGAGAAAGAACTCAACATGATTCGCTGGTACGAGTATGCGCTCTCGAGCTCGGTCATGATTGTAGTGATAGGGGCTCTCTCTTTCGTTCAAGATTCTACAATCCTCTTCTTGCTATTTGTCATCAATATGTCGATGAATCTCTTCGGGGCGATGATGGAGAGATATAACAGTCTACTCAAGCAACAAGCTAAGAAATTCCGCGAAGTTACCCTCAACACCGCCAGCAAGTCTTCTAAGATCACTGCCAAAATTAAGTCCACATACAAGACAGACTGGACCTCTTTCGTTTACGGTTCTATCGTCGGAGTAATGCCTTGGATTGTGCTGGGGCTATACTTTTTCGTAACTTTAGATAGAGTAGAAAACGCCGATCAAGTCCCAGGCTTTGTCAAAGCAATACTCCCAACTCTCTTCATCTTCTTCAATCTCTTTGCTATCAACATGTATCTCCAGTACAAGAAAATCGGCAAATGGAAAAGCTACCTCTTCGGTGAATACGCTTATATATTCCTTTCATTAGCGGCCAAATCTACACTAGCCTGGATAATCTTCGGCGGAACCTTAAGCTAAGGTTGACATTTATCAAAAAGTGGTCTTAAATTAGGCTCGGTCTACAGTAAATTAGAGGTGATAGTTTGGAAGTCATTATACCTGCCGCAGGTCTTGCTAGTCGGGGTTATCCACTGACATACAGTATACCTAAGCATATGGTACCTATTAACGGAGTTCCGTTGATGCAAATTATTCTTGAGCAACTTGAAACGCTTGGTTTTGATTCTTATCACATAATCATTAATCCTGACGACAAAATCACAAAAGCTCATTTTGAGAAAGATTCTACTAAGATCAGGAAATTGCGTGCAAAAGGAAAAAATGAACAAGCCGATCAAGTTGAAGCAATCGCTTCAATAGGAAAAAAAATAAAGTATCATTATCAAATCGGCTTTGGTGGCGATGGTGATGCAGTTTTGCAAATATTGGATAAAATTGAGATTGGCGATGGAGGTGTATTTATACTATTTCCGGATAATCTCGCTTTATGTGTTGATAATATTAAAAATATTGTTACAGTGTTTAATAAGCATAAGATTCCTGCAATTGGTGTTAAAAAAGTCCCGGTAAAGGAAACGAGTAAATACGGTATAATTGCATTCGATAACAATGCAATAATTCAGGAGAGTTCCTATGACATTATGACAATTACTAGTTTTGTCGAAAAGCCTGATCCCGAAGATGCTCCTTCAACTTTTGCCTCAATAGGTTATACCATCCTTACGAAGAACGTACTTAATCTTCTAAGAAAAGCAAAATCAACTTGCAAGGATGGAGAACTTAGGGTTGCTGATGCTTTGACACAGCACTCCTTACAAGGTCATAAGTTATATGGGGTTGATATTGGAGTTTGTGTCGATTGCGGAACACCACTTGGTTGGCAAATTGCCGGAGCGCTGAGCATTCTTGAAGGTAAAAACAAAACTGAGTTTTTATCTGCGATTAACTGTTTTCAATTACCAGATATTGGGAAGTCTCAAAAACCTAAAAATCCCTCTGATATATCTTTACTGGAAATAATGAAGATATAGGTTAATACATATTAGCCATATCGTTACTCGAAACCCCGTGATACATACTACACGGGGCTATTTTTTAAAATTTTTGATAAGAAGGTTTGGCGCAAGTATACATTGTTGGGATTGCTGCGAATCGCTATGCGGTGCTTCTCAGTTCCGTAGCCTTTGTTTTGCCACCATCCATACTCCGGATAATCTTGAGAAAGTTTCTTCATAAGCTGGTCTCGCTTTACTTTACTTATCGTACTCGCGAGCGCAATGCTCAAGTATTTATCATCTGCTTTGTTTTCTCGCTCTACAAGAATATAATTCGAGTTTTGATTTTCAATAAGAGTAGGCTTAAGGGTCATAGTATTTTCTAAACTATTTTCACTCAACAACCTCTCAAGTAAATATTCGCTGAATTCTTCCAGAATCTTAATCTTCCCATCGATAACGATCCTTTCAGCTGGCAAAATGTTCACTAACACGCAAACCATGTGACTCAAGCACACCCCAATTCCAAATTCGTCAATAAGTTCGCTAGAACAAAATAAAATAGAATAATCTATACCACTAGCATCTACGGCCTTCAAAACCTTCTCACGCTTCATTTCTGAAAGCTTTTTGCTATCTCGCACAATTTTGAATTCCAAATTATCTTTATACCAAGAATCAGGTTCCAAATGATAACATAGAAGAGGAAAATTATCAGTTATACGAACTCCACCCAACACCACAGGTCCAGCTAGAGCACCACGCCCGACTTCATCGATTCCTAAGATAGTCATTGTAAGAGAGTAGCTTACGAGATAGTATTTTACAATACCTAGAATTGGAGCTATACTTAATAGTAACAACAATGCCCAAACGCAAAATACAAAAACAAATAAATATCTATCAGATCTTCTTCCTCTCGCTGGGGTACATTCTTAGTTCGCTCTATTCTCTAAGCAACAACCAAAACTACACCGAGAAATTCAAAATAGACAATCCAGACTACGATCTAGAGATCAAAATTCGCGCAAAAAAATGAACCCTTTATCAAACAAGAGTTCACTTAAAATATTCAACACTATGAAGATTATATTCTATATTGAGGCTGGGCATGCATTGCTAATAAGACTATGCATACCAGTATGGCCACTACCTAATCTTGAGTAACGCATTTCCAAAGTCTTAAGTCCGAGTTCAGACAACTCAACTCTATCAAAAATATTGATTTGAGCTATGAACTTCATACCATTTTCGATATCAAAACTTACAGGCTTCTCATTATCTGAAAATGTTTTCAGAACACCTGAAAAGCTTGGACCATTGTTGTCTAGCCATAATCTACCCAGTTCTTTTGGTTCGTTAGGCTTGTCAGGTCTAATCACACCAAGGTTTACAGCCGAATTGTGAATTATAATCTCTTTCACAGTTTCGTTCGAAATATCGGATACGTCATTAAAACAAACCTGAATCAGGGCTTCTTTAAAAAGTAATGTTGATCCTTTAACAAGAATCCATCCTTCCGAAGTCTGAGTTACTTCACTTAATACCGGGATGTGTTTAGTGGGGTTGAATTGGTATTGATAAGGTGTAAACCCATCAATCTCCTGAAATTGAATATACAAATTAATCTGACTATTATTTTTCTCTATCATTTAGTTTAGTCCAAAAATTACCTTCTTAAGTAGTTATAACATACTTAATTATCATAGTCAATACCTTTACATCTTTTCGAGCAGTATTTCACTTGATCACAGTCCTTTTTCCATTTTTTCCTATACTGAAATGGTCTTTTGCATGACTTGCAAATTTTCGTCGGGAGGTTCTTTTTGAAGCCTTTCAGTTTTTTGGGTTGCATAAGCTAACGGTAGCTAATTATAGGGATATTGACAATTCCTGACTTTTTGCCAAAGCTAACTAAGAACCAAATCACATAAATATTCGGAGATCGTCTAACGGTAGGACACTTGGTTTTGGTTCAAGCAATCGGGGTTCGATTCCCTGTCTCCGAACCACAAGAACTAACATCAAAGCTAATAATGTTTTGGTGTTAGTTTTTTATAAAAAATAAAACTACTCAGGGTTGAGTAGTCTAATAGGTCTGCGCAGCATATAAAGAGCTGTCACCGAAAGTATTTGCTGTAGAGGCTGTGATGGTATTCATGTTTCTCATGTTTAGAATCTCGTTGATAGAGGTAGTCCACAACCGAAAACTCAAACTTTTCAGCTCTATGGGCAAAAGAGTTAAACAAAGACTTAAAGTCTCCCGGGCGGGTAGTTAAGGAGTACTTTTTAATATGGCAAACTAAGTCCTTGAGAACGTGATAATTATAAGCCATCTTACCAACTTCATAAACATAATTCTGCAGATACAACTCTGAAAACATAACAGGGAAGTATATCTCTACTTCATATCTATAAGAGGGAAGTAACAAAAAATCTGGCTGCTTTATCGATACTGTTATAGTTCCGATCTCTTCAAGATTACAAACTCCTGCCTTTACATAATCTTCATTAGCTATATGCTGGCTTGCAAAACTAAAAATCTCACTTATACCACTGTTACTACACTCTTTTACAAAGTAATTATCAATTGCTCTAATTAAACAACGCATATAATCAAGTTTGGAAATAGTGATTCCTTGCAGACTTGAACTGCTTGCTATGTGCTGAAGAACATAATCACAGAAAGTTTTTTGTACCAGAGTAAATCCTCAATTATAAAATTCAATAATATCAAAATCATATCAAAAATATATCAAATAGTCAATTGTAATCTTATTTTTAATTCTAATCGATTTTATCTTGCAATAAATAGAATTTAGGCTTATACCATTAAAGCCAAAAATATAGTCGGAGAATATTCGTGGGTAATCAAGCTATAAGTATATTTTGCTTTGTGTTAGTGCTCTCATTAATTGTGACATATCTTGGAATACAATCTATCAAATGTCAAAAAGCGTACCTAAAAAAGTCTTTTGCCTTAGAAAGTGGTATAGAAGTATCTCTTAACCCAAACGCTAAGCCTTATGTTTGCAGCGCTTTAGGCATTAGCCTGCAATGGGATACCTTACGAAGAGTTGTATTAATACTATCTTACAAAGCTGATCTAAAGTTAGAAATACTGGTGGAAGGTGGTTCACTTAATTGGTTGCGAAGCTCTCATGAGGATGGTGATTGGTATCTAGTTCAATTACATGAAAAAATAAATAGTCAGCAGTTACATATAAAATACAGGCTAATTAATAACTAATGACGTCAGTGAGTTTACAATCTAAACTTACTTTTTTTGACTAAAAAGATTTATATCGCTAGTCTTCGGTATTATAAATGTCTGTTCTCATTATCAACAAGCGAGCTCGGTACGAGTATCATATCCTGGAGTCCTACCAGGCCGGCTTGAAGTTGTCTGGCGAATTAGTCAAAGCCATCAAAGAAAAGCGTGTAACACTACGCTCTGCGTACGTTGTCTATAATCGCTACGGTCTTCAAATCATTGGTCTCAAGCACAAAGATATCGACTACACAATACCGCTCCTCCTCAACAAAAAGGAAGTTAAAGAAATCGCCGGTGCCATCAAAGAAAAAAACATCAGCTGTGTCCCAATCAATATCAAGCGAGTAGGGCGCTGGTTCAAAGCCGAAGTGGCGATAGTTAAAGGTAAAAAAGAGCACGACAAACGAGACGCAATCAAGAAGCGAGACTTGGATAGAGAAATTGGCCGACAAGAGTATTGACTTTAGTTAATTTGTTTGCTATGATTGGAGAGTAGAAAATAGGTTCTTTAGAAAAGGTGGTTACATGAGTTTACAACAAAGCCAGCCCAACAAAATAGGTGAGAATTGGGTGGAAGAAGATTATGATAATTGCGTAAAAAACATCGATCAAGTTCATATTCCAGATGTCAATAATAGTAAATTCTTCTTCAAAATCAAAAGTTTGTATTTGAAGTTGATATTTAATATTCGATATTCATCTGCTCTTAAAAATATAGCTCATAAGAGGAATGCAGGTGTTCTAACTGTAGTTATATGTTTTTTCATAGTATCTATATTGGCGCTTATTTATGAAAAACAAGGTAGTATTGCCGAAATTTCTGTTACCAAAGGTATAAAAGAATATAATAATTATCCCGAAGTGATAAAAGTGCAAAATAGCACAGACATAAAGTATATGATCATGGCAGAAGAAGCAAAGAACTTCCTTGTTTCTTTACACCCGGAGATCAGAGAAACTTGGGAGTATTCCGAATTTTCAGCAAAGTATAATAGTGGAGCGATCAATCTCGTCTTGCCGATAGGCTTCGATTGGGAAGAATTAGTTGCTCAAGTTGAGAGCGAGTTCTTACTACCAGTTAAACTATACACGATTCAAGAATCAAGATTCGCCCAAGAAGGAGAACAGGAAGTAATGTTAGTAATTAGCAATGGAACTAGTTTCGAATATACACTTTGGGATATTCCAAAATGGGGAAAATTACCCGTTCAAAAAGGTACTTATCCCATAAGGAATTAAGCATACTTCAACATAAATGTGAAAAGTCAGCATTCATCACGTGTTGGCTTTTTTGTTACCCAGATTTGACCACAGCAAGCTTATGAAGTACTACTGTATACATGTCATCATCTGAGAGACCTGCTAATAAAAAAATTTTACTTACCACTGTATTTGTAACGGGTATGGTAATTATGATCTTCGAACTGGTAGGTTCTCGAGTACTTGCGCCGTATTTTGGAAGTGGGGTGGATGTATGGACGAGTTTAATTGGACTAATTCTAGCTAGTCTTAGTGTGGGGTATTTTTTTGGAGGAAGACTTGCCGATAAGCAGAGATCAAGCGCAATACTAGGGGTTCTTTGCGGGGTTTCTGGTCTACTAATCGCCCTCACTAATGCTAGTCGAGATGTGGTGCTCAGATTCTTCACCGGCTTAACGTTAGATTTACCAATACTGGTAATCTTATCCTCAATTGTTGTATTTACATTACCAAGTATTTGTCTGGGCATGATTCAACCCTACGCACTCAAGCTAGTTCTCAAAGATATCAAAAATGCAGGGAAAATATCAGGATTAGTTTCCACGTTATCTACCACAGGCGGAATTATTGGAACGTTCTTGGCTGGGTTTGTATTGATTCCGTTCTTCGGCACATCCAACTTACTACTTACTATTGCTTTTGCAATGTCTCTATTGTCATTTCTCTACAGAGGAAAACACTTACTGAAAATAATCTTAATATCTGCTGTTGTTATCGTTAGTTCTATCTCTAGCTCTTTGATTTCGGTTGAGTCTATCGCTGACATAGACACTGAATACTCGAGGGTTATTATCTACGACAGAGAGATCGATGGTCGACCAACGCGTGTAATGACATTCGGTCCGTTCGGGTTTCAGTCCGGTATCTATCTGGATAATCCTAACGAACTTGTGGCTGGTTATATCCAGAATTACGATCTTACCAATGAGCTCGTTCCGGACTCCAAGCGCGCCCTTATGATTGGCGGTGGGGCATTTACTTTCGCAGAATTCTACGGCAACAAATACCCAGGCAAGCATATGGATGTCGTGGAGATAGATTCAGATTTAGCAACTATATCTTCAGATTATTTTGATTTCGTGCAGCCTGCCAACACTACAATATTTGCCCAAGATGGCCGGCGCTTCATACAAGGAAGTGATCAAACCTATGATATAGTATTTATGGATGCTTATTCCGGTGCAATGAATATACCGTTTCATCTCACAACTGTGGAATTTTTGGAGGAGCTTAAGCAGGTTGTAGAAGCTGATGGATTGGTTGTAGCAAATATTATCGGTACTGCAACGGGCGAGGGCTCAAATCTAGTCAAGAGAATGGTCAAAACATATACCGAAGTATTTGACGAAGTAGGGTTGTACCAAGCACCTGGAACTTCGAAGAATCAAGTTCAGAACCTGCTCCTCATAGCGAGTAATAACAAAGTTGTTAACAGTCCAGGATTGTCAGGTGGTTTGCGTAGCCTATTGCGAAGAAAAGTCGAAGTCGGTATTGAAGATATTGAGCCGCTCACAGATGATAAAGCACCGATAGATTTCCTTAATCAAAACGCACGCGAGCTTATAAGACAGTCTCAACAAAAAGCCAAATAGCTCAATTGTATATTGACAAAATCCAGGAAATTCTTTAATTAGATAGATGAAATTAGCGAAGTATTATTTTACTTGCTAACATTCATAAGCTAAATAATTTATTAATTACAAATATGAATATCAAACCATTAGGCAACAGACTAGTAGTCAAACTAGTGAAAAAAGATCAAACCTCAGCGTCGGGAATTATTATCTCAACAGAGGAAAAAAATGAACAAGCAAAAGGAGAAGTAGTAGCAATTGGTGGCGGGCAAGGCAAAGACGAGAACATCCAAGACTTAGGTCTCAAAGCAGGAGACAAGGTAATCTTCGGTCAGTATGCAGGCGAAGAAGTAGAAGATGATTCTGCTCAAGGAGTGGTCTATAAGATCTTGAGCGGCAAAGATATACTAGCAATCATAGAGTAAAAATTTTAATTCAATTTAATATATGTCCAAAAAAATCATTCAATTCGGTACAGACGCTCGCAAATCAATCCAAACTGGAGTCAACACAGTAGTCCGAGCAGTCCAGACTTCTTACGGTCCATTAGGGCGTACTTCAGTCATCGGCTCAGAGTTCGGTGGCCCAAATATCACCAATGACGGTGTCACTATTGCCAAAGCAGTGGAGCTCGAAGGTGTTGAACAGATGGGTGTTAGTGTCATCCAACAAGCAGCAAACAAGACCAACGACATCGCAGGTGATGGTACTTCTGTAACAACAATTCTCTCTGGAGCGCTCATCAACGAAGGGCTCAAGGTTGTTGAAGCAGGTACTGATCCTGTCAAAGTAAAGTCTGGAATTACCAAAGCTATTAGCGCGGCTAATAAATACTTAATTGCTAATACCAAAGAAATCAAAACCGAAGAAGAGCAGGCAGATGTAGCTACAATCTCATCTCGAAGTCGTAAGATTGGTGAGATGATCGCCCGCATGCTTACCAAAGTCGGTGCAGATGGTGTGGTCACAGTCCAAACGGGTGACTCTAATGAAATCGAAGAAGACCTTACTGAAGGAATGCAATTCGATAAAGGCTACAAGTCTCCATACTTCGTCACTGATCCGCAGCGGATGGAAGCGGTATTTGATAAGCCGGCAATATTGATTACGGATAGCAAGATTAGTTCTATTCAAGATGTGCTACCAGTAATTGAGCAGATGGCTGGCGAAGGTAAAAAAGACCTTGTCATAATTGCTGATGACATAGAGGGTGAAGCCTTAGCAACCTTTGTACTTAACAAAATTCGTGGGGTATTCAATGTGCTGGCAATCCAAGCTCCAGCTTTTGGAGACCGGCGCAAAGCAATCCTTGAGGATATCGCAATTCTGACCGGCGCCACTTTTATTTCATCTGATCTTGGAATGCAACTCAAGACTGCAACCGTTAGCGATCTAGGAAGTGCTGATAAGATAATTTCTGCCAAAGACAGTACTACAATCGTCGGAGGTCACGGTGATAAAGCTCAGATCAAGAAACGAGTGGAAGGAATGCGCAGTGCGATCGAAGAAGTAACCAGCGACTACGACAAGGAAAAACTTCAAGAACGCCTTGCAAAACTAGCTGGTGGAGTAGGGGTGATCAAAGTCGGTGCGGCTACTGAAGTAGAAATGAAAGAACTCAAGTATCTTATCGAAGATGCACTGAACGCTACCAAAGCCGCTATCACAGAGGGTGTTGTCCCAGGTGGTGCATCTACACTTGTTCGCATTAGCCAAGAGCTAGGAAAGCTAAAGGCAGAGAACGGAGATGAGCAAATAGGTATCAACATTGTCACCAAAGCTTTACTTGAACCATTCCGAGCCATTGCTAAGAATAGTGGAATCTACGACATCAGTTTGTTGGTCAAAGATATCCAAGACAGCAAAACTGCAGGGTATGACTTCAAGAAGAATGAAGCAGTTGCAGATATGCTCAAAGCTGGAATCATAGATCCAGTATTAGTGCTCAAACAGGCTTTATCGAATGCATCTTCTGTAGCTAATTCTATCATCACGACAGAAGTAGTAATCGTGGATGAGCTAAAAGATGGTGAATCACCAGCAGGAGGTGGAATGCCAGGAGGAATGGGCGGCATGGGAATGCCAGGAATGGGTATGTAACTCTCAATACTTAACCGAAATCTAGTAAAGCCCAAAAGGGCTTTACTTTTTTGCGCTAATGTCATATAAATTTGCTACAAATTGCAAAGAAAAAAATGAGTAACAAAACCAGCGGTGCAGTTGATGGAAATTTTATAACTGATACCATTTTTCCAGACAACGTAAATCTATATAACTCCATACCAGATATCGAATATTCAAATTACGCTAAACAGGTGAAAATATTCTTTAGTTCTGCTATGTCATATAATGATTATCAAAAGCTTGTAGCTAATATGTGTAAGCAAATGTTGGCAACAAACATAACATATGAAAATTTACATAATATCTGCCAAGAAGCCCTAAGCGAGTTGAATCGAAAAGATAATACCAGTCTTAGCTTCAACGACAATCTACTAAGAATGACAATCAGCAACAAGATGATCGAAGGCAAGACACCAAAAAATTACGTGTATACCAAAAGTGATTAAAGTGAAAAAATAGCAAAAATTCTAATCGCCCAGTAATTCATGAGCGATTTTATTTTACTTTAGAAATCTTCTGATAGCAATGTATTATTAGCAATTGAAGGGGTTGTCCACCCGTTACTTAGATATCTGTTAATCATTCGTTTGCTAGGTCTGTGAGCATCCCATTCTGAGTTAAGATAAGTTTTTTTATCGACGTAGAAAAAATATTCTTTTCTCATGGATGTAATTCTACTATATAAAATAGTTACAAACCTAAACCCCTTGTAAATAAATTTCCATAAGAGCATAGCATAGAATCCAATTTCGTTATATTCTTTACCACTGTAATAATCGCAACAGATTTTCACAATCTTCTCTTTTTCAGACGGGCTCATGCGATAAGTGGCAAAAGTGGTTTTAATTTCAGCTGTCAGAACTGCATCCAGAAATTCAGAAAGTTCGCTAGAATTAGGTTCTAAAATAGCTCCGTATTTGATCTGCATAATTTGAAACTTCCAAAACAATACAGTTTATATATAGTATAGCGGATGCCTAACGTCAACAGTATTTGAAAAATGTAGATTTTGACATTTACTCTTTTTTTTGAAATTATAACCATATATATGTCTAATCAAAAATTCAAAGATGCAATACAAGCAGGGTACTCCTTCGAGGGGAAAACACTCATGATTGGAGGTGCAATGGTCGGCGGCGAGACTCAAACTGGTTCATTTGTAGAGATTCCACTGTCAACGATGAACCGCCACGGACTCATAGCCGGAGCAACAGGAACCGGAAAAACCAAAACCATGCAACTCCTGGCAGAAAAATTATCAGTGGCTGGTACTCCGGTCTTGGTGATGGATATCAAAGGAGATCTTTCTGGGGTTTCGCAACCGTCTGCGGGACATAAGAAAATCGACGAACGTCACACGGCAATCGGTCTCGATTGGAACGCTGAGAACTTGCCTGTAGAATTTGTTACAATCTCCGACCAACCTGGTACTAAGCTAAGAGCTACAGTATCTGAGTTTGGCCCTGTATTAATCTCCAAAATCCTTGAGCTCAATGACACTCAAGGAAGCGTCGTCTCCATGATCTTCAAGTACTGCGATGATCGAGATTTACCTCTACTTGACCTCAAAGATTTTAAGAAAGTTTTGCAATATATCAACGGTGATGGCAAAGAAGATATCGAGTCAGAATATGGCTCAGTAAGCTCAGCTTCTACAGGAGCAATCATGCGTAAAATTATCGAAATCGAAGAACAAGGAGCTGAGAAAATTTTTGGTGAGAAGTCATTTGATGTGGAAGATCTAATCCGTAAGAACGACGAAGGTAAAGGCTATATTTCAGTCTTACGACTCACTGATCTACAAGCCAAGCCAAAATTATTCTCCACGTTCATGCTCTGTTTGCTAGCGGAAGTCTACGAAAAATTCCCAGAAGAAGGGGATGTCGAACAACCAAAGCTTTGTATATTCATCGACGAAGCTCACTTAATCTTCGATCAGTCTTCAAAAGCTTTGTTGGATCAGTTAGAATCTATCGTGAAGCTTATCCGTTCCAAAGGTGTGGGTATCTACTTCGTTACCCAGACTCCCAAAGATGTGCCAGCCGCGATTCTCTCTCAATTAGGTCTCAAGGTTCAGCACGCTCTGCGTGCCTTCACCGCCAACGATCGCAAGGCTATCAAGCTTACCGCGCAAAATTATCCTGAGACAGAATTCTACGATGTTGATGAACTTCTTACAAATCTCGGTATTGGAGAGGCATTTGTAACCGCACTTTCAGAAAAAGGAAACCCGACTCCGCTAGTCCATACCATGCTTTGTGCACCGGCTACTAGAATGGATACTATCACAGATGCTGAGCTTGGAGCCGTCATCTCATCATCCTCTATTGCAGGCAAATACAACGAAGAAGTAGATAGAGACAGCGCTTACGAAATCCTCGAAGAAAAAATAGAAAAAGCCAAAGAATCAGAACCAGAGAAAGTTAAAGAAAAAACGAAGAAAACTGCAAAAAAAGAAAAGTCTTTGGTTGATAAGTTAAGCAAGAACACAATGGCTCGCCAAATTGGTAGAACAGTAGCCAGAGAAGCTACGAGGGGTTTATTAGGGATACTAGGAATAAAATAGCCTCTAATATCAAAAAAATTGTAACCTATGGATTATATGTTGACAAAGTGTATAAAATAAGCTAAAAATATCTAGTCGTATATTTTTAATGTTAAAAATGAAAATACAATTACAAGAGTGGATTGCTAACACTTACTTACCAGAGTATGTTTCTGAAAACTAAAATCAAAAAGAATATTTTGGAATCATTGAGATTGTTATTAATGGGTATAAAACAAAAACCTTCACTTATTTGGGCAAAATATTAACTATAGACAAGCCTGAGATGTTCAATGAATATATCGAATCTGTCACTACTAGCTTAGCGGAAATGGGCTATAATAGGGGGCGGCTGAAGGCGGTTAAAGTCGATGACGATAAAAAAATTATCTTCACAATTTAGACTTGTGTATCAAGTGGTTTTAGTTGTTAAAATCAAAGACCTTTGTTTAAGAGGTCTTTTTTATAACTCGAATACGAACCAGTCAATACACTATTAGCTCGATTTTCACACTCCCTGCTCTTCATTTGAGTTTTTTTATTTACCTGCCGCTCTATTTAACTACAGCTTGAGAAAAGAAATTTCATTCAAAAAAGGAGTTAATCCAACGACTTACTAGTTAAGATTAGCGAAGGTTGTCTATACCCTTAATATAACATATAATTATTCTATATGGAAATATTATTTTCGTTGCTAGCCTTTGGTGCAGCTGCGTATTGCCTTGTACAGATCAATTCGCTAATTGATGCGCTGAAAAAACAACAAATAAAAATCGAACATTTAGAAAGAAAACTTGCAACAACAACGAAAACCGAATCAGTCCCTATAAAGGAAAAACCTGTTTCTGAGAGCGTGCAACCAGCACCGATAACAAAGTCAATAGAAAAACCTGTGGTCCAAGATTCTAAATCAGATTTTGGTAGCTGGGTTCAGGAAAACTTCTTAATGAAACTAGGTGCTGTGTTCGTTTTGTTGGCTGTTATATGGCTACTAAGCTACCTGTACGTCAATGAACTTGTTCCTCTGGAGTTGCTCACTGTGGTTGGAGTGCTGGCAGGTCTAGCCGTAGCCTATCTGGGAGAAAGAAAAATCACCAAAAACTCGGTAGTAGGGCAGGTACTCTTGGTTTCTGGAATTACGATCTCGATAATTTCAATAGTGACGGCTACGAATATCTTCGGCATTCTCTCTCTATCTGCAGCTTTTGCAATACTGTTGGCTTTGGTTGGGGTGCTTCTCTTGAGGGCGTATATTCACGACGCTAAATTCATGGCAATCACAGGCTTAGCAGGGCTCTATCTGCTCCCAGCTTTAATTATTAGCCCAGAACCCGATTACTTCTTCTTAGCCAACTATGGAATAATCATCTGTATTTTCTCCTTTGTTTTGGCTGCCCTCAAGAAATGGAACCCGCTTCTAACGATCACAATCGTAGGTACTGCAGTCTACTCTCTAGCTTTCGAAAACCTTGGTGATTCAAAATTAATTTATATATTGATATTTGTAAGTATGTTCTTCGTGGGAACAATTATTAGATCAATATTGAACTCAAATAAAGTCGAACCGCTAAGTATTGTGAATTCTGTGTTGGGCAATATGCTCACGTTGGTGTGGGTGTTTGGTTATGTGCCAAAAGGTTTTCAGACCATTATGCTAGCAACCTTGGCTTGTCTAAGTCTAGTCACTACTTTTATATACAGGTTTATGCAGCGAGATAAGGTGATGGTGATTTCGCAATTCTTCTTCATGGCCACATATATTTTTGCAATAACGCTCAAAGAAATTCCGGAAAACCAGTATCTGTCAATTATTCTTGCTATAGAGTTGCTCGGTATGAGTTTGCTTTCAAGAGTAGGTCTCAAACACAATCCAGTAATTCCAAAGATAACCACTGTACTGCAAGTCTTACCTGCCTATATGGCAGTGCTATCGTACGGTGAGGCTAGTTATATCTATAACATACTTGGTATGGCGGTAATCTTATCTACAAACGCATTCATCTTCCACAAAGAGAGAGCTGGCACCCCTTTCCGATTTGCTTTGGCTGGAGGTCTGATAGCTTGGCATATTCTTGTATGGGAGTTGATGAAAGATTTGGTAGGTAACAGCGATATCGCCAACTCAATTAGCTTAATATTATTCACAATACCACCACTCTTTGTGTTGTATTATCTACGAACTAAGAACGAGTATTGGAAGTTACTCTCAATTATATCTCTCTTCTTTATACTTGGTAGATTACTGCTCGTAGAAGTATGGCTTCTTTCAACTATAATGAGAGTTGTAGCGTTTATGGGTATTGGTTTGTTGTTCGTCCTAACAGCATTTATTAATAAAGGGTCTAAGAAACAAGCTAAATAGGTTGACACTTTTGGAAAAATAAGTTTAAATTAGCGAAATAAACAACACCATATATGGCCAAGAGCGTTATCGACTATTACGAAACTGCAACAGCCAAGTGTACAAACTGCAATAGTGTTTACACACTTGGAATGACTGTTGAATCCCTAGAAGTAGAAATCTGTGGGAACTGTCACCCATTCTATACAGGTCAAGAGACCTTAATTGACACTGCAGGAAGAATTGAGAAATTCAAAGCACGTCTTGCTAAGTCTGAAGATACTACAAGCGGAGAAAAGAAGAAAAAGACTAAGCAGCGCAAAGCAGTACAGTCACTTGCTGATCTAAATCTAGGCGAAGAAAAGAAAAAACCTGTCGCAAAAAAAGAAGTGAAAAAAGCTGAACCAAAGACTGAAGTCAAGCCAGCAAAAGAAGAGGTTAAGGTCGAAGAAGAGAAGGTGTCAAAACCAGCTCAAGAAGATTCCAAGAAGGAAGAAAAATCAACTGAAGAAGCTAAATAGCTTCTTTTTTTATAGTTGTTGGCTAAGTGGCCGGCATATTCATTGACAAAAAATAGAATCTACATAATCATATAATACATAACATGCCGCTGTGGTGGAATTGGTAGACACGTTGGACTCAAAATCCAATGATAGTGATATCGTGAGGGTTCAAGTCCCTCCGGCGGCACCATTGGCTAATGAATTGCGTAATTTCGTTTTGCTCACATGAGCAAAAGCTGCATTACTTTATTCATTATCCTCAGCACCCCACAGATCAAAAGATCTGCGAGGCTCCCTTTGTTTTTCTTCAATTCTCTTTGCTCAGATAACTTCTTATATGCGTAAAAAAAAGCGCCTTATCCAAAGACACTATAAAACAAAAACATGGTATCGATTAGTTATCAAAAAATATACTTTACCACCTGCTTGGATCCAACCTTTTTCGCTTTGGTCTTTTTTCTGGTACCGCTGTGAAGCGGTTATTTGCAATGCTGTTGGATGCATCGCTCTTAACCTTTGAGTAATTTTCAGTAAAATTTTGAAGCTTTTGAGTCAGAATATTTTCTTGACTTGATGATGTGCTAGATTGAGACATAATTTCTCCCAGTATAAAAACAATCTTGGTTGCATTCTAACAAGATATGAGCAGTAGCTTGCTTGTGCAAAAGACACAAATCGAATGCATACTATGTATATCAGAAAAAGAAAATTTTTGCAATAGTATAATATAAAGAATTGAAGTATTATTAGGCGAAAAAAAACTATTGCGTAAGTATCAGGATGTGATAACTATGCAATAGTTTTTTGTTGGTGCGCACGAGAGGAGTTGAACCTCCACGCTCGAAAATATGAGCACTACCACCTCAAGGTAGCGTGTCTACCATTCCACCACGTGCGCATCCTTCCGCTCGACTTCCTTTTGTTCCGTTTTGCCAGAAATTGGCAAAAGCTGCACTCCATTACGTCGGCGATTTGTCTTCCCCTCTCGATCAGAGATCGCCGGGGACCCCTTTGTACTTTAAATAATTAGAAAGGGTAATGAGGTTTTGCCACCAAAGAAATTTTGGGGCCCCGGCAAAAGGTGGGTGAATACCCGGATTCCTTTTGTGGGGAGGTGAGGGCAACGACTGGAGTAGTGACGCTTTTGAGCACTGAAGCTCAAAACATAACTACGCAAGTCGTTGACCGATGGTGCTCAGAGAGGGACTTGAACCCTCACACCCGAAGGCACTAGCTCCTAAGGCTAGCGTGTCTACCAATTCCACCATCTGAGCATGATATATCTAAGATATATGGGTTTTTAAATCTTGTCAATTAAGACTTTGGAACTAAGAGTTCGTCACCGATATTAAGTGAGTAGGGAGCCTGGAGATTGTTGGTTTCGATAAACGAATCTGCTGGAACACCGAATAAGTCAGAAATAGTATATAGATTGTCATTAGCCTTAACAACATAAACATCTAATGCCTCATAGGTAGTTGCTGTTTCGACTTTCTCTGGAACTACCTCTTCATTATCTTTCGGTTTTTCTTCATTTGGTTTTGGAGTTTCGACGAGTTTGATCTTGGGTTCGCTAGATCTTTTTACATCTGTCTGAAAATTAGTTAAAACCCTGACTGAGTCTTGGCTTCCATTTCCAGCTGAGGTTGTTGGGCTAGAAATATCAATTAAGGTTTGGAATGAGATTATAACTCCAATCGTGATCATTAAAATTCCAGCAATTTGAAAATAAAAACTATTTATTGATGACAGCTTATACTTAAATGGGTTGTTAAATAACCCCAAATGGGTGCGCTTATTGTTGAATTTTTTTCCGTTACGTCGACGCTTCGACGCGCTTGATGTGCGATTTAATGAAGAATAGTTATAAACTTTCATGTTCCTTTAATTTTCTTACCTATACTAAAAAAAGTTGCAATAAAATAATCCTAAAGTTTTTCGGCTTCTCTGTCAAGTAAAGATGCTTTCACGTTGAAACTTGAATTTTTTTGAATTAATAGTAAGTATGTATAATATATGATTATTACTACAACTAATACGTTAGATGGATACACTGTCAAGGAATACAAAAAAGTCATTACCGGTGAGGCGATTCTGGGAGCAAATATTTTCAAAGATATTTTTGCCTCGATTACCAATATTATTGGTGGAAGATCTGGAGCTTACGAAAAATCACTTCAAGAGGCGCGACAAATAGCGATGCAGGAGCTCGAAGATCACGCCAAAAAATTAGGTGCAAATGCAATAATCGGCGTCGATGTAGACTATGAATCCATAGGCTCAGACGGCTCAAACATGCTTATGGTAAGCGTCTCTGGTACCGCAGTCATAATTTAACTTTACAATTCTACTTAATCATAGTATAATAACATAGCTAAAACCATTGGAGAAGTGCAATGAATGCAGCTACAGCTGAACAAAATACTTTATCTCTAGAAGAAATTGAGCTGAAAATATCAGAAAATAGGTCTCGATTAGCCCACTTAGAAAAACGGCTTAATCAAAATAAAAGCCAGGGTCGGCCTATCTGCGAAATTGAGAAAATGATAGAAAGCATAGATGGCAGTATAATATACTTCGAAAATCTAAAGGCAGGATTAATATAATCTCTGCCTATAGTAACTTTTAATAGGTTGTATCAAAAGCATACAACCTTCTTTTTGTTGACCAAAAATAAATAATTTTAATATTATAGCAGATATGTTTACATTACCAGATTTACCTTACGCTAAGAATGCTCTCGAACCACACATCAGCGAGAACACTCTTAATTATCACTACGACAAGCACCACGCCGGTTATGTCGCTAAGCTAAACACTGCTTTAGAAGATCATCCTCACCTTTTATCGATGAGCATCGATTCTTTGCTTTTAAGCCATGAAACTGCACCAAAAGAATTACAAGCAGCTATTCTCAACAATGGCGGTCAGCACTACAACCACTCTATGTATTGGGAGTCAATGTCTGGACAAGGAGGCGGAGATCCAGTAGGGGCTCTTCTTGAGGCCATCGAAGAAAGTTTTGGAAGTTTTGATAATTTCAAAGGAGATTTTGCAGCGGCTGGTGCCTCTCAGTTCGGTTCTGGCTGGGCTTGGCTTTCTTATGACAACACAACTGGGAAGCTTGTTATCGACAAAACCCTAAATGCAGATACGCCACTACTTAAAGCTAAGACACCTCTGATGACAATGGATGTCTGGGAGCATGCCTACTATCTAGACTATCAAAATGCCCGCCCACAATACATCAATAATTTCTGGGAGGTAGTAAACTGGGCAGGTGTGAGCGAAAAGCTCAACAAAGCTACTGCTTAAAATGTGGCATTTTTCTATCTAACATATAGAAGGTTTGTAGATACCGGTAGAGAACATAGCTAATATCTCGCGTTGGTTTTTTACCATCAATAGTGCAGACATCCGCCAAAGCGTTGAGTTGGAAGGCTTGAATTATCGCAGCGTATTGGTTGTTGTACAGGTTATCATAACGCCTCATATTGATACCAGGATCGGTATCTTCTTCTCTTTGGTAGGGTTTATTTTTACCGCAGTGTTTTTTGGCAGCGTCGTAACCTATAAATGGAATATCGCTCTCTGGGCAATACCATCTTCGCTGTGCTCGACGTAATGTCTCCTCCAAGTTAATATGCAAGTGAAAAATTGTTACCTTAAGTTTCTTCTCATGCATGTAGAGTGATAACCACTCAGCCTCTTCTGGTAATCTACCTGGCCCTTCTATGAGTAATTTTTTCCCTCCTTCGAGTGCTTGAGTAATACTATCTTCCACCACATACCTCAAATCAGGGGTAGGTACTGCGTTGCCTTTACCCATCTCTTCTTTGAGTCGCGTAGCTCGTTCTTTGTCGTCAGGGTTTTTACTTTCCAAATGAGTAGCTACATAAGCTCGAAGTTGCGTACCAAAATCTAAGTGAAAATATTCCGGTAATAATTTTCTCAAAAATGCTCCTTGAGTTCCTTTTCCAGCAAGTGGAGGTCCATATACTATAATTACATCAGGTAGTTTTTCCATACTTAACTTAGTATACACAAACATTCGCTTTTTGCCAAAATATAGTTGACAAAACATTATAAAAATGCTATAATATGAATGTAGATTCACAACGAAAAAGAGATGTTAAGAGCATTAAGAAAAGTTGACAGACAGCTGCAAAGGATTCAAAGACGCCTCAAGAGGCATTTTGGTGATCCGCTTGCAAGATGGGAGAAAAAAGAGCATAAAAAAAGATCGTTATGGTTCGGGGTCAAAATGGCATATTATTATGTCAGTACCTTAGGACTGTTCTTTGGTATTGTTTTGCCTATTCTATTAGGTAAGACACCTTCTCTTGGACTACTCATCTGGTTCTTTCCAGCACTAGTCCATGCCCTAACTGGACCACCAGTGTGGGCACTTCTCTGCCTGACTGGCATCAACCCTGCAATAGTGTCATTTTTTACTGCTTTAATAAGTACAATAATATGGCACAAAGTGTTTTTTTCATGATGACTATTATGTTAAAAAAAATACTTCATAACCTAGAAATTTATATTTCTGGGTTTTTTATTTACAAAAAAATTAACATGAATTATAAACTTAATCATATATGATCAGTCTTCGCCAGTTCTCTAAAAAAGCACTAGCTATAATAGTAAGTTTGTCTCTTTCACTAAGTCTTATTCAGTTAGTATTAACAAATGTAGGAGGTATAGATGTGCGCGCAGACCATACGCCAGTCCACACAGGAGCAAGTGCAGTTAATGATGCGGCGGATAGTACAAGTGAATTTGTCAATGAAAGGGTCTCAACGGAGACTGCCAACGCTGGTACATTCCGCAACTGTAACTTCCGGGGGGCCCAAGATAATCCTAACGCTTTTCAGGACTGTCTCGGTACTATTTTCCAGTTTGTGATTGTGATCAGCTTCCTCTTGATCCTATTTAGGATCGCCCTGGCAGCTCTGAATTCCTACAACCCGCTGGGTGGCGGCAACCCTGTCAATAATGCTGTAACTATAGTTTGGGATATAGTGCTTGGTTTGATTTTTATCGGAGGTCCAATTCTAATCCTGGGTACCTTAAACCCAGCCTTGCTCAACTTCCAGCTCATTGATATTACTTCAATCACCGGCAGCAATAACAACGGCAGCAGTGGTAACAATGGTGATGGAGGCAATGGTACATCAACCTCACAAGGATCCAGCACAGACGGCGGTCGTCTATTCCAAGGTAAGAATCAGCAGCAAACACAAGACAGCTATGATTACCTATTTACCGGTAAGAATAACAAGCTTGATAGTAGTGGCTCAGAAGTACCTGTTACTGCCGAAGATAGGGCAGATGCTGCAGATTTTTTTAATAGAGTGAAGTCTTCAATTTATGAGTGCCATCGAATCTTGAGACCGGTATCAACTAACTGCGCAGAATGGGACCAACTAACCAAAGAACGCAAAGAATTATTACTCCAAGGTAAAAGAGATCTTGAGTCTGATCCGAACCTCAATCAAGATGCAAATACAGATGGATATAATACTCAATATATTCAGCAGCAGGGCCCGTACGAGCTTACTGTTGGTTCTATTGCCCTTGAAATGTACGGTAGCGCTCCTACAACCAGGTTTGCGAATATAGCGGGAACTGATGAAAATTGTGATGAGTACATGCTCCAATTCCAAAACCCAGTCTTAAGTAGCGAAGAAACATTCTCAGGAGGGTCAAATTATGTTGACGCAAACGCCTTCCAAAGCCAGCAGACTTTTGTATCTGAGATCTGCCCTGGAGATACTAGCAATCCCTATTACACATTCGATGG
This sequence comes from uncultured Patescibacteria group bacterium, assembly GCA_938041505.1. Taxonomy (GTDB): domain Bacteria; phylum Patescibacteriota; class JACMRA01; order JACMRA01; family JACMRA01; genus CALITC01. The sequence continues at coordinate 36,891 of CALITC010000001.1, read as the reverse complement.
AGAGTATACAAAAGGAGGTACAGTCGAATTCAAAGGAATCCAAACCTACGACAAAGGTGAAGTCATAAGTGATCTTCTTCGAATCTAAATTTTCTAATAATACCATTTTCTATGAATAGCAAAACTGTACGCAACTTAACTATAATCTCGCTTATCATTGTAGTGCTTGTGGTTGTAATTGGAATCCTACTCACAGCCAATAGATCTGGCACTGACAATACGCCAGTTGATCAAGTGGGCACAGGAGTGGATTTTAGAGATAGTTTTAGTACTGCGGCAATAACAACCGATAGTTTTGCCGATGCCACCGCATTCGAAAAAGCTACCCAAAATCAAGTTTCTCCCCAAACTGATCTACTCTTCCTTCCGTCAAATCAATTAGCATATCTTAGCGTAGATAGAAACTTAGCTATTCAAAACACAGTCGTGAGTGCTGAGCAGAAGTTTAACCCGCTCAGCATGTATAATACAAGCGATGGAATTATAATTAACAATCATAACGAAATATTTGCTTACCAAAACAATGGCCAAACTCTTAAGCTACCATCCGATGTCATCAGCATGATACCGTATCAAAATCAGTACCTCTACCTAGAGAAAAATAGATCTGGAGAGGGATTTGTGTTCAAGACAACGGACAACATTACGCTGGGGCTAGAACCAGAAGTGGTTGGTGAAATAGTTCCAAATTCTAGCTTTGAAGTGGTTGAGCTCAAAGAAATTGCAGGTGACATATATGTACTATTCTATAACAATAATTTCAAGACGATTGAGATCTGGCAATATGAAGACGGTCAGGCAAGGAACTTCCGTTCACTCAATGATGTATTCTCCTTCAAAATCCTGAGTGATCATATCCTCTACACCGAGTTTTTAAGTCAGCCTAATGAAGTAACCAACCTTGGCACAAACCTTCTTGACCTTACTAATCCAGCAACACCCATAACTCAAGAGCTGGTAACAACCACTCCACTAGGACAAGAAAGGATATTTGGAGACGTGGTTGCTGAGCGGTGTGATTTTGACGGTGAAAAACTCCTCTACTGTCTCGTAAAAAGGCTTGATGTCCCTCATACTTTTTCTGCTGAGCAGGATGCGATATTTACTTACGACATTACCAACAGTCGAATCGAATTCCCTTTCTCAAGCCTAGCTCTATCCGGGGAGAGAGTGTTTGTATCTCCTGACAAAGATGTGTATATTACAACTTCAACCATAGAATCAAACGATCTTTTCAAACTTAAAAAATAGTCTATGGCTGAATTTGACCCCTCTACGTTTGATACCCACGAAGAAGAATTAGCTTTCTTAAGCGATCAGGGTTTTCCAATTAATCCGATGAACAAGAAGATTGATAATCTTAAAGACATCTGGAAATACCAAGCTCAAATCCAAAAAAGCAGGGATAGCTTTCAGTACCCAATCGATGGATTGGTGGTAAAAGTCAACGATAATAAAATCTCCAAATCTCTGGGTGCGGTCGGTAAGACTCCAAGAACCTGGTGCGCTATCAAATTCCCTGCCGAAGAAAAAACTACATTGTTAGAAGATATCACGTGGCAAGTTGGCCGAACAGGTAAGCTTACACCCGTAGCTGAGTTGCAACAAGTTGAACTGGCTGGAACAATAGTTAAGCGTGCGACTCTCCATAATTACAAAGAGTTTGTAGAGTCGGATCTACATATACATGATACTCTAATTGTTCGTAAAGCAGGGGACATCATCCCGGAAGTTGTACAGATCTTGGATAACTTACGAGACAAAAAAGCACACAGCTTCGCTGCCCCGGCTAGCTGTCCATCGTGTAATACGAAGCTTATAACTTCCGCTACTGATGTTGATTTGGTGTGTCCCAATACCGAAGGATGTCATGAGCAAATAAAGCTCCGTCTTAGCTATTACGCCCAGCGCAATATGGCTAACATTTCAGGGCTCTCTGAAAAACTAATTGAAAGATTTATCCGCGAGTATGGCGTGCATGATATCTATGATCTCTATGATTTGCCATGGGAAAAAATCAAGCAACTTGATAGATTTGGAGAAAAATCAGCAACTAATCTCGAAGCCGCAATCGATAAATCTCGCCAGCAACCGGATCATAAGTTCTTTGCAGCACTGGGTATTGAAGGTGTAGGAGAAGAAGTAGCCAAGCTAATCTTAAAAAAAATATATGCACTTAGGAAAGACGACCAAAGTTAGATTGCATAAGCTGGTCAAAGAAACTTTAAAAAATCAAAAAAACTTTGATTATACGAACCCAGAAATCCAAAGAAACATTGCAGAGTACGGAGTCTTAGTCGAAGGTAAGCTTATCAAAAATCGTCTTGAATGGGTGTATTTTCACCAGCATATACAGATAGATTGGCCTAAGCGAGATCATGGGAATTTTGACGATGTTAAGATTCTACAAGAAACCGGCGAATATCTGATCTTGTACAAGCCTCCAGGAATTGTAGTCCAAGCAGGTAGTGGCCACCAGCAAGATAATTTGGTAGAGTGGCTAGTCAAAAATGTTCCTTCACAAAAAAAGTTCAATACTGAAAGCTATCCAACGCGCGGCTTGGTTCATAGGCTAGATAAGCTCACACAAGGGGTTTTATTAGTAGCCAAAGATGAGCAATCTCTTGCATTCTTCCAAAAACAATTTCGAGAACGCCAAGTGCAAAAAAAATACTTTGCTCTTCTTGAAGGAGAGTTAACCCACGATTACCATATCAAAAATTATCAGTCTCGCAACAAAGCCAATCCCGTCAAAAACAAGTTCTTCTGGAGTAAGCAACAAGCCCTAGCTTACGATGAAAAATCTCGCTACGCAGAGTCGTATTTTCGCCCGCACTACATTTGCAGAGAGCTATCTCAAACTATAGCCGAAGTAGAGATCAAAACCGGTCGTATGCACCAAATCCGTCTCCAAGCCCAAGCGATTAATCACGCAGTAGTAGGTGATCCCAAGTACTCTAAGATCCAAGCAGATATCCCAAAAACTGCTATTCAGACTGCAGATAAATTCGACACCGGCTTATTCAAAAAAAAGACCTCAATTATCCACAATATTAACAAGCGAGAATTTCTAGAACTCAAACTTTCTCTATTTGGTCAAACAGACTTTTGCCTCCTTTCGAATAAACTCAAATTAAAAACTCCATCAGGAGAAAATTTAGAGGTAAAATACTACTAGCTATAAAGAGGTCTAGAATAATCTATAACTACATCTGACATTGTTCACGGGTTAGATCGGTTAAAACCTCTGATCCATTTTTTGTGACCAAGACTGTGTGTTCCCAGTGGGCAGCCAGCGAGCCATCGATTGTTCGTACAGTCCAGCCATCTTCGTTACTTTCATCAAAAGCAACCTCGCCTTTGCCAAGAGTAAGCATAGGTTCGATAGCAATTACCTGGTTCTCGAATAATCTTTTACCTTTACCAGGTGTCCCAGCGTGCATGATGTAGGGTTCTTCGTGTACTGCATAGCCAACGCCATGACCACCAAGCTCTAACACATTTCCGAGGCCAGCGGCTTTGGCAACTTGGTCTGCTGCATTGCCTAAGTCACCAAGCTTGCGCCCGGCTTTGACTGTCTTTACTGCAGCGAACAAGCTTTCTTTGGTTTTATCTACAAGTCTCTGTACTTGCTGATCAACCTCTCCCATGACAAAAGTCATCGCCATATCACTAAATAATCCTTGATAATCAACACCAAGGTCTAGACTCACCAAACCATTTTCTGGCATAATCTTATCTGCAGTGGACACGCCGTGCACCACCTCATTATCGATAGAAGTGCACAGCGCATGTCCAAATCCATTATAGCCAAGGAAGCTTGGTTCTCCATCGTGGTCACGAATGTATTCTATAGCTAACTTATCTAGCTCTGCCGCGGTGACTCCTGGCTTTAAGTTGTCTTCGAGCATGTACATACACCCTCGCAGAATTTTGGAACTGTGTCGTAAGGTCTCTATGTCTTGTTGAGATTTCATGATAGCCATATAGTAGTAATATAATTTTGGATTGTATGTACTCATAGTATATCAAAAAAACCAAATAGTCAATAATTATACACTGGTTTTGACAATCTTAACCATACAGATCATATTGGACGCATATGCCAAAAAAAGAAAACACCACTTCTCAAGAAGTAATTGTGAAACCAAAAGCCAACGGATGGTTAATCACGTATATATTATTATCGCTTCCAGGATTTATTACTGGCTTGGTGTGGTTTTTGATAACGATTATGTTGTTTGTTGGGGTGGCTGGAGCGGTATCCGCAGCGGGTGAAATATCTAGCACCGACGAGGTGGGTTTTAGTTATTCGGTACTCGAAGAAAACAAAGCTAAAGATGGCGTACTAGTCTATAAGCTCAAAGGCGCCATTGATACTGGAGAGGGTGAGAACATTGGAAGCCCAAATTCCAACATTTATACATCTGTTGTCGCAGAAGATTTTGAAGAAATCAAAAAAGATGATCGAATTAAGAACGTTGTATTCCACATCGACACCCCAGGTGGAACAGTCTACGCCTCAGAAATCCTCGGCGATCTTATACAAGACCTACTAGACTCCAAAGGCCAAGAGGAAGGGGTATTCTATTATGATCAAGTTGTCGCTAGTGGAGGCCTCTACTCAAGCAACAAAGTTAAGAATTACATCTATGGTTCTGAATATGGATCAACCGGGAGTATCGGAGTTGTCTTGTACCTTCCAAACGTACAAGGCCTTGCTGAAAATATCGGCTACAAACAAGTAGTTATTAAGTCTGGAGAATCCAAAGACTTCGGCAATCCATTCCGAGATCTTACAGAAAGTGAGCGAAATTTCTTGCAATCTGAAGCGGACAGATCATACAATGACTTTCTTGAAATCGTGGCTAATGGGCGAGGGCTAGATAAGTCGAAAGTCCAAGAAGCTGCCAATGGCTTTGTATATAATAACGAGAAAGCTAAAGATCTAGGGTTGATCGACGAGTTAGGCTCTGTATCTCAAGCCGCACAAAGAGCAGCAAGCAATGCAGGGCTCGAGAGTTACAAAGTGTGGGAATCGGAGCCTAAAGAAGAGATATTTGATCTATTCGGGGGAGGTTTATTACAGGCTATTGCCCCAAAGATTTTCACCGCTGAGCAACTTCTGCAGCCTAACGATTTTGTTAAACCAGGGCGACAATATTACCTGGATCCACTATATGTACAGTAATGCCATTCTCTAGCTCTCTCCAAGAATTACTTATCAGCACCAGTCCACGAGGTGTCTTTCTTCGCCCATCTCAAATCAAAAGCTATTTTGACACAGATTACAGCGATCTTTCACCACTGGCAAACGATAGTGATCCTAGCCTGCTTCTGGTAAATTCACCCAAACACAACTACCAGTATTCGAACGCTCGCTTGCTTAGAGATTATACATCCCTAGCATCTTTTGACTCAGTGTCATCAATATATGGCATGTCTGGTAGCACTAATCAATCTGCACACTCTAACTATTGGCTCTATTCACAGTGTCGTGATGGTTGGTACTGGAACCAACTAAAAGCCTTAAAGCTAGCCAAAAGACTTGGATTTGTTCCTGGTATCAGTAAAATATTCTTAACTGGATCGAGCTCCATCGAAGCTGCTAGCCAATACTCTGATATCGACTTAATAATCGAAACAAAAAAGGGGTGGTCATGGGTTGTGCGCTTGTGGCTCAAAATATGGCTCAAAATTTCGAATCAGGATGTATATAAGGCCAGATTCCAAGTTTTGAAACTGCTGAGCAAATTAAAGCTTGTCTCACCCTTAGACGTTAATCAAAGAATACTCAACTACAAAAATTCTGCTCAAGGTAGGGTAGATATCGGTCTTATTACAGAAAACTGGAGCCGGTTTCAAGGTGAATTCATTCAAAAATCTCCGCATACTGTCTTTTTTAGAACGACTAAATTACTATACTCAGCCGACGACCAGGTGGAACTAACCCTAGATCAAGATCTTCACATCTGGGAAAGTTCATTATTCAAGATCTTAAAAATCGTTCTCTACTTAATTTCTATTATAATATATCCTTTCGTGATTGTCTGGGCAGCTATATATATAAATATTCACAAAAACAACCCAAAATTTGTGATATCCTTAAGTGATATTTGTTTCTACCCACTTATACCCGTATTATATGGAAAGTTTGTGGAAAGATAAAATCATAGTTACTACTTGACAACAATTAAATTATTGTCTTTTATTATACACAGTTTAAAAAATTAATTTTGTAAATAAGTGAGACCAAGAAGACCAAATCGTAAAAGACCCAACAGAAGAAAGAAGCGTAGAGCGCTCTTTACTAAGAAACCAGATAAAATATATTTTGATGGTACAATAGTAGATACTCTTCCGGGTGTTAAGTTCAAAGTTAAAATTGATCGAGGTGAAGACCTTGAGCCTTTAATCATGACTTCAGATTTAAAGTCTTTCTTAAAAGTTAAACATGTCAAAATTATCAAAGGTGACCACGTTACCCTAGAAGTAGACCCAACAGATTTAGAAAAAGGAGTTATTGTTAATAGAAGCAGAAATTAGATCTAATAGTTATTTACCTATGAAAGTAAAAGTATCACTCAAAGGACGCGGCAAAAAATTATCCAGAAAGGGTCGAATGGCTCAAGGGTACTTCACGCGTCGTAAAGGAATCCTACGCTTCTACGCGTTTGACGATTCTTCAATTGGTAATAGAATTAACCAACGACAACCAATTCCAAAAAAGAAGCAGAAAAAAATGAAATACTAAGTATATGATTCGTATAGCTGGAGTAACCCTCAAAGAAAATAAGCAAATTAGATTCGCACTAACCCCTATCAAAGGTATCGGTAAATCAAACGTAAAAGATGTTTTAAAGCATTTTAAAATCGACCCAACCATCAAGTTAGGTGATGTCGACCCTAAAGTAATTATCGAATTACGTAATTATATCGAAAACAACTTTATTGTTGAGGCCGATTTACGACGACAAGTTCAAGCTAACATTAAGCGTTTGGTTGATATCAAATCATACCGTGGTTCACGTCATCGAAATAGTCTTCCTGTCCGTGGTCAAAGAACTCGCACAAACTCTCGCACTCGTAGAGGAAATGTACGTAAGACCGCAGGAAGTGGAAGAATTAAGGCAGCAGCTAAGACATAATCACCCTATTATATATTTAAGATATGGCTAAAAAAGTAGTTAATACCAAGAAAAAATCAAGAGTAAAGATTAAGCTTCCGATTGCAAGAATTTTCATGAGAGCTGAGTTTAATAACAGCATTATCACACTCACTAACCTAGAGGGGAAAGTGTTGGCATGGTCTTCAGCAGGTAAAATTGGTTTCAAAGGTTCCAAAAAATCTACCCCATTTGCTGCACAAAAAGCAACTGAAGAAATTATTGATAAGCTCAAAGAATACGAAACTTCCACTGTTCATCTAGAAGTTTGGGGTGCCGGTATGGGGCGTGATGCTTTCTTGAGGGCAATGCAAGCTACAGATTTTCAGGTAGAAACTATCAAAGATGTGACTGGATTTCCATTCGGTGGAGTAACAGCAAGGAAGCGAAGAAGAGTTTAACGTTTAAATAAATTTATTGTACTATATATGGCCCGATACACAGGAAGCAAAACAAAACGATCAAAGCGAGTTCAGAAGAATCTTTTCAACAAAGGTGCTCGTAGTTTTTCTGCAAAAGATGATTATACCAAAAGACCTTATAAGCCTGGTCAACATGGAAATACAAGAAGATTCGGAAGAACCTCTGAATATGGTAAACAGCTCCTACAAAAGCAGGTAATCCGGTTCACCTATGGATTGATGGAGAAGCAGCTTGCTAACCATTTCAAAAAAGCTTTCAAACAACAGGGTAATACTGGAGTTGTAGTTTTAACTAATCTGGAACGACGCTTAGATAATGTAATCTACAAAGGTGGTTTAGCTAACTCCAGAGATCAAGCCCGACAACTGGTTAACCACGGCCACTTCCTAGTAAATGGTGTCAAGGTGAACATTCCATCTTTCTCAGTAAAAAAAGGAGACTTGATTCAAGTAAAAGAAAACAAAATTAAGAAAGCTTTTTGGGAAAATTTCCAACTAACTGTACCAAACGAAACTCCATCCTGGATTGACTCAACTAAGAAGCATACTCTGAAAGTTATCAATCTACCTCTCGAGGAGGACCTACCAAAAGACATCGAGATTGGAGCTGTAGTAGAATACTATTCACGAAAAGTAAGATAATAACCTATAATATATTAATATCCTATGTTAATTCTAAGATTAAGACCAAATAAGAGAAAGCATCCAAATAAAACATATTCTGTAGTGGTTGCAGAAAAAGCAAGATCTGTATCTAAAAAATTCCATGAGAAGCTAGGTTCATACAACCCTTACACAAAAGAATTGCAAATTAAAGCTGATAGAGTCCAGTACTATGTTGACTTGAACATCGAAATCTCAAAAACACTCTTGAACATTTTGAAGAAGAACGATATAATTAAAAAATAGTAAATAACGTTTATATGTCAGATAAAACAATTGATTTGCAAACACTAGAAAATATAGTTCTTAATCTAGTTACCGTACCAGAAAATGTAAAAGTTGCGCGTGACGTGGATGAGCAAGGAGTGCTCCTTTCTGTGATTGTGGATTCACAAGATATGGGAATAGTAATCGGTAGAAATGGTATGATGGCCAATTCTATAAAGACAATTATGCGAGCAATTGGTAAAGCTAACAAAATGAACATCAGAGTAGAATTTCTAGAACCAGATGGAAGTAGAAGAGAGGTGGCAAATAAAAACTCTGAAGACAGTGAATAAATTCCAAGAGAAATCTACAAAAACTTATTAAATCCCGTATGGGGTTTTTTAGTTATGAGTAAAGAAAATGCCTAGCTGCTAAAATTGGCATCTTTTGATCCGATACAAAGAATATAGCCATTAGGATCTTTGAGATATAGTTCTTGCATGCCATACCAAGTTGTGTCTTTTTCTCTAAACTCTAAACCACCCAACCTTTTTTTAAAAGACTCCAAAGATGGTACTTCAATGTAGAAAGTGCCTGCAAAGAATCCAGGTTTACTACCAGGGTCGAGCTCCTGAATATCTTCAAACATGTTCGATTGTTCTTGTAGTGCCAATCTGAAATCACCTTTAGAAAGACCTACATATTGATATTTCACGTCTTCTTGCAATGATGTATCAAAATTTTCAGCGGTCGTATTCCCACTACGTATCAGATAAATAATCTCCATTTCTAGTATATCAGTATAAAAAGTCACTGATTCTGTGATGTTTCTGACCATTAAGTTTGGTGTGAGTTGTAGAAAAGTAGACATGTAATAGAATTGTAATTAGTTAGTATTAGTATCCACCTACAAAGAAAATATGTCTAGCTCTACTATAACTATCTGTATACCTGTAAAGAACGAGATTAAATACATTAAGGAGTGTATAGATTCGGTACTTAATCAAACCAACAAAGACTGGAAGGTGGTAATTGTTGATGGTTATTCGAGTGATGGAACTTGGGAGTACTTACAAAGATACAGAGAAAATAGCAGCTTCAAAATATACCAAGGTTTGCAACAAGGGCTGTACCAAGATTGGAACTACGCTACCACGAAAGTAGAAACCGAATGGATGGTTTTCTTACCAGGAGATGATGTACTGGAAAAAAAATCCATTGATACTTTTTACAAAGCAATTCAGGGCGAGCCGAACATCAGCAATTTTATTTTTAAAAACAATTTTATTGCTGCAAATTCAGCTGAGCTTTGGAATAATGACACTATCATTTCTCGTGTAAAGCCTTATTTAATCGAGACGAAGGATAGAGTGCAATACTTGAACTTTCATCAAGAATTAATCGCCTGTATTTTGGGTGTGAGCCATTATATTACAATGCCTGCGTTATTGATACGAACCAACCACAAACACCTTATACCAACAGATTACGGGCTCTTTGGTGACGTGATATATTATTTAGAAAGAGTAAAATCTCAATCTGTTAAGTATATCCCAGAAATGGTTGCTAGCTGGAGAATTCACGACGAGCAATTAACCAACACCAATCCAAATTTAAAAGCGGTCGAGAAAAGAAGAAAAATACTTGATAAATTTAGTGAAGATTTATTGAAAACAGAAATTTCTACTTTACAACAATTTTTAGAATTTGAAGAAGAGTATATAATTTATGACGGCGACGTAAACAAAATAAAAAACGATAAACTTGTAAATCTCTACAAAAAAGTTATGAATTCTACAAACGCAGTTGCAAAAATGAAATCAGAAATAATAACCAAAATGTTAGATATTTAGTATTATTTTTCATAAGAAAAATCCTCAAAATTAATTGCACTCCCACTAATTTCCTTATATTCGAAACCGAACAGAAGAAAGGATCTATTAAAGAAAACAATGGCGCTCTGGCGAGCCAGTTCGAGATGAGTTAAAATGTAAGGACTGAAATAATGTCGTTTTTAGGCTCGGCTCAAAACAGAATTGTATACAAAATATGATCTGAATGAGAGGGGTCCCCAGCGATCATCGATCGAGAGGGGAAAAGGAGAAATAGCTAACGATATGTCGCTTTTGGATTTATAATCCAAAACAAAATATCATCAGCCATTTCGACGTGGCAGGGGTAGTAGGAATTGAACCCACATCAAAGGTTTTGGAGACCCTTATTCTACCATTAAACTATACCCCTTTATTTAGACTAATTTAGAGAATCCCCAATATAATCTATTTTGTCAATCAAGCTCTAAAAAAGATTCCAGTTGATCATAATAGTCGAATAGTTTTGTTTGGTATTCATTACCTGGGTATTTTTGTTTATTATGAAACACTGTTGGTGTTGCGTCGGACAAAGTATTGAGCCAATTGTCAATGTTGTCCTGTTCTAGAATTTCGAAAAAATCCTTCACCATCAAAGCGTTTATTTCTTGATGACTATCTTTGATCGGTATCAGATATGCATTTTTTTGAATGTATAATAGTTCGCTTATCGACCCAAGACCTGCTCTGCACATAACTATATCTGATTGCCTCATAACTAATGGCATTTCTTCTAACAAGAACTCGAATCGCAGATACCGAGGGTGGTTTATTAACGGAAGAGGCTTTTCTTGGAGGGCTCCAGTAAGGTGGATGACATCAAATTTTTTTAGTAGGATAGCATGATTGTCTATTACCCATTTATTGATAATCTGAGCACCGCTCCCACCGCCAAATATTAGTAAAATGGGTTTAGTTTTTGCACTGATAAAATTAGCCAGATCGGGATACTTGCTTAATAGTTGATTTTGATATTGATCATGAAATACTTCCATCTCTATCGGGTTTGGAATTTGTGTGAGCTTCTGCAACAAAGGATTATTTTTTGGATAATCATATACGTAGCTACCGTAGTCACATAACCGCAAAGCAAGCCTGTTGGTTAGCCCGATAAGCGGGTCTTGTTGGTGAATGATAATCTTTGTTGGCAACCCAAATAACCTGAGAATTCGGCAGGAAATAACCATTGGTACACTTGTAAATCCACCTGCACCAAGAATGGCTTTAGGTCTAAAGCGGAGTAAATAATACCCTGACATGATCAGGGCAAAGAATAATTTAATTACTTGCAGGGGTAAGTCCAGAAGAGATTTAAGTGTAAAGCTTCCAAAGGATAATGCGCTAAGCTTGGTTTCAGGCAGCGCCAGAAATATTGTATTTTTTGTAGAAGCAATTTTTTTTTCGTAACCATGGGAGACACCTACAATTACTGGCTTCAGTGGGAGTTGTGATGATATTGCAAGCAGGGGAGTAAGAGGTCCTCCAGTTCGACCTGCCATCAGAAAAATAAGTTCATCCATACCAGATATTTATACGAAGATAATCGAGATGTCAATTTTATAGAGTATGTAAAAGTTAACTTTGACAATCTAGTGTGAAATTATTAAAATTAAACAATATACTAAAAAACAATCATATATGAATATCAAAACTAAGGTGGTTACTATTGTAATAGCGGCAATCTTAATCTTACCAGCTATATTAAATCCTAAAAGAGATGGTGGAGAAGTTCTAGGAGTGAGTGATAACGGGACGATTGTCGAAGAGTTGGTGCCAGAAAGCCTGCCTCAAGAGGAGGTAGAGGTGGCCGCAAGTAACACGTCTCCAGAAGTTGTAGCCAACACGCCGGCAACTATTGTGCCGCAAGCTACACCAGAAAATGAAGAGTCTTTTTGGAGTAGGGTTAATATCTTCAAACGATCTGAAAAAGAAGAAAACAAAAGCCAAGTAAAAGCTAGAATTAAAGATATTAGTAGCGGTATTCGAGATGTAAAGACGGTAGAGACCTCGACTCTTAATTCTGTGCCGAAGCAAAAAATTGGCAAAATAAGATGGGAAGCCGGAACTACGACAAATATTGTATCTGGGGTATATCCTGTTGGAAGCGGTGTTCAAATTAATTACAATAACAACTCATCTGAGCTGGTAGTGAATACTTCTAGGATTCTATCTCCCGGAACCTTACTTGTAGTAGATCCAGCCACATTTATTTCTTTGGGGGGTGATCCTGAACGAGAATCTGTAATAAGTGTCGAAGTCATAGCCAAATAAGCAGTTTTATTAACATGAATACGAATATAAAAAGCACCGTCAAAGTTTTAATTATCTTTTTAATTATTATTCTTGCCGGCTTAACCGGTCTTATATACTTTACTCAAGTGGATAATAACAACAAAATAGATGACTTGAATAGTCGTATCGATAATCAAGAATCTGAGATCGCACGACTTGCTGGAGAAAAAGAGTCGATTAGAAAAATTTGGCAGGATCAAGTGTTTGAAAATAATGAATTAGTTGAGGCGCAAGAGAATTTAATATTCCAACTAGAAGACTACTTAAGCACTATTGATCGCTCTCTCAGCACTGAAACTGGAATTGAAATTTTACCAGAAGCAGACAGCGCCAGGCTAAACAAAATACGTCAACAGCTAGATTTAGAGCTTGGAAATGTAGAAGAAGTAACAACTAGAACAGTAAATGCGCAAGAGTCTAACCAGCAAAAGATAAATCAAGCATATAGTATTTCTCCGCAGAACTGAGATTGACAAGTTGCATTATTATACTCAATATACTTCCAAAATCAATCTAATTAATATGAAAACGAACAAATTGTACAAAGAAGAAAGTTTTGCCCAAACCCTATGGAACTACGTCCCAGGAATCGTACATTTTTTATCAGTTGTTGGCTTTGTAGTCGTAATTATAAACTTTGCTTCAGGTTTGGTTAATGGAGCTGGATCAACACTCGATGTCGGAGATTTTGTCGATGGCTCTCCTCTTGTACGGGAATACAACCAAGTCTCAGGTAAAGAAGATTCAAATATTACTTACGTCGTCTTTGATGATTACCAGTGTCCAGCCTGTAGAGCCTTTAACCCAACTAAAAAAGAAGTATTCGAAGCTTATAGTGACAAGGTTAGATTAGTAAGTAAACATAACCCGCTAGACATTCACATCCAGGCAAAAAGTGCGGGTAGGGCTGTAGAAGCTGCTGGTAATCAAGGAAAGTATAGAGAATTCGGTGATAAGATATTTGAAAACCAAGATAGCCTCTCTAATGATTTTCTAGAGAATTTGGCCGTTGAGCTAGGTCTTGATTATGATCAGTGGGAAAAAGACTGGCAATCCCGCGAAACCTCCAAGAAAGTCGATACTGATCAAAAAGATTTGAATGATTTATTCTTCCCAACCAACAGTGTTTACGGAATTACCAAGCCTGCAGGAGAAGGTGCAGGGACTCCTACAAATGTAGTGCTACGAGATGGAGAGGTTTATGATTGGTGGAGCGGTGGCTTGTCCTTTGAGCAAATATCAGAGATATTGGACAACGCTATAGATGGGGTTGAAAGAGAAGAAAATTAATCACACATCCAATGACTCTAGAACAAAAACTACTTCGCTTGCAAGAGATTAAGAAGTTACTTGAAGAGAAAAAAGTATCTTTAAGTGAGAGTATGCCCCTTCTTGAAGAGGTGGAAAAACTCAAAGGAGAGATAGAAGAAGAACTTAAAAAAATGGAAAATAAGCTCGTCTCACTCCAGGCAAAAGAAGTAGATACGACTCAATTATAAAAATAACCCCCTCAGGGAGATTTATTTTAAAAAAAATCAATTTTGTAGAAAACAAGAAACTCCCCTTTAGGGAGATCTTTCTTGATATGTCGGCTTTGGCTTATTTTCCCCAGGATGTGCATCCTAGTATCTTCAGCGGAAGTACGTTTCAAGACTCTGTTCGGAATGGGAAGAGTTGGTACCATACCCCTTGAAAAACCAACAATAATATATATACAATATTTTCCAACTCCTGTCAAGAGAAAATACTTAAAAGCAACAAAAAGATTTTCCCAATATCACCCGCAATAAAAGCCTAGTCTGGATAGATAAACATCGCCAAGCAAAATTCAGACAGTCTAGTGGCGAGATAATCCAGTAGAAATGTGTGCTCAGACCAGCTTTAATCCCAAGACTGATAAAAAAAGTATCTAATCAAGCAGATCAATAAACCTACATTTTGACATTATTGGTTGTCTTGCGCAAAATGCAGACATGATCATCTCGAGTCAACAAAAGAAAGAGGGTACCAAGAAAGACAAACAGCGAGAATCCAAAGCCTTACAAGAGCTTGAGGTAATTACAACCGCCAAGAATGATACTGCTCAGCTACGTCCTGATAATCTTGACGGGTATATTGGGCAAGAGAAGATTGTCCGTCAGCTACGACTAATTATTCAATCTGCTCAGATGCGTGAGACAGTCCCTGAACATATGCTTTTTCATGGACAACCTGGACTTGGTAAGACAACGATGGCCAATTTAATCAGTAGCGAGCTCCAGGCACACCTGAAGACTGTTGCTGCGCCTTCATTGCAAAAAACAGGCGACATTGTAGCACTCTTAATGAACCTAGAGCCTAACACCGTACTTTTTATCGACGAGATTCACCGTCTCAAAGCCCCCTTAGAGGAGGTGTTGTATAGCGCCATGGAAGATAAGGTTGTAGACATAATCATGGGCAAAGGGCAGGGGGTATCGGTAGGAAGATTTGACCTCAATCCTTTTGTACTCGTAGGAGCTACTACGCAGCTTGGTAAAGTCTCCAAACCATTGAAAGATAGGTTTCCTAGTGTCTTCCATCTTCAACCCTACACGGAAGCAGAAATCCTCTCATTACTAGAAAGAAATATGTCAATTCTAGATTTGCAGATTGATGAGGCTGCCAAGAATTTAATTTGTGGAAGGTGTCGAGGGGTTCCTCGTGTGGCAAATAATATCCTCAAAAGATTTCTAGACTTGCAAATAGTTCACCGCATTACAACGGTTAACAAAGGCATTGCCTTAGAGTTTTTGGAAGAGTTAGGTATTTACGACCAAGGACTGACTAGATCAGATTATAATTATCTTAGAGCTTTGAAACGCGGGTCACTTGGCCTCAAAACTCTTTCTGGGGTGCTTATGGAAGACTCGGAAACATTAGAGGTTGTTACAGAGCCGTACTTAATCTATTTAGGATTGATTGATAAATCTAGTGACGGTCGCAAGCTAACTGCAAAAGGTCGAGATCTCGTCGATAGTACTCAGAGCCTATTCAATTAATACCTGATTAGAGGGGCTGTAAAAATGTATCCTTTTTGAACACACCCCACAAAAATAAATTAATTAATAATACCCCCAACCAGATCTGTACGTCGGCTAAGTTAAAGTACAGAGGTGGAACAAAAATATAGTCGGCCACAAAACCAAAGAAAAGCCTTTCCACAAAGTTACTCCAAGCTCCACTCAAAAGAAGCGTGGAAGAGATAGGGGCAATTTCAAATAGATGAAACTGAAAAACAGCGTACGTCACAAACACCAGAATTACCCATAACGAAATAGGCGTGACTTGTAGATTGAAAGGGAACTCATTAGCAACATAAAACAAATTCCCAGATTTTACCAAATACGAGATAAAAAAATTGATTCCCATAAGCAGGCCAAAAAAACTAGAATATACAGCCCCTAAATATAGTTTTTGCTTTGCCGACATAGTATATAATCTAGCGTACTAATAAATAATATTTTAAGCAAGGCTTAGCGTCTTGTAAGAATCGGTTTTTTCAGGTATACTATAGGTGTAGAGAAAACAAAAATGAAAAACAAACACTTATCAAAAAAATGGTATTTCCTTGGAATGGTAGTCCTCTTGATCAATATTGTGGTCATGGGTGTCATTGGTGGTGCCTGGTTTAATAGTTTTTTTGTATCTCAAGATCAATCACAAGCAGCCTTTAATGCGAGCACAGGTAGGTTCGAAGATGTTGTGACTTCTCCTCATCAAATAGCTGAGTACAACTATGTGTACACCAACCCAAGTGCAACTTCTGCTACTGGGTTTTTCAGTATGGTGCTCTCAAATAGCGTGGGAGACACGCCTGCAAATTTGTTTGAAGTTGTGAGTATTACCGATACATACCCGGTCGATAGTGCAGGGAATCCACAAGCTGGAGCAACGGTGCGCACGATGCCATCTGCAAGTTACTTTTTTTCAGGAAATCAATTAAATATACGCTTTGGGCCGCAATCTTCATGTGTTCCGCGATCGCAAGGTGGCTGTAACGATTCGACTATTGCGCCCCAGCAGCCTGGAAAAATAAGTGTAAAATTAGCTCTGAAAACCAACGCCTCTACTACACCATCCACAATCAATGGGAGTGGGCAGCTAATCCTTACTTCAAATTCCAATTCGTCCCAAGGTTCAATAGGGTGGCAAATCCAGGCATTGTACCAAAAGATCTCATCTGTGCTTAATAATAACTCGAGTCCAACTGTAACCTTCAAAGGTGCCAACGGAACTGGGCAGGTATTCCAAGGGCAGCCCTATAGTGTGGTGGTGAGTGACATAAAAGCTGTAAATGGAGCGAACCTCTCAAGCGGAAATGGCGTGTGCTCAACATCTCGCAATGGGCAGGTATTCACAGGCTCAGGTATAAGTAATGGGGTCTGCGTCATACAAGTCAGCCAAGCGGCAACTAGCATACTACCAGGAGGTGTACTCACTATCTCTGATAGAGGTAACCCTCGACCAATAGAGGCTAGTTATAATTACAGCTCACAAGCAGCCTTTGCTAACCCAAGTAGTTATAACGCTTCGATTTCGAACATTGCTTTTAACTCTGATAGAAGTGTTTATGTCGTAAATTTCTTAACAACTGGTTTTACAAACGGCGAAGGTGGTTTCCATACGAATTTTTATTACGATACAGAAGCCAACTCGGTAACAAATAAGTCAACTTCATCGAGCTCTCCTTACAATACTGCTGTGGTTAATCGTACTTCCGGAGCAACCCAGCTGTGTGTGGTTGTCGCGAGGCCTGATAATAGCCTCATCAGCGGATCAGGAAACTGTGTGCCTTTACCAACATTCGAAACCAATATTGTAAAATCCGCCCTTGAGTCTGGCGATATCCCACCTCTGCAGTTTAGCTGTGAAACTGGGGTGCAAAATTTAGATACAGTTTGCTCTTTTGATATTCCACCGGATAGATTCGTACCTAATAATTTCTTTATGGCAGTTGGTAATGCCGCACCTGGTGGTGAATGCGAAGAGGCTGGAAGTAGGGTGGTTTGTGAAGGGGTTCCTATAGGTGGTGGAAGAGGAGTTGCTCAAATCTATGCTTTCCTAAGCAATCAGTCTGTTGATACCGGTGAAGTTGTGAGGATTATTGCCAATAACGCCGAAAGCATAGTGGATGATGGGGAAGTGCCAAACAGTCAGCAAGATGGTTCCAGTAATCCTACTCAGGGCAATTCAGACAATACAGAATCGGGAGTAACAACTGTGACAATTAATCGCAGCACTGGAGAAGGTCAGGTGAGTAGCCCAGTTGCAGAAGAAAATTCCGAAGAAAATGATAATCAAGTAGTAGAGGAGGGTGATAATAGTGAGCAAGAAGCGGTCGTGGATTCAAGTACAACTGAAGAAGATAAAGGTCCGTTGTCACCAGCACTAAACTCAAATGGCTTACCGAGCACTGGAGGCGTGGCGTTTTTCATCGTAAGTGGCTTGTCATCTTTGGCAATACTCAGTATTTTTTCTGTAAGTCTTAAGCGAAGTGAGCTAAAAATTAATTCCAAAAAATAGACTATGCTACTTCGACTATCAAAATTTATGCGGTATCCTCAGCTAAGTCAGCATCAAAAGCTATCAATTATAATTACGATTATTTTTGCCTCTCTTGCTGTGTTGTTATTCTATCCACTTCAGCAAGTTTTTGCAGGAAATTGGGTCCTGAAACAAGGATTTTCGATCACCATTTTCGAGCCCGATCCAAGTACTAATTCGATATTTAACGGTGTTGTTAGTATCCGTTTTTATGCCCTGAGTATTCTTACAGGTCTTATTGCGGGATACTCACTAGCTCTGCATTTAGCCCGAAAGCACTTTGTGGCTGCTACTGTTATAGACCGCCTATTAATAGGTATGGTAATCTTTGGACTTATTGGAGCAAGGGCTTTTTTTGTAATTTTTAATCTAGAGGCCTTTGATTTGCAAGGGCAGAGTGACAACGCTTTGCTAGATTTATTAAAATTTAATTTCTGGGAACAAGCGGCTTCGATTCAGCAGGGGGGTCTGTCATTTTTCGGGATGCTGCTGTCATGCCTTGCATATTTGTACATGTATTGCAGGAGGTTCAAGTTTTCATATTATGAGTTTCTAGATATCCTCACACTGCCACTACTAATAGGGCAGGTTTTTGGTCGTTTTGGAAACTTTTTTAATTATGAAGCTTACGGGGGTCCAACGTCAGTTTTTTGGAAAATGTTTGTGCCAGACAATGTTAATTTTTACCAAAGTATTAATCAGAAATTCTTCCACCCTACTTTTTTATACGAAATCATACCCAATATTATTCTTCTGATAATATTAATGTGGCACTATGATGACCTTACAAAAAAAAGATCCGGAATTGTCTTTGCTTTCTACTGTTTTGGTTACGGTACAATACGCTTCTTCACAGAGTTTTTCAGAATTGATGCCTTATTCGTTGCAATCCCAGATTCATGGCAATTTAGTATCTCTAACATCACTATTGATAGGATACTAGTTTCTCAGCTAGCGGCATTGATTCTGATTGGTGTGGGAATGTTTTTATATAGCAAAAGAAGTAAGGTTATTTACCTCAAAAAAACAATGGTCGAGCTTAAAACAAAAAAACACCAAAAGAGTTTTTTTAATTAGAATTGAAGGGGTTTAGAGTTTTTACGATGCAAATAAGAAAAAGGATATACTTTACAAAATATAAGACATTCTTTATCCTTACGATATAATTTATATAATCCATTATGACTAAAAATAACTCTAATCGTATCAGCCTAGTGATTGCAGTATTGGCAATTTTGCTTATTCTAGGTGGTGTCTTTTTACTAAATCAAAGCTTTAATAACTCAGGTAATTCGAGTAGTAGTGCAAGTGAAACTAGTTCATCATTAACTTCGAACTACAAAGTAAAAAAAGACACCGATGATGACGAAGCGGTCTCAAATTCGACTACCGACAATGACAACGCAATTGTACCAACGGGTACCTTCCAACCTAACACAGATGAAGATCAAGCAGCTCTAGATATAGAAGAAACTGATAAAACAAGTGACCTAGAACAAGCTGAGATTGAAGAACCCGCAAAAGTAGAACCTGAGCCTGCAAAAGTAGAAGAACCTGCTCCAGAGCCAGAACCAACAATTGAAGAAGCTGAGCCTCCTAAAGAAGAAGTAGCCCAACCAGTAGCTCTCAATAATAACCAATTCTCAGGAAGAATTACTGCCATTAATGGACTTAATTACACAGTTGAATTATCTAATTGTGGCAGAGAAGGATTGTATTGCAGAGCGGGCACAATTCTCAATCTATTCAATCTACCGAATTTTACTGACGACTCTCTTGAGCTGAATAACGAATATATTTTCACTGGCGTGTATAGCGAAGATAATTCTGGTATATTTGTAGGATCGCTTTCTAGTATTGTAAAAAAATAAACCCGCTTTCGGGAATATTTTTTAACACTTTTTTAACTCCCTATATTATTTTATAATTACTGAGGCAGCCTGGATAAGCTGGGCATCGATTTTAAGACCTAAACCAACAACTTGAACTACTTCGTTGAGAATCTCACCACCTTCTTCTGATACTTGAGTGTTAAGAATATTCATAAATGCTGGGTCAAACTGATCTCCTGGATTAACCACAAGAATGTCTATTCCTAATAATCTCAACTCGCCAATAACTTGCTCATATGAACTCTTGAGAGTTTGGATGAAGCTAATAACTTTCTCATCAGTAGTTTCTGGGATGTAATTGAAAGAGATATTAAGCGTATTCAAAAATGCCATTATCGACATTATTGTATTCTTTTTGGAATTTTTTTTAGCTTGAAGAATATCAAGCTCATTTTGCTTTTGAACATTTTGCAAATCTGCTGAGAGTCTTACAGCTTTGTTTTGCCAGTCGCTGACTGATTGCTCCATAGATCTCAGTTGAATCTCCAAAGCGTCTAGCTGTGGTTTAGTGGCAGCACTTTCACCATCTTCAGTGGTAGGTGAAGGGGTTTCGGAAGCAAGAGTTTCAATTGGTTGTTTCTGCTCTACAGATTCGTAGTCGAGAACTTTTGCTCTTAGTTCTCCAATAATGTTTTCGTAAACACCAAGCTTATTTCTTAACGAGGCCACCTCTTGATTTAATTGAGCTGTGGCTGAAGAACGCTTGCGATTGGCTTTATTTTTGTCACTCTTAGAGGAGCGTTTCAATTTGCTGAGGCGTTGTGCTTGCTTCTTCTGAAAATTCTTGTTGTAATCATTTTTGCTACTTGACTTGGCCATAAACTTTGTATGTTAACTATAGATCTTTTATAATAAAAAAACAAAATATTGTAAAGGAGTACAAGAACCTGATGTGGTAATAATTTTCATCTTCATTCGTAATTAATGTAGCTTTATACGACTTTTATTAAAAGAATGCTATCATATAAGTTAAATAGAAGGTGTAGCCCTAGTTATAAGAGAAATAAAAAATGTCCAGTCTATTATAAGAAAATTGAGAAAAAGTTGGGAAGATGGAGTGATTAATAACTCAACGGGTTACAAAACAAGCAATATTTATCTCTTGAAAAATATCAAGTGTATAAAAACTGAAATAATGCTGCTTTTGAGCTGTAAGCTCGAAACAAAATTATGTAAATTTTTAAACTGATGGAGCGGGTACAGGGAATCGAACCCTGATTTTCAGTTTGGAAAACTGAAGTATTAACCATTATACGATACCCGCTTAAAAAAAGATAGGGAAACTTATTACTAATTATTATCAAGCGTACTCACACATAGTGAGTCAGTTGTAGTTTAGTCCTTGATAAATCAATTAGCCATTCTACCGCCATTTAGTAAGGTAAGCAATAGCATGTAGAGCGCTAAAGTTTCCCCAACTTGAAACGAATTCAAGTCCAGTGCAATGTTAGCCAACGTCAAGCTTTTAGAGCTATCAGTCGACATATAACGAAAATCTTTTTACTGGTCCGGAGTCCAGGATTTGAACCTGGGTAGGGATAAACCCGACAGATTTACAGTCTGTTGCCATTGACCGCTCGGCCAACTCCGGTAATATATAGGTGTTATATACTAAAGCTAAAGTAACCAAAAACCTATTTCCTGTCAAGTTATATTTTGAACTCCATATCTTAGTGTATGTAAGGTAGGATAAGGTAAGCTTGACCAAACATAAAAATTTTACTAAATTGTGTACTAAGTAATAGAATCTATGAACATAGCGACACGGCAAACTTTCTTCCGATTTTACGCGATTTTTTTTATTCTCATTACTCCGTTTATAGTTATTTATTCTTTGGGGTACAATTTTGATTGGCAAAATCAAACTCTTTCTAAAAATCTTTTTCTAAAAATTCAAACCCTACCCAGAGGAGCTGATGTTGAAATTCAAAACGCAAAAAAATACACAACGCCGACTGAAATTAGATTATCCACAGATTCACCTAAAAAAATTTCAATTTCTAAGGATGGATACCTTGATGAAAATTTTACGGTGTGGTCTGATCTAGATAAAAACACCAACACATACTTGGATAAAATAATCCTACTGCCAACAAATGCAAGTAGTATTCAAGAGTTTGCTTCATCAGTTGATTTTTTAACGTTCTTACCTGAGAGTAGAGCTCTCTTCTACTCAGATAATAATGTATTCATGCATTCATATTCAACAAACAGTGTGAGCGCACCTATTTCCGTAACAACTGATTTAAATCCAGAAGACATAACCAATGAAGACAAATGGGTCTTCGAAGGACAAGATTTCTTTTGGAATGAAGATAAAAAATTTGCTTTGTATAAAGATAGTGTTTCGTTAAGATGGAATCTAGAAGATCTTAGCAATACTATTCTTGGTATAGATGATATTGCTCGTGTAAGCAACAATACATTCCTTGCTCTAGATCAAGATAACAATCTTTACACATATCGACCACAAGATGAGAGGGTCAGCTTTCTCGACTCTGGTTTCTTAGGCATATATGCAAATCATCAATCTGAATCTGTGTGGCTAGCTAAAGAGGATAATATAATTCGTCTAAACAAAAATAGGGTAAACTACGATAACATTCTAGATAGTGATGAGAATTTCATCTACAGCACTACAGGTGGCCTTGTTGGGGAAGATTCTACGTTCGAGGTAGCTGATATTTACCGGGGTGTTGTAGTCAGACTTGGAAGCAGTTTATATTTTTTGGAGGACACCGAGCCAAATATTTCTAATTTATTAACAAATGAAGCAGTGGATTTTACCACTTCAAATAATACTGTTTTTTGGATGCATCAAGAAGGGTATGTTCAAATGTATAATTTTGAGTTTGATGTCCAAAAAAATTTAGCAAATTTTGACGGGGTATCAGATAAAGCAAGGTTATATTATTCTGGAGATCTTGGTAGGTTGGTTGTCTATGATCAAAATGTAAATACGATTTGGGTTAATCCAGCAAATAAGTCGGATAACATCAAAGAACACTCCAAAAACACGTGGCTTTCTAATCCGCAGTGTCAAAAATTTACAGAAGGAAAAAATCAAGTTTGTTTTGAAGGTGGCTCGATTGTTAAATATCAAAACTCCGCGAGATTTTGAGCATTATAGAATCTTAGATTATCAACCTCTTTAGTTTGACTACAATTCAATATTTTTTCAGAATGAATTAGAATAATCAACGGAAATATATGGCTGATAATAACAACTCCTACCAACCAAAAATCGTAACCCCACCTCAAGGAAAGCCTAACCCTGTTAACAATTATAATTCTCAGCCCAATCAACCACAGCAAAATAATTATCAGCAAACCCCCGCCACTTCTCAAAGCTACGATACCCCTAATCAGTATTATGACTACAACACGAGTCAACAAGGGGGGTATTATGACTATGCGAATCCTAATCAGCCAGCAGCGCCTCAGGATGTAACAACACCAAAAAAACAGGATAAGAGACCGTTTCTTAAAAAAATAACTGATTTTATGGTCAAAAAATGGTGGTTGGTCTTAATACTAATTGTGGCAATCGCAGTGGCAGGAGTGGCAGCGTTTGTATTACGTCCACAAGAAGCCCCATTATCGGCTGACTATAGTAATATTGAAGCCCGAATAGAAGCCCCTCAAGTTGTAAATTCTGGTAGCTCAGGGTTATGGGTTGTAAGGGTGCTTAATCGCAATAGTGTTGCGATAAATGATGTTACAGTAACGTTAGATTTTGATCGCACGTTTAAGTTTTCACAATCACTAGGTGAAGACCCTTTGAATGTTAGAGGTACTGAATACTCATTAGGAAGTTTAGGAGCTATTGAAAGCGGGTCAAGCGAGGGTTTGATACGTATTGAAGGCGTGTTAATTGGTAATATTGAAGAAAGCTCAGTAATGACTGGTACGGTGAGCTATACACCAGCACCTTTAGCAAGTCAAAGGTCTGAAAACATTATCCAAAAAACATTAGATTCTGCTTCAACCCTGATAAAATCTCCTCAAGTTGCTATTGTAATGACTCCTTCTAATCAAAGCGTACAAAATGGTGGGGAGGTAAGTATAGATGTCGAATTCGAAAACCTGAGTGACAAAGAAATTAAAGATGTTCGAATAAGTATGATTTACCCTGATCGAGGTGGTTTTGAGTATCTTGATTCAAAGCTTCAGCTTTCTAATTCTAGCGATATCCGGACAGATCCAGATGATGGAAACAACGTATGGTTTGTATCCTCTATCCCTAGAATTCAAAAGCAAAACCTAAAAGTGAATGGTATTCTTCAAGGCGCTGATGGAGTCAGGCAAACATTCCGAGTAGAGATCGCTGTAAAAGATGCTGCTGGGGAATATAAAGTAATCTCACAAAAAACTCGTGATGTAACAATCACATCTCAGCCATTGATAGTGACGACCAGTATTCGAGGCAAAACCCCAACATCGACCTTTGAGCCGGGTGAAGATCTAACCTTCGAAGTAGAGTATCAAAATCGATCTACGGTAACACTCAAAAGCGTAGAGGTTATAGCCTCTGTTGAAGACCCAGCAGACATCCTCGATTACTCCACTCTTGCTTATGTTGGAGGTAGTGTTGGTGATATTAATAACCGTAGTATTGTTTGGCGTGCCAATGGGGTGCCGGAGTTAGAAACAGTCCCTCCCCAAAGCAAAGGAGTCCTGCAATATACAGCTCAAGTCAAAGAAGGTGATGATTTTGCAAAAAGTGACTTGAGTCAAAATACATACACCTTGCAACCTCAGGCTGAAGCAAAAGCCACTAATCAACAGGTAGTGCAGTTTACTGGGGATCTTTACAAAGCCACTGGAGAGCTCAACCTAAGACAAGAAATTGAGGAGATTCCTAATAGTGATCGTAATTCTGCCCTCCGAAGATTCAAGGTGACGTGGACGCTTACAAATAGGCAAAATAAGGTTAACGACGTGACCCTAAAAACAAAAACCACCTTCCCACCATCTATCTGGCAAGAAAATAGTATTTTACCAAGCTCTAGTAGCAATGAAATTAGCTACAGCTCTAGCAACGGTGAGATTATTTGGAAGCCTGGAAATATTCCAAGTTATACAGGGATAAGCGAGCCGGAAAAAACAATTACTTTTGAAATGGAGATCAACAACGAAACTCGCCAAAATAGAGATCTATTTGAAGATGTTCTGGTGACTGGAATAGATGATTTTACCGCCGAAAGTTATACGGTCGATGGTAAGGCAGGAGAAATTAAATAATCTCAGACCACTTTGGCTTATAAGGTTAGGTTGACAGCGGCTATGTATGAATCACAAATCATGTGAAACGAGCGTTGACAAAATGTCGTTTTATATGTATAAAAAGTATCATGACCTCTAATGTAACTCAAACCCAACCATCGATGGGTGATCTAATGCAACATGTAACCGAAATTAACACCGTAACCCTTGGAAATACAATTCAAGGAAAAGTAATTCACATGTCTAAGAATGAAGTGATTCTTGATATTGAAAATGTAGGACTTGGAATTGTCCGTGGTAGAGAGCTGTATAACGAAGAATACCTTGCTACTATTAAGTTAGGCGAGACTGTCGAAGCGATCGTCGTCGACCTCGATAACGAAAAGCATATGGTTGAATTAAGTTTCCGTGCAATCGGTAGAGACAAGATTTGGTCCGAAGTGAAAAGAATATTTGAAGCTCAGGAGACTGTGGAAGCCAAAATTAGAGATGCTAACCGTGGTGGATTCTTGGTTAGAATTATGGGGGTTGATGGGTTCTTACCTGCGTCTCTTTTGTCACCAACTCACGCAATTAAGCAAGTAGGGGTCGAGGACAAAAGCCTTCTTAACCAAATGAAAAAATACATTGGTCAGAGTTTCACCGTTAAAATCCTCTCAATTAATGAGGATGGCGATACTCTTATTGCTTCAGAAAAAGCGGTTTCAGACGAACTCGCTAAAGAGAAGTTATCTAAGTATGAAGTAGGTAGTATTGTAGATGGAACAGTTGTGGGTGCAGTTGACTTCGGTGTGTTTATTCGTTTCGATGAAGATCTAGAAGGGCTTGTACATATTTCTGAAATTGCCTGGAAAAAGGTGGAAGATCCGCGCATCGAATATAAAATTGGCCAAAAAGTTAAAGCTAAGATTGTCGAGATTGATAGCGACAACAGAATTAATCTTTCTATCAAACAATTACTACCTAACCCTTGGATAGAGTTTGTAAAAGCTAATCAACCAGGGAACATATTTAAAGGTAAAGTTAGCAAAATTGTCGCATACGGAGCAATTATCGTAAACGAAGACGATATACAGGGTTTGTGCCACGTTTCTCAAATGATAGACCAAGAGATTGAGTCTGCAGCACAGATTCATGACCTTCTTAAGCTGGGAGAAGAAAAAGAATTCACAGTATTAAGTCTTGAAGCTGACGAAAAACTTTATTTAACAATGTTGGACTTTGACACTGCTCAGAAAATTCATCAAGATATGTCTAACGAGCCTACAGAGGCGTAAGTTTTTCAGTGCTGAAAATAACAAACTACAGGTATGAGCAAATTCTTCGCAAAAACAAGGGATGATAAGGACAATAAAGGTGTAAAAGCCTCTTTTTTGTCAGGATTTAAAGATAAGGTTCAAAAAATACCTCATAAAATGGTAGTATTCAACGAAGATTCGGAAGTCAGAAATAATGTACACAAAATAAATTCTTTCAACACCATTTTTAATCAAGATCAAGACCAAATAAGTGGTGTAAAAAGAGTCTTTAGGAAATCAATTATTTTTCTAATACTCTCATTAGTGTCGTTTGCGCTAGTTGCTTTTGCTAGCATCAATTTATTCTCTGTCCCAGCAATTTTAAGCATATTGTTTTTCCTGTTGTATATAAGTACGACAATAGTTTTTTTCCTTATTGTGGCAGATCGTAGCTATGTCTGGTTATGCTTATTAGGGCACATGCTGCTTATTGTGATGACAAGTAGTTTTGTCGGACAAATAGCCTCAATTATTACTTGGGGTGCTCTAGCCATTGTTGCAATTCTGTATTACCTCGCATACACCGAAGTTGAAAAATCTCAATTAGGGAGTAGGCTATTTTCAATTCATCAGATTGGATCTGAGGCTACAAACCTTCTAATTACAATCACTCTCTTAACGCTTTCTTTAGGTGTATTTAATAGTATAGTTAATGTTGGAACAGTTGAATTTATCAACAAGAATGCTCTTGAGAATAGCGCTGTTTTTGATGGAATTATAATGGGTAAGGATAGGTCACTGAACGCAGTAAACCTCAATAAAGCATTTATCACCAATGATGAGCTTTTTGGAGAAGGTAATATTGAAAATACTTTTGAAGACTTTTTAATATACAACTACAAGGGTGGGAAACCGGTAATATTGAGTGCTGAAGAAGTTGATATTGAGCTCGATTGTCAGTTTAAAAACGGTGTGGATGGGGACTGTGGTAATGCCGTATTAAATGAACGTAAAAATAGATTGACGACACATTTAGCCGAGGATTATCCTGAGTCTACGTTCTCTCTAGATGAGGTATTGAATCAAGAAAAATACGAAGAAGTAGTCAGGCAGTACTACCAATACCGCTTGAATACATACATTAGCGAAGGTAGTAGTAATGATATCGAAGGTGTAGTCCCATTCTTACCTACTGACTTTCTCATCAACAAAGACACAATTTTCCCTGCTGTAATGGCCTTGATAATCTTTGTTTTAGGTTTAATATTACGCTCAGTTTTAAGCTTTATTTCCTTATTTGCAACCTGGGTAATGTGGGGTTTGCTTAAGGTTATAAAATTCGTACGTATTGATGTGGAGACTGTTGAAGGTGAAGTTGTGTCTATTTAGCACATGTCACTTGACTATAACATAAGAGCTGCATATAACGTGTATATGGCGGAAAAAAAACAAAAGCCTAAAGCAAAGGATTTGATTATCGAGCCAGAAAGTCAGAATTTATTCATAGCCGAAGATTCCAAAATCAAAGTATCTGATACTCAAATAATTACGCCAGAAAAAACTATAGACACAGGTAAATCGAAGCCAATTATTGAAGATGATAATAACAGTTTATTTTGTTTATAGCTTTGATATAAAATAGTAGTGGTAATATATTTTCGATCGAGAATTGTAGGAAGGTATGGAATAATTTGACATTATTGAAATTATCTGCTTTAATGACTGAACATGCAGCGTAGTGATCATGTAATCATTGGAGCTGGTCATACTGGCCTGTTCTTAGCTAAACAGCTTGCGGAGTTAGATCATAAAGTACTTCTTATCGAGCAGCTCGGTGTAGGAGGATCTTCTGTTCATAATACCGACCTGCCAAATCAGATAATCAAGCAAAAATCAGAAGAGTTTGCCTTAAATTTAAAATTTTTTAAAGACGATAAAGATAGGCAAAAGCAGCTTCTAAAATTCAGACAAGAGATTTTTGACTTTACTAAGTGGAGTATCAAAGAAAGAGAATCTCAGTTACAAAGCGAAATAGAGAGTAATCCTAACATCGCACTCTTAAGAGGTAAGGGTAGATTTGTAAAACGTAACACTTTGGAGATTGTCGACTTTTATTCTGATGAGTCAAAGTTATTGGAATACAAAAACGTCTATATTACCGCAGGGAAAAATTGCCTCGCAGGTCTCAAGTTAGAAGGTCTTGAGTCTGTACCAGTTTGCCATAAGTGGAATTATTGGAAATTCAATCAAGTTCCTAATTCAATTGCAATAGTTGGGTTTAATGAGGAAACTCTCGAAATTGCAGATATCTATTCTAACTTCGGAATTAAAGTTGATATTTTCGAGTCAAAGCCTTCGTATGAATGTCTCAAGGCTATGGATCTAACAGCGACTAACTTTTTACTTAAAAAATTAATGAGTAAAAAAGTAGATTTTAACTTTGGTAACCAAATTAAAAAGGTGTTATATATTAACAATGAATTTAATATTTATCTTGAAGATGGATACAAACATGTGTCAAATCAGGTGTACGTGCCTTCCAAAGAGCTGATCAATGGAGATTACCTAAACTTGGCCAAAGCAAAAATAAAATTTGCAAACAAAGGAATCACTACTAATTATCGTGGCAATACTAATGTATCCAATGTCTACGCCTTCGGTAGTGTTACTGACAAAGGCTTACAGCAACACAAAACTCTTGAAAATTTCCTTCGCTTTAAGCAATTAAAGCACGAGCGAAAAACTGGAAATAAGCTTAAAATTGTAGCTAATAGCCTTTCTGCAGTCCAGGAAGAGGTGCGAATGCTCCACAAAAGTCATAATGTTCCCACAGTAAAAATAAAATCTAGTAATGGAGCAATCACGGTTGGGATGAGTGAAGCTGTTGCCAAACATAGACAAAATGTAAAGCCTGAAATTATCTTTTTCTCCCACCCCAACAAAGATGGCTTCGTAAAAATAATATACAATCCAAAGACTAGAGAAATAGTCGGCTTTTCTTCAGCAGGTGAGTTATCTAAGACTTACGCCAGCTTCTTAAAGTATTCTTACAAAAACCGTTTGAAACTCAAAGAAATTAGTAATTTCTTAAAATTTGATATTTATTCTGACTAGCTGACTAATGCTGTTTATTGGTCTTTACGAAAACTAAAAAAAGGTAAATAACTAATAGTATATGAATAACCAAAATTTATACTTCCTGCCCTCAGGAACAGCAGAAGAATTTACTGTAGTTATAGAAATCCCACAAGGAAGTCATAATAAATACGAGCTAAACCCTCAAACAGGCGCTCTTGAACTCGATAGAGTGTTGTATGGAGCAGCATTTTATCCTGCTAATTATGGTTTTATACCAAGCACTAAAGCAGAAGATGGGGATGCTGTGGATGTTTTTGTCCTTGGAACCAACGCTATTCCTCCGATGACGGTTGTTCCATGTCGCGCACTAGGTATGTTTGACATGGTCGATTCCGGTGAGCGTGATTTTAAAATAGTCGCTGTACCAACTGTGGACCCAAGGTTTGACGAATATCAAGACATTAATGATATCCCAAGTCATTTTATGAAAGATTTGAAAGACTTCTTTACTAACATGCAAAAGTTCAAAAAAGGAAAATGGATCACTCCTAATGAAGTCGGAGCAACGTATGATGTAAAAGCTGCAAAAGAAGAAGTCGAGAAGTACTTGAATAACTACACTGAATTCAAAGGCGAATAACGGCTTCTTTTATTGACGAGAAAAAAAATAACAATTTTACTTACATATATCATATGCCTTTATCAGAAATATTACTTCTAGGACAAGTTTTTTGCCTAACTATGTCAACTATTCTAATCTTGATGCAGAATCGTGGTGCAGGCCTATCTTCCACGTTTGGTGGTGGCGATCAGGTTTATTTGACTCGTCGAGGTATAGAGAAGTCGGTTGTAAATCTAAGTGTTCTGTTTATTGCTTTATTTGTCATAATCAGAGTTATCGCACTCTACGTATAAAATTCTAGCAACTCACAAAATAGCCTCCATTTTAGGAGTTTTTTTTTAATTTATAAATATGTCTATCACTTAGATCCTCCCATGTTTTCCAATGCTCTTACACGGTCTTGCACTGGTGGGTGGGTAGAGAATAAAGAGTTTATTTTAGCTCCAAAAGTCCGCTTTACAGGAGTGATGTAAAAATGGTTCATTGCAGTTGAGTAATTACTAGTTGGAATCGGACTCTGATGTAGCTTGATAAGGGCATTTTTAAGGCCATCAGGGTACCTCGTCATTATGGCGCCAGTCGCATCAGCAAGGAATTCTCGCTGTCGTGAAATACTAGATTGTATTAGTAGTGCCAGAAGTGGAGCTAGTAATATAGTCGCTAAGTAAACAATGAATATCACAGGACTTTTTGATTCTGAATCATTGTCTCTAAATCCCCAGAATTGAGTACGAAATCCCAAGTCTGCAACAAAACTAATAGCAGAAGCCATAACCATTGCCACAGTCATAACCAAAATATCTCTATTCTTAATATGAGATAGTTCATGGGCAATTACCCCTTCCAGTTCTGACTTATTTAATATTTTTAATATACCTTGGTTGAGGCAAATCGAAGCGTGTTCAGGGTCTCTTCCGGCTGCAAATGCGTTAGCAGACTTGTCAGGAGAAATATAAATTTTTGGCTTTGGTATACCAGCGATTTTTGATAAATTTTCTACCATGGTGTGTATCTGGGGTGCCTGCTGAGCATCTACTTGCTGGGCTCTTACTGTTGAAAGCGCAATCTTATCTCCGGTAAAATAGGCTATGAATGCCTGACCAAGACTAATAACCAGACCCAAAATACCAAGTGCACTATTACCATAGAACGCACCAATAATATAAAAAAGACCGCTGGTCACCCCAACAAAAAGGAAGATTAGCAACCAAGTTCTTTGGATGTTGTTATTTTGGTAAGTATAAGCAGAAGGCATATGAGGGTAGGCCTCTCAATTATTTATGAGAGTGAAGTTGTTTATTTTTATCGTGTAATTCCATTACCACCTTATCAATCGAAGCGCGGGCAACTTTTGCCACATCTTCTCCCGATTCAGAGTGTGTCAAACCTGCTTTAGGTGATACGACATTTACTGTGCATTTAAATGGGTTGCTCGATTGACCTTTCTCAAGATCAAAAACAACATCAATTCTATCAATTTGCAGATCTAGTTCAAATAACTCACCTAGTTTTTTTGAGAAGACGGCTTCGTCGAAACTCACCTCATTTTCAAAGTCTTCCTTTGAACAATGCATGTAAGTATAGTGTATTTTGTTATTCATAGTACCTTTACCGTACATCTTCAGATAAAATTTGTAAAGTTAGATACCTTATTTGTGTTCATATACAAAGCTGTTATTTGAGGCTGCGTTTTGTATTAGTAAACCATTCTGGTAGGGTTTTATACAAATCGGTATTGAACACATGAAGGTCTGGAATGCTCTCTGACAAATTAATGATTCGATCAGAATAGTTATACTCCTGGTTAAGCTGGTACATGTTCAGAGATATGTACTCTCTATTGAAGAAATCTACAAGCTCTTGCCTTGCCTCTTCATCTTGGTAGTTGGATAGATCGTAACGTAAAAGATTAGCTTCGAATGTATCAGGATCTACTCTTCTGTTTCGTCGAATCTCACTTATGTCACGACCACTTGCGCCGTAAATCGGGTTAAGATCTTTACTGACATATGTAATTGGTAAAAAGGCAACGTTATATTCCTTACTCGCAAGTTTTTCTTCTGCTTCTTGTGACTCATTTGTTACCTCAGCTGGGATCCCTATCTCATTTGTGAAGAAGTTTACTAAATCAGTAAGAAGTGGTCCTGAATCACCAACACTCACAAGCTGAATAGAAGTAGGTAGGCCGAATATTAGCAATTCCCTACTACCTGTCTCGGCATTATCTCTGAATGAGTATACTGTATCGTCCAGAGCTTCTTCTGCTTGAGTAGGACAGTCTGGCTCGCTCGTATTACCTAACTGCAAGGGAGTAATAGCTTTGTTGTTTGGGACTGGCGTAAGGAATTCGTTATATGAAGAACTTCCTGTGAATGTTAGGAGTTTACAAATGACATACCTTCGCAGAGTTTGATTAACAAAAATCTCTCCTGATCTAATATTTAAGTTAACAGTATAAAAAGTATTGGTGGGCACAATCTGCTGTTCTAAGCCCGTCTTATCAGCGAGTGCGGACGGTGCCAAATCAAGGTTGGTGCCTAGAAGCCTGCTAAAAAGATCTACCTCTCCACTCTGTGCTAGATTCTCTAGTGTGGTTGTGTTCGGGCTATCAAAAACACCATCTACACTATGAAAAACATAGGTATCAATCTGGGGTTCTCGATAGTTATTCACCTGGTTTTTATTAAGAATGACTTTATCAATATTTCCAGTTTCAGAATTTTTAATAGGGTTGGCAACCTTTTCAGTCTCTG
This sequence comes from uncultured Patescibacteria group bacterium, assembly GCA_938041505.1. Lineage (GTDB taxonomy): Bacteria > Patescibacteriota > JACMRA01 > JACMRA01 > JACMRA01 > CALITC01. Next base: position 3,896 of record CALITC010000001.1, on the reverse strand, counting down.
CTGTATCTGGATCGTCCACATCTTCATCAGTAAAAGTATAGTAGCCGCTCGTAACAGTGGGTTTTGATGACTTTGGGTCTGTGAATAAACGGGCAGTATTCTGAGATGAGTAATACTCCTTCGAAACCGGACTAAAGTTGGAAGTAAATCTTAATTGTGGGTTAGCTATGCTACTAATAAGCTGGAACTGAGTATCATTAACTTTGTTAAAGGTAACATTCTGAAGAAGCGCCTTAAACTGAGTATTTCCTTGGGCTTCTTTAAGTCTATCAAAGCTATATTTTACATCATCGACCGTTAAGGCAGAATCGTCCGACCATTTTAAGTCTTCTTTCAAAGAAAATTGCAATGTTTTGAATCTGTTTTCAGTATCTGGGTTATTAGCATCTTGCCATTGAGGCTCTTCGGAAAGTAGTACAGGGGTGATAACAGGATCTTCTAGCGCATTTTGAGTAAAGTCAGGATACTCTACGTAATACAGCGGGTGATAAAGCAATTCAGAAACTCTTTGCTCAGCATCACTTCCAAGATCAAGTACAGGGTTAAAAGTATCCAAGGAGCTATTGATCGCAACCTCACGAACATAACCTCCCTCAGAAGCTTCTTCGACAGTGAATAGATTGAATATGCCAAATGTAATAAAAATTAAGGATATAATAACTCCAATGAAGCTAATTGCAACAATACTTTGTAGAAGGCGACTGGATCCAGATACTGACTGCAATGTAAGGCCAGGGGTTTTGAAAGCCTTAATGCGAGGAGGCCATGCAACGTCCCAAATCTTGCTAAATCTGTCACGATATTTTCTAAGTTGAGCCTGAGTGCTACCAATTTTAGATTTTTTGGGCATAGTATAAAAAAATGTAATGAGGGTGGTCTATTCGATCGGTTTTATATCTATAATTAAAATCAATCAAGGTGTTGTTGTCAAAAGAGTGGTGAATTCGTTGAACTGTAACTTTACAACTCAATTCAAGCTCAATATTGCATTGAGAATTTTATCCTATCGAAATCCCAATTGCTGCATAAGCTCACTTTCAAACTTCACAATCTCGACCTCTCCAAAAGCTCGACCTTCAAAATATTCTACCAGCCAGGGTAGTAACCTGGTCTCTTGGTCGTCGTACAAATGTTTTAGTAAAACAGTGATTAATTGTGCTTGTTTCAAAAAGTCAGGATAAGTGTCCAGCTGCATAATCTGCCTATGTTCAAGTACATTTTTCAATATCCAGTTCTTTCTAGTTTTGATCATCTCGACGTGTAGAAGGTGAGAAGGGTTGAGAATATGTCTTGATTTGAATTTTTCCAAAGTCGTCGGGATCTTAATAGACTCAAAACAACCTTCTCCCAAAATCTTAACATAGGATATATTAAAAACCTCATCAGTGTATATCTTAAGTGGTACACACCACAAATCACGCTTTTCCATATTTGACAAATTTTAGTTTATATATTATGAAATGCTAATGTTAAAACATAGGAGTCAATAAAATGTCAATTTTTGCTAAGCTAAGTGAGGCGCAAGTAGTTGGTATCACATTAGAAAATTTGAAGATATGTAATAAAATTTACATAAAAGGGAAAATACAAGCAGTTCTGGATCTTGATGAAGACAGAGAGGTTGAAGATCATTCTAAGAAAGGAACCTTATGTGAAATCATTTCACCAATAGAGTTTATTGATATCTATGGAGATTGGGTTCATATATATCTAAATAGTAAAGTCCAAAATGTTCTATCTATTAAGTTAGAAGATGAGGGAGATATAAGCTGCACCATAAATTCAAAAGGGAGTAGCCATGCTGAAGTTTTTAACCTTAAAGAAACTGAGATTGAACTTATAAAGTAAGTGGTAGAGTTAAAAAAATAGATGAGGTGTAAGAAATTATGCCTTTTTTTACGCCACCACCTGCTCATCAATACTCTCTACTATATCACCAACCTCAACCTTTCCCTTACCGCTGACAGATACACCAAACTGCTGACTAATGTTAATTTCTTTGGCTGGAGACCTGTCTTTTTGTAGCTCGACAATCTCTAGCTTTCCAACTTCTTCTCCGTCTCTCATCAAGCGAAGAGGTTTGTTATCAAGGACTTTACCCCTCTTTACTTCACCTCCAAACACTTGGATAGAAGCCTTATCACTCTTGAAGACTGCCAGCACCTCTGCAGATCCCAACACGGTAGTTTTTATCTCATGCTCAGTGTTAGCCAAAATTTCTTCTTCTAACCAGTTCAAAATCTCGTAGATTATGTCACTCTGTACGACATTCACCACTTTATTACGAACGTCAGCTTCAACCTTCTTATCAATTGTCGTGTGGAAAGCAAGGATAGTAGAACTCGAAGTCTTCGCAAATTCGATGTCATTGGTATTGACACTACCCACAGCTTCTTGCTTGATCGTGATCTTAACCTTATCTTGAGGGATTTTTAAAATACTCTCTTTCAAGGCTTCGAGGGATCCTTGCACATCAGCTTTGAGTACAAGGTTGATCTGATCTTCAATTTTGCGCTCCTCTTTGTGCGAAGTCACGACTTTGCGAGTAGATCGTTTATGTCTCTCAGCGGTTGCAACAACCTCCGCCTCTTTTTTGTTCTTATGCACAACAATTTCCTCACCAACATTTACTACATCGGAAAGTCCAAGCAGAAGAGCGGGGGAGGCAAGTTCGGCCTTACCAACCATCTTACCTTCACTATTCTCTAATCTTTTCACTTTTCCAGTGAGTACGCCGCAACTTATAACGTCACCCATACGAATAGAGTCACGGGTTACAAGGATTGTAGTTACAACTCCAAGCTTGGTGTCTTTGTGGCACTCCACTACCACCGCTTTACCGAGTGCATCAACTGTTCCTTTGAGCTCGGCAATTTCGGCGTGAAGCATAATGGTATCGAGCAGCTTGTCAAGGTTTTCATTATTCTTGGCCGAGATTGGAATATAAGGTGTATCTCCACCCCACTCTTCAGGTACTAATCCAAATGCAGATACATCAGTCTTGGTCTTCTCGATGTCTGCGGCTGGAAGATCGATTTTATTAATTGCAACAATAACAGGTGTTTTCGCCAGTTTTGCCCGCTCAATGACTTCCACTGTTTGTGGTTTAGGCCCTTCGGTAGCGGCAACGACAAGAATAATAAAATCTGCCAGCTGACTTCCACGAGCACGCATTGCTGTGAAGGCTTCGTGCCCTGGTGTGTCGACAAATGTTACCTTTTTATCTTTGTAATCTATTTGATAACTACTGATATGTTGAGTGATAGCACCCGCTTCACCGCCCGCGACATTACTCTTACGAATTGTATCGAGGAGGGTCGTCTTACCGTGGTCCACATGCCCCATGACTGTGACTACAGGAATTCGATCCACAACCTTACCTTCAGTATCAGTCTCAGCTGCATTGAAGTGGTTTACATCAGGAGCGCTCTGTATCTTGGTATCATCTTCATCAAACGCTCCTCCCTCAGGGAAAATTTCTACTCCGAGCTCTGCCGATATTAGCGAAGCCGTATCAAAATCTATAGTTTCGTTCAATGTAGCCATTACTCCACTCATAATCAGAGATTTGACGACAATCCCAGGTTGCTTACCAATAGCTTCTGCAAGCTCGGCCACCGTCAGGGTAGCGGGTAAATAAACCTTGTCGTCGTTTTTGAGGTTTTTTGCCTTATCTGGGCGAAGGACTTTGGTAACCTCCATGGCTGAATTGTATGGTATGCGAGTATTTCGACCATAAAAGCCGCGAATGTTATTCTCGTTGGCAGTATCACGTAGATCACTGATAGACACACCAAGAATTTTTGCTAAAGTTGAGATGTTCATATTACTACACATCCTTATACAATAATCAAATATAGTCAATCCTGTAGTAGTAGAGTTGTGACTATGAAAAT